>CAMVIN010000083.1 GCA_947167565.1 uncultured Clostridia bacterium | reverse complement strand
GCCTCCCTTGCAAATGGTGGAAAGAGCCTGGTCCGTGGTTCTTCTAAAATTAAAAAGGGATTAAACCAGATAAAGAAAGGCGGTACAGGAATCACCTCCGGCTCCGGTGAATTGGCAGCGGCACTCAAAGGACTGCAGCAAAAAATTTCCTCTATGGATTTATCCGGTCTCTCAAAAGAAGATGCCGGTTATCTTTTGCAGGTCACCACGGCACTGGCTGAAAATTACGGAGCATTTGACAAGGGACTGGATTCCTATGTTGCCGGCGTGAACAAACTAGCGGGCAGCTACGGAAATTTTCATTCCGGACTGGATCGTTTTACCGATGGCATAACGAAAATGGGAAATGGCATCGATTCTCTGTCCGATGGCTCGAAAAAATTGTCAAGCGGCGGAAACAGCCTGTATACCGGCATCTCAAAACTGAAAGACGGCACACAGGAAATGGCTGACGGCGTTTCCGACATGCCGGAACAGATGGATGAAAAAGTAGATGAGATGATGAGCGATTATGTAAAAGATTTTACCCTTGTCTCATTTGCAGACAAGGGCAACAAAAAAATCAACGCTGTTCAATTTACTATTACTACGCCGGAAATCAAAAAGACAGTTGTTGAGAAAAAGCCGAAAACCGAGAAAAAACCAAGCTTTCTGGAGCGGTTGCTTGCACTGTTTTAAATTATTATTCTTACCAGCCACCGCCTCCGCCGCCTCCGCCACCTCCCCCGGAGAATCCCCCGCCGGAAGAGCCACCTGAATAGCCGCCCGAACTTCCGGAAGACGGCACCGGCGGGATTGCCGCTCTAGTACACGAATCCAGCATCCGCCTGCACCATAACCCTGAATAGAGAAATGCAGTCTCATCGGATTGATACCATTCCGGTTTTGGAATTTTTATCTTCTCAAAATGTTTCGTCCACGTGGTCTCTAAGCCTAGTACCGCAGCATATGGAAGAATATGATAAAAATATTCGGGATCACTGGTGGACAACGCTAAAATCCGATCATATTCTGCCTCCTTGATAAATCGGCGAAAACCATAAAGCCGGCCTATTATTTTCACGCTCTCTTCTGTTCTTTTCTGCATAACGAGTGAAAACAAAAAAATCACCGTCTGTGAAATCAAATATACATAGATATGATCTCTAACAGGATACAAATCATATAACCATGCACTACCGACTATGCCCACTGCATACAGAACAATGCCAGTCAAAATTTTCAAACTGCCTTTGCCTTTCTCTATTTTTAAATTATCAAATCCCTTCCAAGCCCTTGACATACCAAAAAAAGATATAGCAGCAAGAAGCAAAGCAACATAAATACCACTAATGTCATCCAACACCATGCAGAACACCGCCATATCCAATGCCATAAACAAAACGCATGCATATCGGCTGATACAGGATTCCGCACTAAATACTTCATTATAGTTTTCCTTATAGGCCGTCACAACTTCTTCTTTGGCTTTTTCAAAAGGTTTTCTAAATTGCTTTGGAGATTTATTTGTCTTAAAATTATCTTTATTTTTAAACATCCCTTCAAAAAATGTTCTTACAAACTCCGGTTCATCCTCTCCCACATCCTTCACTTTATGAAGGATGAAATGCTTTTTTTCCGGTTCTATCAAAAGGTAGCCCTTATCTGCAAGATAAAAAACCATCGTCATCATTTCAGAATCCTCTAATTTTTCATCCAGTGCGTATCCCACTTCAGCAGGAGTCATATTATTCGGCGGATAAAACTCTATCGTTTCCACAATTTCCTGATTCCGACCATAGCGCACCCACAAAACCACTGCCACTATCGCTAATAAACCGGAGACAATCATGATTACAAGTATTCCTGTTTTATGAGCCTCCATAAAACTCCTTGCCTCTGACCAATATCCGTCTTTAAGGCCAACATTTCGAATGGTGACTCCATAGCCCTTTGGAAGTTTTTTCCCTGTTAATACCATTGTATTTGAGTCAACAGAAAGCTCAAATTTATTCTTCCATGCCTCAGGATCATCCTCCCCATACTTGCCTGCATAAATCTCCATTTTTTCAAAGTCAATAGATTCCGGCAGACTAAGCGTAAGAACTGAACTCCGAATAGAGGTTTCCCACTCCGTAGGAAGCATATTGTGTGCCAGGAAGTCAGCCTCTTTGTCCGCATCCTTATAATATTCCAACTCGTAATGAATCACATATGTCTGGTCGCCGGTGAGACTCTTATCCTCATCACCAATGCGAATCACTGTGTTGTCACTGGAATTTTCCACCTCATATTTATTGTTTTCTACAGAAATGTTTTTAATCTCATACGTATTATCCCTTGCCTGCGGAATATTTCTTGTAATGCCGTGATGACTCTTGCGAAAGTCCACCTGAATCTCTTCCGTAATCGTAGCTGTATGACTCTTGTCGAAATCCACCGTAACATTAAACGCCTTTGTCACATAATCATCCGGATTAGAATCCTCATAACCTTTCGCCTGAATCACCGGCACCGGAAAAAAAAGAACGACAAGAATCATTCCTATAATAATCAAATACCATTGTCTATTTTGCCGGCTATAATTCTCCATCCTTAATTCTCCTTAATCCTTGAAAAAATAAGATTGTTTACGAAACAAAATCTCCACCCTTTATACATTCTGACATTATTTTCCTTGCTCCCTATTATATCACAAAAAAAAATGATAACAACTACATTTTGAATAATTCCGGATATGACAATCATGCTATGACCGATGGGAAGATCGGATAGCAGCAGCCGCCTTTACCATGTTGACAATACTCTTCTTTGTTTCCTCCTCTCCTCTGGTCTTCAACCCACAGTCGGGATTAACCCATAATTTATCATCACGAATTTTGGTTCTCATTTTCTGAAGAGCCTCTGTTATTTCTTCAACCGAAGGAACACGAGGCGAATGAATATCATAAACCCCCGGTCCTACCTCTGTTTCAAAGTTGCATTTTTTCAGCGAATCCAAAATAAGCAAGTCTGATCGGGAAGCCTCAAATGTAATGACATCTGCATCCATATTGTCGATTGCCGGAATAATATCTGTGAATTCGCTATAGCACATATGCGTATGTATCTGTGTTTCCGGCTTCACTCCACTGTGAACCAGTCGAAATGCAGGAATTGCAAAATCAAGATATTCTCTGTACCAATCCGATTTGCGAAGAGGCAGTTTTTCTCTCAGCGCAGCCTCATCAATCTGTATTATGCGGATGCCATTTTTCTCAAGATCAAGAACCTCGTCCCTTATCGCAAGCGCAATCTGGGAAATAGACTCTTTCATGCTGATATCTTCTCTCGGAAACGACCAGTTAAAGATCGTCACCGGTCCTGTCAGCATACCCTTTACCGGCTTATCCGTAAGTGACTGCGCATAGACGGACCACTCAACAGTAATCGGACTTTTTCTGCTGACATCTCCCCAGATGATTGGCGGCTTCACACATCTCGTGCCATAAGACTGAACCCATGCTTTTTTCGTAAATAAATAGCCCGACAGTGATTCTCCAAAATATTCAACCATGTCGTTTCTCTCATATTCTCCGTGAACAAGCACGTCAAGTCCCACTTCTTCCTGCCATCTGATTGCCCGTTCAATCTTTTCCTTATTGAAGTTTTTATACTGCTCTTTTGTAATCTCTCCCCTTTTAAACGCAGAGCGGTTTTTCTTTACATCCCCTGTCTGCGGAAAAGAGCCAATTGTCGTTGTAGGAAACAGCGGAAGATTCCCAATCTTTTTCTGTATTTTTTTGCGCTCTTTTCGCTCCGGGAGTCGAATATAATCCTCCTCCTTCACCTCCGAAAGTCTCTTCTGCACATCCTCGTCCGCACAATCCCTCCCTATGGCAAATAGCGACCTGTTTTCTCTGTATACCGGCTCTTTTTCCGGGGCATCGGATTCTGCAAGTTTTCCGATTTCTTTTAATTCAACAAGTTTCTCTTCCGCAAAGGCAAAATATTTTTTGTATTCCTCCGCAAGTCCGGTCTCCGCAGTCAGATTATACGGAACATGCTGCAGCGAACAAGAGGTGGACAACACTACCCGAGTCCCTTTATCTTTCAAGGCTTTGAGAAATTGAAGCGTTTTTTCATAATCATTTTTCCAAATATTCTTTCCGTTTATGAGACCTGCAAATAAAATCTTCTCCTTCGGAAATCCATATTTTTCAATCAGACTTTCCGTCTGTTTTCCCTCAATAAAATCAAGTCCGATTCCATCAAACGGCATCTCTATCAAATCCTCGTATATATCGCGCACATCTCCGAAAAATGTCTGAATCAAAATTTTTACATTTCCCTTCTTGGCAAGAATTTTTTTATACAGTTCAACAAAAAAAGTTTTGTCTGCATGATCCAGATCCATGACAACAGACGGTTCGTTAAATTGCAGCCATTTTGTTCCACGTTCTTCAAATCGGGAAATCATTTCAGCATATACTTTTGCAATTTCATCCAGATAATCTTCTCGTGTTTTTGTTCCCGTGTACCGGCAAAGTTCCAGAAGTGTATAAGCACCGGTGAGAACCGGCTTTGTCTCAACTCCCCTCTCTTTCGCCTCATCATATTCCTCAAAAGGTTTTGTCCCATGAAGTCCGATAACTGTTTTGTCTTCCAGTTCCGGAACGATATAATGATAATTGGTATGAAACCATTTTTTCATGGCAAGTGCCTTTACATCCCCTTTTTCTCCCTGATACCCTCTCGCCATTGCAAAATAAGTATCAAGTTCCGACAACTCTAACTCGGTGTACCTTTCCGGTATGATTCCGCAGAGACAGGCCGCATCCAGCAAGCCGTCATAAAATGAAAAATCATTTGACGGAATAAAGTCAATCCCTGCCACGCGCTGAATATCCACATGTCTTGCGCGCAAATCCTTTGCTACTGCTTTCAACTCATTGGCGCCAATTTCTCCCTTAAAATATTTTTCAGACGCAAATTTTAATTCTCTTTCCGCTCCTATTCTCGGAAATCCTACTACTGATGTCTGCATGTACATTCCTCCCTTGTTTTGTATAGCACCAGTATATGGTCTTCCATTCATTCTGTAAAATACATAAAATTGATGTTTGCCATAGTTTTTTTCTATGGAGCATGTTATAATATCAATAAATACTATTTTGGAAGAGGGAATAAAATATGACACTAAAGCAATTAGAATATGTGGTTACAGTAGCAGATACAGGTAATATTACAGAAGCAGCCAAGCGGCTTTTTATCTCACAGCCCAGTCTCACCAATGCCATTCACGAAATCGAAAAAGAATTCGGCATCACATTATTTTCTCGTTCCAACAAGGGAATTGAGCTGACTTCCGACGGCGATGAATTCCTTGGATATGCACGTCAGGTTCTTGAGCAAACCGCTTTAATCAGCGAACGGTACGCCGGTGTATCAACCGGAAAACAACGTTTTTCCGTATCATCCCAGCATTATTCCTTTGTTGTAGAAGCATTTGTTGAATTGTTAAAAAAATACGGCGGAGAAAAATATGAATTTCACATGCGCGAAACACAGACATATGACATTATTGATGATGTATCTCATCTGCGCAGCGAAATCGGAATTTTATATCTGAATAAATTCAACGAAATAATAATAAAAAAGACTTTGCGGGATAACGGACTATCCTTTGAACCGTTATTTACCGCAAAGCCTCATGTTTTTGTAGGGAAAAACTCCCCTCTGGCGTCCAAAAAAATATTGACAACCAAAGATCTGACGCCCTACCCCCGTCTCTCCTATGAACAGGGCACCCACAATTCTTTTTATTTTTCCGAAGAGATCCTGAGCACACTGGACAGTGATAAGGAACTCATCGTCTGCGACAGGGCGACTCTTTTTAATATGCTCATCGGCTTAAATGGATACACCATCTGCAGCGGAGTCATCAACGAAGAACTGAACGGCCCGAATATCGTGGCCAAACCGCTGAAAGTGGATGATTACATGGAAATCGGGTATATACTTCCCACGGCAATCCGCCCTTCACATCTTACATCGAATTTTATTGAAATTCTGAAGGAACTGCTGCCTCATATCCCTTATCCGGAACCAGCAGTAAAGTTTCTTACATAAGTCATGCTGCTATTTTAACTTTAATCTTCTTTGATACGCCATTCATCGCATATACATACACATAACAGATACCCTTTGCTTCAGATACCTTTATTTTTCCTATCAAGATATATTACCCTACCGTGACAATTTGCTACTTCCCTATCATGAGTTACTGTGATAATGGTAGCACCATATTCTTTATTCATTTTATATAACAAGGCTAAAATCCTCTCCTTATTTTCGCCATCAAGAGATGCCGTAGGCTCATCACACAAAATGAGTTGTGGTCTCATTATTATCGCTCTGGCAAAAACCGCCCGGGATTTTTCTCCACCGGAACATTCTATCGGTTTCTTATTTAAAATGTGAGAAATATCAATTCCATCGACAACACTCTCAAAATCCTCCGGTTCACATTTTCTCCCCGCTTTCGCGTACAGCAGCGGCAATTTAATGTTTTCTTCAATTGTCAGCGTATCAATCAAGGCAGACTCCTGAAGGACAAAACCAATCTTCCGGTTTCGCCATTCTGCAAGTTGGTTTAGATTCATACTATTTATATTGGAACCCAACAGCTTATACGAACCGATATAATCCCGATCCAACAGTCCCAGAATATTTAATAAGGTGGTTTTTCCTGCTCCTGACTTTCCCACAATCGCAACTCGTTCTCCGCGATTTATTTCAAGTCGGAAATCGTTTAAAAACGAAAGGCTTGACTTTTTATTCTTGTATAATTTTTCTTGTATGCGCAAATCAATCATTTCAGTCATTGTATCACCCCCAAAGAAATGGAAACATTTTTTATTTTCCTCATTATAATTTCAACAATAAGAGTTCCTATCACAGCGTCAAAAATCAGTACCGCCAATAAGGCCAGCCAATCCATACCGATAACCCCCAAAAAACCAAAGGTAGCGAAGAAAGCCTCCTTTCTTATCCATGCTCCGTACCGCAAATACGCAGTAATCAGGAAAAGCACCAGCAGATTAATCAAAAATAAGATTCCATAATAGCCAAATATAATGTTTCGTAATCTCGAATAACTCAAGCCAACAAACAAGTTAATTGCAAAATCCTTAAACATCAATCGTATGCTTTTTAATGAACTCCAGAGGGAGAGGCATGTCAAAATAACTGTTATGATGACAGTCAATATCAATATGATTTTTAACGAGCCAAAAAAGAATTCATTATAATAATCTATATTTTCTCCCTGCGTATAAAAATTTAATTCAACCCCTAAGTTGTTTTTTATCAAATCATGCAGTTCTTCCTTTTTTTCTTCCCCAGTTTGAAGAAGTATGAGATCAAACAGCCCTTGCAGTTGAAATCCCTTATCCGAATTGTTGATAAATTCCTCATTAACCGGAACAATAATAGAAAAGTTATAGTACTGCTTGGAACTCAATGAATAAAAGTTGGAATGGTACGTATTGGGTTTTAATACCCCCTGTACCTTTAAATTTATTTGTTTTTGAAGCACCGGGTCGTCAATGGTTATCAAAGAACCGACAGGATATACATCACTTAATCCGCTTCCAAGCAAAACCGGAATTTCAACATCATCACCAAGAGAATAATCAAAACTCAATCCGGTTCCCCGGGCGATTTCAAACTGCTTATTTAACTCATAGTATTCTTTGTTCACATATGCAACGGTAACTTCCATATCATACGCATTGGGCACCTGCGCAACAAACCCATCTGTAAATAATGCATATCTTATGTTATCATTTAAGTAACTATATACCTGCTGTATTTTGTTCTTGCTAAGATTATCCATATTCACATCGTCGGATGGATCTAAATTTGCAAAATAGTTTCCTTTTTGATTTAACTGTTTTATTTCTTCATATCCTTGAAAAGTAGAAATGGCAGAACGCGCTGCAATAAAAACAATATAATTGCTTAGAAGAAATAATACCAGCGTACATAACACAACGACCGGTTTTTTCAAAAATGTGTTAAAAACAAGAAACTTAAATATTTTCATATTTTCTTACCCTCCCTGAGCTGATTAGTATATAGCCGATAAACACATATAACAGATATCGATTATTCGTTATGTTTATCTCTGCGATTGCATTCAGAATACCCGAAATACCAAAGGCAATACATAGTATTATCAGGCAATCAATAAAGTACCGGAATACAACCGAACCGATTGTATCACCTACGACAATCCTGCAATGTATTTCCACTTTCTTTCTTCTTATCATTTGAAAATGAAAAAACACCACGGTTAATGAAAGTAATAATACAATCAAAATCTGGTATTCATATAATTGTCGCAAAAAATTGCTCAGCAGATACGAGTCTATATTTACGGACTTTGAATAATCGAACATGCTATTAAAGCAAAAACAAAGTACATAACCGCTCAACAATTCGAATCGATCCATGCGCCTAAAAATAGATTGCTTTGTTTGACTTCTTATACTTCCTGTTTTTTCGCTCGGCATAATCTTCACCTCCTTGCTCTCGATGACTCAATTCTATAGCAAAAAGGGCAGTTGCCACAAGCAACGCGCATTAACATTTGGCCTATTTACTAGCCATTGCTGCACGCAACGCAGATTAACATGGACATTTTTGCGCAAAAAAAAGAAGCTGGCTTTTTACCGCTTCTTATAAGTCATTACAATCCCGATCACACACCCCAAAAAAACAATCGGCGCAAGTCTTACAAACAGAAATTCAAATCCATGCATCATCGTTCCTGCAACTGCTAATTCATGGTTATTGTAATTCCAATTCAGATAAGAACTATTCATACATGCAAGAGCAATGAAAACCAGTACAATTAGTACACTTACAGAAATAAGTATCCAACGAATCGTTTTAACCTTTGCCAGACTCCTATTTGCGAGCTGAAGATTAATCACTTCCAACTTCTCCGAAATTGCCTTTATGTCATCTGAGCCATACTCCTTTACGCTTTCACCCAGCAGTACACTTACAGAAGTATCTAATTCCTCTGCCAGCAAAATAAGCATACTTGAGTCCGGAACCGACAAACCATTCTCCCATTTCGATATCGTCTGCCTTACCACATTCAATTTAATTGCCAGCTCCTCTTGTGAGAGCCCTTTTGATTTTCGCAGTCTTTTTATGTTTTCATTCAGCAAAATCTGCTCCTCCCTTCAACTCCGGCCGCCCTGCAAAAAATCAGGCACAAATTCTGATTTTATCCGCCATTACTTTTCTGAGACTACTTTAGACTTATTATATACAATTTCAGTTATTATTTCAATGAATGTTTCTGCTTGAAATGCTGCTATCTTCCGTTATAAAACAGGCACGAGTTTTCCCTTATCCATTTCGTAAACTATATCACACAACACCTCAATATCTTCCCTGTTATGGCTGGCAAGTAATATTGTCTTACCCTTCTCTTTTAATTCTGAAAAAAGAATCCGCATATCCTCCACGCCTTTTTTGTCCAGTCCGTTCATCGGCTCATCCAGCACAAGAACATCCGGGTCTTCCATAATTGCCTGTGCAATTCCAAGTCTCTGGCGCATGCCAAGGGAATACTTTCCCACCTTCTTCTTATTATTCGGATCAAGTCCCACCTTTTCAATAACCGCATCAATTTCTTCTCTCCCTATTCTGCGCCGGATTGACGCGAGTTCTGTCAATGCCTGTCTTGCTGTCTGATTCTTTATAAACCCGGGTGTCTCAATAATAATTCCTATATCAGAAGGGAAATCCACATCTTTTCCAATTATCTCATCATTAACACGAATTACTCCGCTGTCCGGTGTCATCAGACCGCAGATCAATCGAAAAAGGACGGTTTTACCGGAGCCATTCCATCCAATGATACCTGTGATTTTTCCGGATTCAAATGTTACAGAAAGGTTATGAATTACCATTTCTTTCTTAAAGGATTTACTTACATTTTCTAAAACTATCATAAACCGAACCTCCCTAATTTATATTTGTTTTCTGAAGCGTCTTCATCCCCACAATCATCAATAAAACAACCAAAAAAACAAAATAACTAATTATGGGAAAAATATTTGTTCCATCTGTGGAATAAAAATTCTTCAGCATGCCTACCGGCGAAAGAAATCCCAGATTTACTTCAAATGTCTTTGTAAGTCTCTCTGCAATGATAAAAACTGCACATAACCCAACACCGATTCCACTTTCTGTCATCATATTAGAAACACAACAGAGCATCGCAAAAAAAACACATAAAAGGGTGAGAATAATAAGCACTCCCATTATCATAAAAAGCGGACTTCTCGTCAGCAGACTATCATCATAAACGATAGAACCCGCTAAAAATGCACTCCCATCTTCCACCGATTCTCCCCACTGCAAATTAAACAATATATTTCTTATATAAAATACAATGGAATAAAAAAATATACTCACTAAATAGGTTGCTGACATTAGTACACTGTACAAAAACTGGCTTACAAACCACGATAGGCGGTCAGAACGAACGACAGAAAAGATTCGATTCTCCCTCATAACAGGAATATCACAAATAATCATTAAAAATCCTGCCATAATAATCAACATAAAATCTTCATTTGTCATTAAAACAGGCAGGCTGGCGAATATACCGATTGTCCCCCCATTTTCATAGAGTAGTTTTCCACTCTCCATGCAATTGATTGAAAAAAACACAAAAATACATAATTGTACAATCCAAAAGTCAATACTTTTTATCTGCTCTTTCCAACTTCGATATGCGAATAATATACTATCTCTTTTCATTCACTTGCCCTCTCTTTCCCATGTAGATTCTCATGCCATAATATAAACCTATTACAGTAATAATAAAAACTGTAAGGACATAGCATGCCAGATACAAAAAACCACCAAGAGGTTTGATTGATGTTGACAGTGGAAATGTCAAACCATGAGGAAGAAGAAAATATAAGCTTCCAGAAACATCAAATATATACTCCAACAACCTTTTTAAAAGAAATGGAAATACAATAGCCAGTCTTCTATTTGTTACAAAAACCGAAGCAAGCACCCCAAAACACGCCCATACGCCACCATAAAAGCAGAGAAAAATAATATGTACGATATAGATCATCCATCCCATCCCCTGTTCTAAGAGCCAGCCATAAATCGTCACATATTCATCAGTTCCATATAAACCGCCTCCTTCAAAAAACATATCATAGTGATGAAACCATCCATATATGCATATCATTAACGTAAACATGATAATAGAAAAAAACATTACCATCATTCCGGATAGCATAGTCCTTACCGCTGTGTGACAGGCATACCGATATTCACCAAATCTTGTGATTCGCACAATATAATTTCCCGATGCTTTCTCGTCAAAAAACTTTGTGACATACGGAAGACTTACAAGAATCGGCGTAATATAGGCTGCAATATTCCAACTGAAACTATTATCTATTAGTTCCAGAAAATTAATATCAAGGTTCATTGGCACTTCACTTGTCGCAAAAACAAATAAACTCTCACAGATAACTGCAATCCAAAACATAGAAGAACAAAAAAGGGTTCTCATCCAGTTTCTTAAGAAATAACTTCTACTCAAACAATCACCTCATTTCTGCGTTGTGCTGCCAATCAAATCACCGGTATCAAGATTTATTCCAACAGATACTGACGAATGAAACTTTTCATTTGATTTTGTATAACAGGTGAATAATTCTCCTGATAATTCTAAAATCGGAACCGCACAGACATGCCCCTCTGTACTATCCTTTTTCTCTATAAAGCAATAACATATTCTTGCATTCTTTATCAGATATCTCTCAAAAAGTGGATTGTCTATTCCCGCTCCATTAATCTGTGTATTCAGATATCTTTTCAGTTTTTTCTCTGTTTTTTCTAAATACCCATTCAAGTCCTCAACATCAGAATATTGCTTTTGTATTTTTCTATCACCTGTTAATTCATAACTTGATAATTCCTCAATTTTTCTCAAGTCTCCCGTCACACCAAAAGAAAATCTTCCCACTGTATCATTGATATATTCTTTGCCATCTAAAGCATTCTGGTAGTGATACTCTGTACAGGGAATCCCATCAAAATTACTTAGCATACGAATTTGATTTTTCCCATATGATTTTATCTCCGAAAAACAATTGTCCTCTTTCCATATTCCCAATCTGTTCTGCTCAACAAACTTTTGAACATAATTCACCTGCTCATCCTCTGTTGTATATTGTTCATCCTTATCGGATTCTTTCTTCCCTGATTGCCGGTCATCCTGATAACTGAACCATGATGTTACTCCGGTCAAACTTCTTTTTCCATCTTTATCTTCTACTTGTAATGTATAGTCATGATATTTTTCCCCTTTCAATCCCTTATATTCATCATCCGTAAATTTAGCTTTTGTCACTTCATTTCCCCAAAGAAATTTTCCTACATTACTAAAGAGTTTATTTACATCCCCGTTACATGCCATATCATACACAGGAAGTGTATTGATTTTCTCCACGTTGACATTCATTTTTTCAAACGAAAAATCTTCATCCACTACCCATTCAAGTCCCGGTTCATAGGTTTCATCATCTTCTGAAACAGCAGAAGATGATATAGCTATATTTTCCACATTTGTTTTTTTCGTCGGTAATCCCCAATATTCTAAAAAAACCTCTAAACTTATCAGGCAAATACAAATAATAATTACCGGAATAATTGGTTTTATACCTTTCATAATTATCTGATACCTCCACATATTCAAGTTATTACCGGCCATATATAGAATGACCGGTAATAACTCGATTATTTTAAATCAGAATTCCCAATACGCACATATAGAACTTCCAACTTTCGCAGCTGACGTCAATCTCCCATGTATATAGTATGTACTAATTGAAACATCATCTTTTAATGACTTCTTTTTCCGAGACCGATTTATCAAAATCAGTCTCGGAATATTTCCCTATAAGAGGAGTTATATCTTTCATGTTTATATCTAATAATCTACTACCATCAA
>CAMVIN010000082.1 GCA_947167565.1 uncultured Clostridia bacterium | reverse complement strand
GGATTCGGTTGTTTATTTTTATATCAATAAGACTGCATATTCGGGAATGATACGTTATAACAGTCATGGGGAGTACAATGTACCTTTTGGCAGATATAAGAATTTCAATACAAAATTAATTACGGAGAAACACTATGAACTCTTGTCCAGAGCAGATATATATAATCTGGATTATTCCGAGATTTTTGACATGCTGTCATCGCAGGATTTTGTGTTTTTAGATCCCCCATATGATTGTGTGTTCAGTGATTATGGCAATGCGGAGTATAAAGACGGATTTGGAGAAGATGAGCATAGAAGGCTCGCTAATGATTTCAGAAATTTACCATGCAAAGCCCTGCTTGTTATTGGCAAGACAGATTTGACAGAAGAACTATACGGAGATTTGATTGTCGATGAATATAATAAATCATATGCAGTAAATATTAGAAATCGATTCAAGGCGGGTGCAAAGCATATACTTGTGACGAATTATTAAAAGGAGAAAGTAAAGTGGGATATCTAAAAAGAAAAAGTAAAACTTTGTTTTTTACAACATCTCCGAGGACGCCATTAAAGATGGTTCCAGAGATAGAGGTTCTTTCTAAGCATTTTTCGGGAAAGATATGGAATCCGGAAAATCAGGCGGAATTTATAAAAAAGTTAGCGGAAGGAACAGATTTTGAGGGGAAAGGTTCGGCAAGAGAAATGGCGTTCAGTGCGCGAGACCGAATCAACCGGGCACCAAAGTCGCTCGGATTTGTAGATTTGAAACCAACAATACAAATAACAAATGCAGGCAAAATTTTCATCAGTGGAAAAAGAACAGAAGAAGTATTGTTAAGGCAGTTATTGAAATTTCAGTTACCGTCGCCGTATCATAAGGAACCAAAAGAATTGGCTGGACTTTTTCGGGTAAAACCCTATCTTGAAATATTCAGACTGATTTATAAACTGGGAACAGTTTCTTTTGATGAGTTGATGATTTTCGGCATGCAGATTACACATTATTCAAAATTTGAAACAATTGTAGAAAAAATTAGAAAATTTAGGTATTTGAAAGCCTATGCGGAGGAAAGTTATAAAATTTTTCGTGGTAAATATTTACGCAGAGAACTTGAAAAAATATATCAATCAGAGATAAATTCAGGAAAGACAAAAACAAGAGAATCCAAGGATGATTCATTGAAGAAATTTATCAGGACGAAATCCGGGAATATGAGAGATTATGCGGATGCCTGTTTTAGGTATTTGCGCGCGACGGGGATGGTTGAGATATCCCAGAGGGGACATTCTTTGTCTATAACACCTGAAAAGAAAAAAGATGTTGAATATTTTCTTGATACAATTGATAGAGAACCGGTGTTTGTCGATGATGAAGATAAATATAAAGAATACTTATTTGATGAAACGTTGCCGGTTTTATATTCGGATGATAGAACGAGATTGTGTCAACAGATTAGTGATATAAAGGGAGAAGATGTTGATTTTAGGGACAAGACGATAGATGATTTAAAGGATTATCTTGAACATATTATACAGACAAGAAAAGAGAATATTATAAAAGAGGAAATTGAGGATATAAAACAGTACAAATTCTATTCGGATGTTATGACAGTATTTGATGACATCAGGGAAAATACGCTGTATGATGCTCCTCTTATGTTGGAATGGAACGCTTGGCGCGCAATGACAATGATAGATGGGGGAGATATTAAGGCAAACTTGAGGTTTGATGATAAAGGACAACCTATGTCAACAGCGGCGGGAAATATGCCTGATATCGTATGCGATTATGGGGAGTTTTATCTGGCAGTTGAGGTAACTATGCAATCAGGACAGAAGCAATATGAAATGGAGGGCGAGCCGGTAACAAGACATTTGGCAAAGTTAAAGGCGGAAAAGGGAAAGACGGCATATTGTCTTTTTATTGCGCCGAAAATCAATCCATCCTGTATTGCGTACTTTTATGCATTACATAAAATGAATATAGCTTTTTATGGTGGAAACTCTGTGATTGTTCCGATGGAACTTAATGTTTTTATAAATATGGTGGAACAGTCGTATCGGGCAGATTATGTACCGGACTCTGAAAAGATAAGAGGAATTTTTCAATATTCGTTGGAATTAGCAGAAAAGTCTGTTGATGAAAATGAGTGGTACGAGAAGGTAAAGGAGAAGGCTTTGAATTGGTTATAAATTATTTGGGAGGAGACGAAAAAACAGGTGTCGTAGGGGATCCTATCTTGTCAGGAAAGTTTTGTATTTGTTGGTGTTTTTGATGAGGAGCAGAAACTATCCAGCAAAACAAAGTGGTTCACAGACATTAGATGGACGTCGGCACTTAACAAGCATGCGCATAACATGCGTATGCGAGTTTAGTACCGCTACGTCCATCTGTGAGCGCGAGCGTGTCTGTGAGAGCTTGTTTTGCCGGATAGTTTCGGTCTTATTTCAAAAAACCCAACAAATTACAAAACTACACTTGAAAAAAACCATCATATCATATAAAATAAATATAGTATCGTTTTGGAGGAATTGATATGAGAGTGATTGCCGGTAAAGCAAGGAGACTTCCGTTGATTGCACCGGAAGGAAAAGATACCCGACCGACGACAGACAGGATTAAAGAGACGTTGTTTAATGTCATTCAGGATGATGTGCCGGGAAGCCTGTTTTTAGACTTGTTCAGTGGCAGTGGAGGGATTGGTATAGAGGCTCTCAGTCGAGGAGCGAGACAGGCATATTTTGTTGAGTTTGGGAAAGAGCCATTGCGATGCATTAGGGCCAATCTTCAGAAGACGAAAATGACAGGAGAGGCTGTTGTCCTTCCTGTAGAAGTTACCTATGGGATTTCGAAGTTAGAAAAACAAGGGATAGTCTTTGATATTATATATGCGGATCCACCATATCGTTGTGGATGGGAGGACAAACTTCTGCGAATCTTGGCAAATTCGTCGATTGTGCACGAAGATACGCTGGTGATTATAGAGTCTGCACTGGATACCAGAGTAGATTATGTAGATGAGGGAAAATACAAGATAGAGAAAATAAAAGAATATAAGACGAATCAGCATTTGTTTTTGAGAATAAGGTAAATGGAGGGACATTATGAATCCGTCAAGAATTGAGCAGGCGATAGATGAAATTTATGCCTATGTAGAGAATTGTAAGCCATCTAGGATGTATCCGAATAAAGCGGTTGTGGAGCGAGGTGAGTTGTATGATTTATTGGATGAACTTCGCATGTGTGCTCCGGAAGAGATAAAGAGGTATCAGAAGATTATTAACAATCGGGATGGCATTTTAAATGAGGCACAGCAGCGGGCAGAGGATATGCTGTCACAGGCAGAGCAGCAGACTGCTCAGCTTTTGGATCAGAATGAGATTGTACAGGCGGCTTATCAGCGCGCAGAAGAGATTATGAAACAGGCAACAGATGAGGCGCAGAGTATTATTAATGCGGCAAGACAGGAGAGTGAGCAGATGAGACATGCATCTTTGCTCTATACCAGTGAACTGCTTACAGATGCCGAGATACATATCGAGGAGACACTTCGCGAGATGGACAACAAATATCGCATGATGAATAGTGCCATGAAGAATAGTCTCCATGTGATTAAAAATAATAAAGAAGAACTGGCAGTACAATTAAACCCGAAGCAAGAGAGTTCACTTTCGCCGAAAGTTTCTGAGGTACAAGAGGAGAATACTGATGGAGCGGGACAGGAAGTGGCTGCTGCTGAGGCCGGAGTGCAGGTGCCAACAGAGACACAGGGAGTTATTCCTCCGGCAAGACAGCCGATTAGAGACAACAAAGATGATTTTGATGTACCGGAAAGTTCTTTTCTAAAAGATGTGGAAAAATAGACATGAAAGAACATAGGCGGATATGCTGTTTATTACTTTGTTGATTACATAGAGGGTTGTGGAAAGTCCTGATTTTGCTAGGATACTGCTTGTTTGTGCGACGGCGGATAGTCCGCCAAAAGTCAGTATTGTAGTTGTCAGGATTTTTTTTGTTATAAGTGGGAGTGCGATGCTCTGCATGTAGGAGATGCCACTTGTGATTTCTAATATAGAACTGCCAATTACCTGCAGCACATGCATCCATAGGACAGTGCCGGACAGTATGTGGTGAAGCCATTGACCGAGGATGGAAAAGAGAATGACATAACCGCCGATTTTTAGAATCAGGAGGAAACTTTCCCATATGATTGAGTCGAGCAGTTCAGAGAGAGAGGGGCTATTTGGGGCAGAAGAGGGATGCGTGCTCTTGATTTGTCGTGTTGTTGCAGCTGAAATGTGCTGATTGTGAGGGATGATAGATAAGACAATGCTAAATATAAGGCTTCCAATGAGAGAGGACAGTATCACCAAAAGGAGGCACGGAACAGATTCCGACAGGGATAGACCAAGAACATTCATTCCGCAGAAGGAAAGGATGAACATAGGACTTGGATTATTGACAAAGCCGAGATAGAAGTAGGCTTTTGACGGAGAGAGTAGATTTTTTTTATATTGTTGGGTGACAAGGATAGCACCGGTCGGATATCCGCAGAGTAGACCTGTCAGAAGAAAGACTTGTCTTGAGGATAATTTTGGAAGGCTATATTGAAAAAGTTTTATGGCGATAAAAAATGGAAATAGTGTTGGAAGCAGTTTCATCAGCCAGAGTGTGACGCCGTATTGACTGCCGGCAAGACTTATTTCCGGAAAAAATAATAAGAGGAATAAAAGCAGGCAAGAGATTATAATGAGCATAATAAACACACTTTTTTTTATATATTTATGAAGGCAGGAGGTGGTGATATGACACATATTTTTATTGTGAATCCAAGTGCCGGGAAGAACAAAAATTTTGCAGAAGAGCTTCGCAGTCATCTTGAAAAAATGGAAAATCTGGACTATTACATTTTTAACACAAGGTATGCGGGGTACGAGAGTGAAATTGTCCGGCAGGTCAGGGAAGTGTTCATGGATGAAAAGTTAAGGTTTTACAGTTGCGGTGGTTCGGGGACATTTCGTAATATGCTGAACGGGTTTGATGATTTTGAAAATGTGGAGATTGCCATGTATCCGCAGGGGATTGCCAACGACTTTGTCAAGGTGTTTTCCGAAGATTGGGAGCGTTTTCAGGATATAGAGGAATTGATTCATGGTGATGTCATTATGGTGGATTATATGAAGACCAATCGGGGAATCTGTGCTAATCATTTCTCTGTGGGAATTGATGCAAGAGTTATTTCGATTACAACGAAGAACAGAGAATCCTGTCTGATTGGTAGAAATGTACCTTATGTACTTCCTGTGATGGAATCAATGATTACATCAAGGGATAGAGAATTTGGAATTACAGTAGACGGTGAAAACATGGATGGAAACTATATGCAGATTATCTTTGGAAATGGACGGGTGTTGAGCGGGAATTTGCATTATAGCAAGGAGCCGGATGTCACAGATGGGATGGGGGACTACTTTTTGGTTCCGGGCGGAGGCTTTCGGCTTCCGGTTTTTTTGACAATGTACCGGGCAGATTATGAGAAATTTGACAAAGTTGCACAGTGTGGACAGTGGAAGAAAATTCGTCTTGTCTCAAAGGATGGAAAGCCTATCGTGGCAAATCAGGATGGTGTACTGGTCTATGACCAGCTCCGATGGGACATTGAAATTGTTCCGGCCGGTCTGCCCTTTGTAGTGCCAAAGGGGGTGGGAGAATGAGTCATCAGAATTATGCAAACGGGAGAATGGCAAATCTTCTCTTATACATAATTGGAATGTTTGCTGTAGTGTTCAGTTGTTTTTTGCAGGGGCGGGGGATGACAATCCGCACAGCAATTCTTGGCGGTGTTGTATTTATTATTTTTATTCTGTTGGCGATTGTCAAGCCGGGGAATAAGATTTCAGAGAGGGTATATGCCGGTATTCTCTGTGTCGCAATGGCCGTTATGGCAGACGCCCTTGCTCTGGCTTTTCAGAGCATTGACACAATGTTGTTTGTATTTCTTTTGCAGACTTTTTTTGCGGTAATGTTTTTGGATAAAAAGATTTTCTGGTGTCAGATTGTTGTCATGTGTGTAAATATGATCTTGTGGTCAATTGCCGGGGCGATGGGACATGGGATTGATCACATGCGTGCACACAGTGTATTTGGATTTATGTGTCTTATTGCTGCGCAGTGGCTCAGTTATTCGATTATCCGTCTGTTTGTTGACCAGAGACGAAGGATGCAGATTCAGGAACAAAGTGTGGATGACATGCTAAGACTTTTGACGGTCAAATGCCGGGAGTACCAGGACAGTATAAAACGCAGAATGGATTTTCTCTCTAATATGTCTCATGAGATGAGAACTCCGGCTAACTCGATTCTTGGCATGAACGAAATGATTCTCAGAGAGAGTAAGGATGAGCATGTCAGGGAATACGCCGGTAATATTTATAAATCCGGTCAATATCTGGTATCTGTTATCAATGATATTCTTGATTTTTCCAAAATCGAAGTGGGGAAGCTGGAGATAGAGCCGGAGATTTATAATATGTTCTCACTTTTACAGGATGTGATTATGTCGGTAAGAGAGAAGGTGGAGGAGAAAAAACTGCTTTTGAATCTGGACATTGATGAGAGTATACCGGTACAGTTGTATGGGGATGATGTGAGGTTCCGGCAAGTATTGATTAATCTTCTCAGTAATGCTGTGAAATATACGAATGAGGGAAGCGTGACGATGGTTATTACCGCCCGTAGAATTAGTGAATTTAAGGTATCACTGTACTGTGAGGTAAAAGACACGGGAATCGGAATTAAGGAGGAAAATTTACCACGATTGTTTGATGCGTTCCAAACAGAACCGGAGCAGAAACATCAGCGGATTCTAGGAACGGGGCTTGGCGTTGCCGTTACTTCGGAGATTTTAGAACTGATGGAAAGTGAATTGAAGGTAGAGAGCGAGTATGGAGCCGGTTCAAAGTTTTATTTTGTTCTTGTTCAGGACATTGTAGAGGATGAACCAATCGGTGATATTCATGGTAAATTGAGCAAACCGGTCATTGAGCATGACTATCAAGTGGGGCTTTTTGCTCCGGGAGCAAAAATTCTCATTGTGGATGACAATGAAATAAACCGCAAAGTGTTCTGTAATCTTCTCAAACAGACAGGAGCACAGATTAGTCAGGCGCCGAGTGGACGGAAATGTTTAGAAATGGTGAGAAAAGAGCCATTTCATCTTATTTTCCTTGATCACATGATGCCGGGGATGAATGGAATTGAAACATTTCACACTATACGGGAAGAAGAGGGACCTTGTCAGAAAGTTCCGATTATTGCGCTGACTGCCAATGCTGTGCCGGGCGTGAGAGAAAGTTATTTAAAAGAGGGATTTGATGATTATCTCGCCAAACCGATTCTTCCTAACCGTTTAGAGGAGATGGTACGTCAGTTCTTGCCAAAAGAGCTTTTAACTGAATCAGCAGAGAAAATGGACAATTTACCAGAAGAGCAAAAGCCTGCGGGAAGTATTATGTCAACTCAGCTTCCGGAGATTGACGGTGTGTTCTGGGGGTATGCGATGTCTCATTTTCCGAATGAAGAAATGCTGCTTGCTTCCGTGGAAGATTTTTATCAGTTAATTCCGTCGATGGCAAATAAATTGCAGAATATGTATGAGCACATTCATGAAGAGGGAGTTCTGGAAAACTATAAGATTACCGTTCATGGAATGAAAAGTTCGGCATCTTTGATTGGAGCTATGAGATTGTCTGGGTGTGCCGGGACACTGGAGATGGCTTCCATGCGTGAACTTTGGCAGCTTATTGAAGTGCTCACCCCGATTTTCCTTGAAGATTGGCGCTCATATGAACAAAAACTTGCTCTCCTTGTTGCAAAAGATGGGGAGAGCGAGAGTAAAGAAAAAAATGATGAGGAAGTCATAAGACTGTTAGAGGCTATTCAGCAGGCAACGGAAATTTTGGATTTGGACTGTATGGATGACAGTACAGAAAAAATCGGTGAGTATGTCCTGCCGGAAGAGTGTGAGCCACTGTATAGGGAACTACAGGCGGCGGTTACTAATCTGGATACAGACCTCATTAAAGAATTGATAGAACGGATGATAAATTATATAAATGAATAGAGACAGAATAGGAGGCTTACATGAAGAAAATTATTTTGCTTGGAAAACGATGTGATGAGTTGCATGATTTATTTCTTACGCTGACGGAACATTTTGAGGTAAAACTGTGTACAGTGGATTATGATATGTTTCAAGGAGTGAGAAAGGTATTCAAACCGGATCTGATTGTTTTTTGCTTTGTGGATTATATCAAGCCGGACAGCAGGTTTATGACTTTAATGGAAGATAAAGGACGCAGTGTTCCTGTGTTGACAGTTGGTGTTGAATTGGTGGATCAATACTATGCCAAGACGCACAGTGACAGTGTAACGGTTCATTTGCCGAGAAAAGTGCCTTCGAATATATTTCTGCAACGCACCTGTGGACTTTTGGGATTGTCAATCCGGGTAGTGGGAGGTGAATTGAATGAAGAGGAACTCAGCAAACCTCTGATTCTTGTGGTGGATGATTTTGGAATGCTTCTGCGACAGATTCGCATGATGCTCAAAGACCGCTATGATGTGGAGGTGGCAACCAATGGAATTCAGGCGATGTCGGCAATTGGCCGCATGAAGCCGGATTTGATTCTTTTGGACTATGCCATGCCGGTACATGATGGGAAAAAGGTATTTGAAGTGCTGAAGATGAGTGAGGAGACCAAACATATTCCGGTTGTATTTTTGACAGGTGTAAGTGATACGGAGCGAGTGGAAGAGATTATCAATCTTCGACCGGCGGGCTACCTCTTGAAGCCGCCGAATAAGGAGAGGCTTGTCGAGATGATAGAAAATGTGCTTGCGCGAAGAAAGAGCAAAATTGAGCAGGATGAGGATGACAAAAAAAAGAAAGGGAAACAATGACATGGGCTTAAAATCAGAACAGATTATCAATGATATTCTGGACAGTTATACGGCTAATGATGTAACTGTCCGCATTGATGCAGAGAATATTGTGAACAAGAAAATTATTATCGAGGTAATTGAGGAACTGAGAAAGATTATTTATCCGGGTTTTTTCGATACGAACCGGGTGCGCAGTGACTACATCGAATATCTCATAGGTGAGAGAGTTGAATTTATTCAGTACCATCTGAGAAAACAGATTGCCAGAGTGATGGGAAGCGAGGATATGTGTGAGGGGTGTCCAAAGTCGAATTTTACCGGAAAGGCTGAGGAAATTGTCTATCAGTTTCTTGAAAAAATTCCTCAGATCAGAGAATATCTCTATACGGATGTTCAGGCGGCATATGATGGAGACCCGGCGGCATACAGTACGGATGAGATTATTTTTTCCTATCCGGGTATTTATGCGATTACTGTATACCGAATTGCGCATGAGCTGGTGCTTCTGGATGTTCCGCTGATTCCGCGTATTATGACGGAGTATGTACATGGGCTCACGGGGATTGACATCAATCCGGGGGCGACGATAGGAAAATATTTTTGTATTGACCATGGAACCGGAATTGTAATCGGAGAGACGACGACGATTGGAGACCATGTAAAAATTTATCAGGGAGTGACGCTTGGTGCGTTGTCCACAAGAAGGGGACAGCTTCTAAAAGGAGAAAAACGGCATCCTACGATAGGAAATAATGTGACAATTTATTCGGGGACATCGGTGCTTGGCGGCGATACTGTTATTGGAGACGGTGTGACGATTGGCGGTAATGCCTTTATTGTGAACTCAATTCCTGCAGGTATGAAGGTCAATGTAAAAAATCCGGAACTGCAATACAGTCGCGATACGAGAGGTGAGTTTGTGCAGGATGGATTTTGGGATTGGGTAATTTGATACTTGTTTTTTGGAAAACAGAGGAGTATAATTAAATGCGGTATTTTTCCGGTGGAGGTGAATTGGAATAAAAGCACCGGATTTGATAAATTTACGTGTCAAGGGACACAGGATAGGAGATGTGAAAATGAAAGTATTAGTCATTAACTGTGGTAGTTCATCTTTGAAATATCAGTTAATTGATTCGGAGACGGAGAAAGCACTGGCAGTTGGTCTGTGCGAGAGAATCGGGATTGACGGAAGACTCAATCACACACCGGCGGGACAGGATAAGGTTGTTATTGAGAAAGATATGCCGAACCATGAAGTGGCAATTCGTATGGTATTGGATGCGCTTGTTGATGCCAATCACGGTGTAATTGGTGATTTGAAAGAGATTGATGCGGTAGGACACCGCCTTGTACATGGTGGAGACAAGTTTACCAAATCTGTTATTATTGATGAAGAGGTGATAAAAGGAGTGGAGGAATGCAATCCGCTTGCACCGCTTCACAATCCGGCCAATTTGATTGGTGTTCGTGCCTGTCAGACAATTATGCCGGGGGTGCCGAATATTGCGGTATTTGATACAGCGTTTCATCAGACGATGGAGCCGGTGGCGTTTATGTACGGTCTTCCTTATGAATACTATGAGAAATATAAAGTGCGTCGCTATGGATTTCACGGAACCAGTCACAGTTTCGTTTCCAAGCGCGGTATTGAGATGTTAGGACTTGACCCGGATAATTCCAAAGTCATTGTCTGCCATCTTGGCAATGGTTCCAGCGTTTCTGCTGTTCAGAACGGCAAAGTAGTGGACACCAGTATGGGTATGACCCCGATGGAGGGACTTGTCATGGGAACCCGCTGTGGTGATATGGATCCGACGATTGTAGAGTACCTGGCGCACAATTTAGATGTATCACTGGAAGAAGTTATGACTATATTAAATAAAAAATCCGGTGTGCTCGGTATTTCCGGCGTGTCCAGTGATTTCCGTGATTTGGATGCTGCTTCTAATGAGGGCAATGAGAGAGCAAAACTGGCGGTCGAAGTGTTCAGTTACCGCACAGCAAAATACATTGGTGCCTACATTGCTGCAATGAATGGTGTGGATGCTATTCTGTTTACTGCCGGTTTGGGAGAGAATAATATCGTTGTTCGTGAGCAGATTCTTGAGCGCTTTGGTTACATGGGCATTACTCTTGACAAAGAGGCTAATCAGATTCGCGGCGAGGAGAAGATTATTTCTACTCCGGATTCTAAAGTGACAGTCGCTGTTATTCCGACCAATGAAGAATTGGCGATTGCGAGAGAGACGGTTGAATTGTTGGAGTAAGATAAAAAAACAGTTGACAACTGAAAAATTTCCCTATATAATGGAAAAAGTGTTGAGAATTACAGAGGAGGTGTAATCGAGATGAGTATTTGTCCTAAAAATAAATCTTCCAAATCCAGAAGAGATAAGCGTAGAGCAAATTGGAAAATGACGGCTCCTACGTTAGTAAAATGCAGCAAGTGTGGAGCGCTTATGGTACCTCACAGAGTTTGCAAGAACTGTGGAAGTTATAACAAAAAAGAAATTCTTGCCAAGGCTGAGTAATATTGAGCCGGGGCTTTATCAAAAAGAGGGGTAGTCAATCATAGGAAAATGGCAGCACATTTAGGTGTTAAATTTTTCTGCGGTTGATTACCTCTTTTTTTGTGTGAAAAATCAAGTGACAAATGAGAAGATAAGTCTTATAATTATTTCAGACAATACTGAGTCAGAGAGAAGGTGTGAGAATGGGAACATATCTGAATCCCGGTAATAGCGGATTTGCAGAAATACTCAAATCAGATTATGTGGATAAAACGGGGCTGCTCCGTGTAATCAATCGTGTGATAGGTACAAAAAAGAAATTAATCTGTATGAGCAGACCTCGGCGTTTCGGTAAGTCTTATGCCGCGCAAATGCTGTGTGCTTACTATGACAAGTCTTGTAAATCGGATCAATTATTCAAGAAGTATGACAGATGAAATCAAAAGACAGTATCCGATAGTGGAAGAAAAGGAAGACTTATCTGCTACATTAGTTGATGCTGTGGAAAATCCGGACAAAGTTTTGAAAAAATTTTACGCAAGGCAAAGCATCAGGGGTTGACCGCATTAGTTAAGTGTTCAGATCAATTGTTACGAGACACTTTGGATGGAAATGAAGCAGCGGTAGCACAAGCAATTGAGGAGGTTCACGAAGGATCAGTATGCAAAGGTTAGATTTATGCAAAAAAAACAAAAAGCGTATAATCCTATGGATGATTCCTGTTTTGTTGGTTATCTATATTGCAGGGAATGTCATTTCCATTTGCCGGTACAGCAGTGTATATGAGGAGACGGTCTGTGATGTTGCAATCGTGCTGGGGGCGGCAGCGAGTGACAGTGGAGTGTCCGAGGTTTATAAACAGCGGCTCAATCAGGCAAGAGAACTGTATGAAAAGAACTATGTTACGGCGATAATTGTGACAGGGGGACTGGGAGAGGGGAATCATTTTACAGATTCTTATCTGGCGAAAACTTATCTTGAATCTGTCGGTGTGCCGGGAGAGGCAATTATTGAGGAAAACAAATCAACAATCACGCAGGAAAATTTAGAAAATGCCAAGGCAATCATGGACGAAAAAGGGTATAAAACAGCAGCGATTGTGAGCGACCCGCTACATATGAAACGGGCGATGCTTCTCACAAAGGATGCGGGGATAAAAGCGGTTTCCTCACCGACAAATACAAGCGCATATCAGAGTGGTAAGACAAAAATTCCCTTTGTCGCGCGCGAGACCTTTTTTTATATAGGATATAAGTGGTGGCGGGTGTTTGGTAGAATAGTGAAGTGACTGAATTATCGAGGGGGAGAAAAGAAATCAAAAGGACAAAACAAAAAGGCGGTTTCCCACAGCGGACTCGGTGCCTTTTCTTGTTTACACCCCATTTTAATTGTGTTATATTAAAGACATATAAAGTAAATCTTGAAACTGTTTTGTTGAGTGCTGAAATGTCAGATAATAGGGGATATTGGGAAATATGCGATACAGGGAGGTTCAGAAAATGAAGAAAATCGGGATAGGATATGAAAATTATAAAGAATTTATCGATAAGGATATGTATTATATAGATAAGACAATGCTTATCAATGATATTGTAGAAAAGGGCGGAAAAGTGACACTTTTTACGCGTC
>CAMVIN010000081.1 GCA_947167565.1 uncultured Clostridia bacterium | reverse complement strand
TCGGGAAATTCGAATGCCTGCTTAGAAACTGCAACCGGGAAGTATATCGGAATTTTAGATCATGATGATATATTGCATCCGGCGGCACTTTATGAAGTGGTGAAGGTTATCTGTGAACGGGATGCAGATTTTATATATACGGATGA
Organism: uncultured Clostridia bacterium; assembly: GCA_947167565.1. Classification (GTDB taxonomy): domain Bacteria; phylum Bacillota; class Clostridia; order Lachnospirales; family Lachnospiraceae; genus Eubacterium_F. Next base: position 13,073 of record CAMVIN010000081.1, on the reverse strand, counting down.
GGCTGTGTTCTATAGTCCAAATCAGAATCATATCAGGTCAAGACATTTCAAACCTGATTTTGCACCGGATAATCTGCTGGCGAATAATTATATTTGCCATTTTACTGTGTTTTCTGCCGGGTTATTGAATAAAACAGATGGCTTCCGCAGTGGTTATGAAGGTGCGCAGGATCATGAACTATTCCTCCGCTTAACGAAAGAGGCGAAGAGAATTGTGCATATTCCGAAAATATTATATTTTTGGCGAAGTCATAAAAAATCAGTTGCTCTGAGCGTGGATGCTAAGAACTATGCAGCCGTTTCTGGTGCCAGGGCAGTTAGCGATTTTCTTGAGCGAGAGGGAGTGAAGGCATATGTAACTAATATTCCGGATACATTTATCTATCGGGTTCAATATGAACTGACTTCGCTTCCTAAAGTTTCTATTCTGATTTTAAATGCTGAGCAGAGAGAAACTTTACGAAAATGTTTGGATTCTCTGTATAAAAAAACGAACTATCCGGATTTTGAAATTATTATTATAGAAAATGATAATGGAGCACAGGAAGATTTTAATTACTATAAAAAGAATCAGACAAATTGGTTTGATTTTAAGGTTGTAACGTGGGAAGGCGAACTTAATTATTCTGCGATGATTAATTATGGAGTTTCCTTTGCGACAGGACAGTATTTGATTTTTCTGAATAACAATACAGAGTTTATAACAAAAAGATGGATTCAGGAGATGTTAATGTACGCACAGAGAAGAGATGTGGGGGCAGTGGGAGCCAAACTGTATTACCCGGACGACACATTACAGCACGGGGGGATTGTTTTGGGACTGGATGGTGCCGCGGGGTGTTTGCATCGTTCGCTGAGGCGTGAACATAAAGGATATGCAGGAAGACTGATGTATGCGCAGAATTTTTCTGCTGTATCCGGTGCGTGCATGATGATGCGGCGGGAAGTCTTTCATGAGATTGGTGGATTTGATGAGGAGTTTCAGGTGCTTTATTATGACGTGGATTTATGTTTGAGACTGCGGAAGTCAGGTTATTTGGTTTTGTGGACACCATTTGCGGAATTGGATCTGTATGAAGCGAAGAATGTTGCTGTTGATAAAAAAACGGAAAGTAAGGAAGATATGGAAACAGAATGTCGTCTGTTTTATAATCGCTGGTCAGAGCAGATTAAAGAGGGAGACCCATACTATAACCCGAATCTTCCTGTGATTGGAGAAGATTTTTTTGCAATTATGTGAAAGTCGTAGAACTGGAGATGAAAGGATGAAAAAAAGAATATACTTCAATTATATGTTACCTGCTTTTGTTTTTTTTATATGCCTGTACGGAGCGATTGTCCTTGCACCGGATTTATGTCCTGATGAAAGGGGAAGGCAGTTGTTGTCCGGGTTTATTTATGAAAATGGACGACTACCTACCGGGAATGAGCCGGAAACAATGGTGGAAGGCTGGGGGGTTTCCTATGCATTGAAGCCGTATCTTTCGGCTATTATAAATGCATTTTTTATAAAAACAGCCTCTATATTTACTTCGTCAGAACATGTTCTGCTCGTTATGTCGAGAATGTGCAGTGTATTATCCATTATGGGACTTTGCGTTTTTTGCCGGAAAACCGGAAACCTTGTTTTTCGCAGTGAAGCATCTTCGCTGCTTCTTGCGGTGATTGTCTGTTTTTTCCCGCAAGTTATATTTTTGGGAATGTATCAGAACAACGATTCTCTCTCGCTTTTTGGGGTTTCTGTAATCTTATATTATTGTGTCAAAGGATATCAGGAGCAGTGGACAATAAAAAATTGTATCGGTTTGGCAGTGGCGTTTTCTATTTGTATTCTATCATATTATACCGTTTATCCGTGGGTTTTGATGGGCGGAGTATTTTTTGTGGTTTCCTGTCTTGGTGCCCAAAAGATTGATAATAAGATTGGTTTTATTTGTAAGCGAGCGGGCATAATCGTGGGGGTAGTACTTGTGCTGACCGGGTGGTTTTTCGTGAGAAATGCGATGCTGCATCAAGGGGATTTTATGGGATTGCTTTCAGAGGGCATATCGAGAGAGCAGATGAGGATAAAGGGCATTGAACTCTATGAATATAAAAGTAGTTTTCAAGCGGGAAAGAGTTTTTGGGAGTTCCTTTCGGAGAAAGGTGTAGAATGGGTGCGGTTTACTGTTCAAAGCTGTATTGGGTACTTTGGTTATATGCTATACCCGTTGCCGCAGATATTATACAGACAATACTATGTTGGCATTATCATAGTTTTTTTCGTGTTTTTGAGATTATTGAGAAAAACCGAAAAGAGTTTTTTGTTCCGCCTCTTTGGAATCATGATGTTGTGTTCCTGCGTTATGGTTACGGGGGTGTCTTTGGTTCATTCGTATTTTCGTGACTATGAACCACAGGGGAGATATATTATTACTGTAGTTTTAATGGTTGGCTGGATGACAGCTTATGTGTCAGATACTTCGTTTGTGATAGAAAACAAAAAAAGGGGATATGTACAGTACGCTGCAATAATAATGATATGGCTGCTTCTGTTTGCTCAGGCATGGTTTGGAACTTTGAGCAAGTTATTGTGAAACAACTACGAATGAGGATAGAGCAGTATTTCAAGTAGAAAAATTAGTAGAATAATTGTTTTCTTTATGGTACAATGCTACTATACAAATAAAAGCGTATATTTGCGCAGAAAAGAGGTTGGAAATGAAAAGAAAAATTTTATCATTGGTTATGATGGGGGTTCTTACACTTTCCGTTGTATCAAGTACTCAGGTTCAGGCAGCAGATAAAAAAGCACCTACTCTGAGTACAAGCAGTAAAAAGGTAAAGGTGAAAAAGTCGTTCACTCTGAAACTTAAGAAAAATCAGGCAAAAAAAATTGTTAAGACAACATGGAAGGTGTCAAACAAAAAAGTGGCACTTAGCAAAAAGAAAAAGATGAGTGTCCGGGTGACAGGAAAAACAGCCGGAACTTCCAAAATCACGGCAACTGTCATTTATAAAAGCGCAAGTGTCCGGAAAAAGAAAAAGCTGACCTGCAAAGTGGTTGTGAAGAAAGTTGAGAAAGCGACTTCAACGCAGGCAGCAGTCTCAACACCAACACCGGTTCCGGAAGCAACGGCAGCAGTGAATCCGACGGCAACTCCATCGGCAGTACCGTCCCAAAACTCACAGGTAACAAAAGAGGGACAAAAAATTTCGACAACCGGAATTAAAAATGCAAGAGAATTGGGTGGATACAAAACGACAGACGGATGGACGATTAAGCGAGGTCTGCTCCTGCGTACCGGTTCGCTTTCAGAGGCGACAGGTGCTGACAAGAAAATTCTTGCTGAGGATTATAATGTGGGTTATGATATTGATTTTAGGAGTGAAGAGGAACAAAAGGATGCAGAAGATCCTAACCTTGGAAATATGGAAAGGACATCCGTTCCGGTTGAATTGAGTAAGTACTTCTATTTGAACGATACACAGGAAGAAGATGATAACTGCTATGCCAAAATGTTAAAGGATAAAGAGGTTTTGAGTGCGTTTTCAAAGTTTTTCCGGATTGTTGTCGATAACAGGGGGAATCAGGCTATCCTGTGGCATGGAGTCAAGGGAGAAGATAGAACCGGTCTTGCCGCTGCTATGCTCCTCAGCGTGTTAAATGTGGATCAGGATACAATCCTTGAGGACTATGAACTGAGCGGGGCATTTAATGGAAACAAAATGAACCGTATAAAACTTGAGAAAGCAATCTGTTACATGGAGCAGCAGTCAGGTTCTGTAACAAATTTCGTGCAGGCTAAGATGAATCTTACATGGAATGAGATTTCGAGTATTCGTATGTTCTACAGAGAGCGGGAGGCGTCTTCTCTTGTTGATGCGGCGGAATGGATTGATAAACTGGATGGGGTAAGTGCCGATACGGAGCAGATTGTTGTTGTGAGAGGAGTCGGTGGAACCAATGCAGATGTTGGCTTTTACGAGAGAGGTGGAGATCATAAATGGAGAGAAATTTTTACTACCTACGGATACATTGGACGCAGTGGCTTCCAGACTGATAAAAGAGAGGGAGACGGTGGAACTCCAAAAGGGTTATATCGCTTCACTCACGCCTTCGGAATTAAAGAAGATCCGGGCTGTGTGGGACTGCCTTATAAGCAGGTGACAGATGATGACTACTGGTGTGGGATTTCAGGTTCCGAGTACTATAACCAGCCAATCAAAAAATCAGAAATACCATCTGTCAAAGTGGATGGTGAGGATGTAGTGGTAGATGGTGACAATTCTGAGCATATTATTGACTATGATCCGGGGTATGCCTATGCTCTGAATATCAGTTGGAACGAAAGTGGCGAAAAAGATAAAGGTTCCGCTATCTTTCTTCATTGTTTCCACAGCAGGATGTGGACAGGAGGCTGCGTCGCAATTCCTGAAAATCTGGTAAAATATCTTTTGCAGAGAATGGATAAGGATTGTGCCGTTTATTTAGATGCGTGAATCACTGATAGTGGAATCACTGATAGTTATATTTTTTCTTGACATTATTCGGAATATTCTGTATAATCAAATAAATAATGTGTATTTAAAGAGGAGGCGAATACTATGGTAAAGTACGAGAAGCCGACAGTATTATTGAATGAAGAATTAAGTGAAGGTGTTTATACAGACAGTGGGTGTTTCACAACAAGCGTCAATATACATCAGGTTCCGCAGAGTGGCCGCGGAGATTATCGAATTCAGATTAATGCGACACACAGTGCAGACCATACTTGTTCCTGGCAGGAAGTTACTGTTTATTTCAATCAGGAGGTTGAGTATGTAGATGCTCCCGGAGTTTTTGTGGCAGCAGGCGGAAATTATGTTGTATTCCGAAGAGATAGTCACTGCAATGGTCACGACAACATTGGTTTTGGTGACTTGGTTGTCAGATCTGAACAGGGCTTGAAAGTTGATCGCGTAGTTGTCAGAGATGCCGGTTGATTTTGAGTGTTGTAATAAGCGAAGAAAAGAAAAGACTGTCCATCTTGCGTGGGCAGTCTTTTTGGTGGTGAGCATTTTTAAAATGAATCCATCATTTCTTTTATCTCAGTTTCATTCATAACGTGACAGGTAAGATTTTCAATATGGTACACACGATTGCAGATGTTCAGCACAGTTGGGCGGTGTGTGGTGACAATACAGGTGCGTGGGTACTCATCCTTCATGACGTTTTTCAGTATTTTTCTTTCTGTAGCAACATCAAGAGCAGAGGTTGCTTCATCGAGAAGGAGAATCGGTGATTTGCGAAGGAGTGCTCTGGCAATGGAGAGTCGCTGAGCCTGTCCCTCAGAAAATCCACCGCCACGCTCAAGAATCGGACTGTTTATTGTTTCTGGAAGTTTGCTGACAAATCCCCAGGCGCAGGCAATCTGCAGGGCATGAATGATGTCTTCATCGGTGGCATCCTGCTTTACATTTCTCATGTTTTCAGCAATCGTGCCGGAAAACATCGTATTTCCCTGTGGAACATAGGAAAAGAGTCTGCGGCAGGAAGGAGACAGTGTAATTGGATTCTTCCCGGAAGTTCCACCGTTTAGAACAATCGTGCCGTCCAGAGGGCGAAGAAGTGCCAGAAGAAGTCGCAGCATGGTTGTCTTTCCTTCACCGGAAGGACCGACTAATGCTATGATTTCGTGAGGGTGGGCCTCCAAATTGACGGAACGAAAGACTTCCGTTCCGGTACGATAGGTATAGGAGAGATTTTTTACCTCAATTGAAATGCCACATGTTTTATTTTCTGATTCAAAAGTATCTACTTCTTTATCATATTGAAAATCCTCTCTTGGCATATCCAGTATTTCCATAAGACGGCCGGCAGAGGTCGTCAAGCCAATGGCAGTCGGGACAAGGGAAATCAGGGAATTCAGTGTGCCGGTGAGAGAGCCGGAGAGAGAGAGGAACATGGTCATTGTTCCATAACTGATGACACCGCTCCACACCCGGTATATTCCCCAGCCGTAAGAACTGTAGGACACGACAAGTCCGATCAGGGACATAAGAATTGAAGTCACAATCGACATCTTCTGAAAATCAAGCCGCATAGTGATATACTCCTGCTGCAGATTTTTTAAATGTTTTACATAAAGACCGATTAGATCAAAGGCTTTGATGGTCTGGATGTTAGAAAAAGTCTCCTGATTAAAACCCGACATTTTAGCGCTGATGCCGGCACTTTTTTTATTGTTGTCAACCATACGACGCATAATCCGGCGGGACATGAGCAGGGTAAAGGGTATTCCGATAAAGGAAAAAATTGCAAAGGTCGGATCATAATAAATAACGATGGCAAAGGCGCTGATAAATTTGACGCTGTTAATAATCAGCGATGGAACCCAGCTTAAGATTCCATTGGAAATTGTGGCAGCATCAGAATTCCAGCGGGAGAGCAAATCTCCTGTATGAAATTTCATGATGGATTCCAAATCGGTGACGAGCATTTGCTCAAAAATATCAGCCTTGATTTCGCTGTCTACCTTCAGACTGATCCAACTTGAAATGTAATTGGATATTTGATTGATTATCGTGTTGCCGAGGGCGAGACCTATCATCATGCAAAAGGTACGCAGGAGTGCGCCTGTCTCGTGGCCGGTAATAATGTCTACAAGGTCTTTAGAGACGAGACTTGTTCCAAGTCCCACAAAGGTTCCCACCAGTCCGATAACCGTGTATATAATGATAAAAAACTGATAGTGACGGACGTAACGATAAATCCATCTTGTCTGGCGAAACATGTCTTTGAGAGCGCCTTCTTTAATTCTCTTTTTTATGTGCTGCCACTGTTTGAGTTCCATAGTCAACTGCCTTTCTGTAAAAGAGTATCAATATGTTGTTTCATTGCATGAGCGGATTCTTCGTCGGCCCGGCAGGCTAATCGGAGAACCGGAACCAGATTGCTGATTTGCTCTGAAAAATCAATATTTTTTTTAAATAATTCTTGGTTCCATGCCGGGGAAATCAACCGCTGCGCAGTGAATAGTGCTTTCTCACCGGAGGGGAGAGGGGTAACTTTGATTTCTCCGGACTGTTTTAGGTGAACAATCCCGCCGAGAGGATAATCTTTCGTGTCAAAGAGTCCGGACGTTCCGCACCAGGGAATCCCGCAGACAAAGGCGGTTCCGTTCTTGAGGGTGATAAGATTTAAATCCCCGTTTATGACAGGAACGTGAAACAATCGCTGCCACATATTTGTGGGCGTGCTTTTTCCTGTGCCTGAGGAACCGTAAAATAACCATGCTCTATCCTGGTATAGAATAGATGCCGAGTGCATGATATAACAGCCGTTTTTCTGGGCAAAGTACAAATACAGAAAACGCATAACATGAAACAGCGGTTCCGTCAGTAATGATGGCGAAGTGGGATGATAGCAAATCAGTGCTTCTGTGCCGCCCTTTTTTATTTTTGTAAAAAATATCTGTTTCATCTGTGGAAAGAGAAGAACATATTCATATTCATTTTCACATACAATTAATTCGTCTGTGCGTATCAGCATCTTGCCACCCCAGGGGATACTGTCTGTTGATGTGGCGTGACGGCAGATGATGGTGAGTTTTGGTGTATCCTCATAATCGATTGAGAATGCAGACAGGTTCTCATGTAATAGCAGGGACTCTTCACTGCGAATTGTAACCGGAAGTCCCCCGATGGAAAGTGATGCGAGGACGGGAAAAGTCTTATTGTCTTCTTCAAGTACCCCATATGCAGATAATTGTTGTAAAAAAACATCCATATCCTGTTCCAAATCACTGTGCCGGATGCCAGAACCGTATCGCTCAATGTATTTTTGGAGAAGAGTGTCTCTGTCTGTATTTTCCGCAAGTGCATTCCATAGGAAAACGCCGCTTTCATTCAGCCGGATTCCCCGGCGGTTCTCTGCAATGTTTTGACCAAAAGGAAGTAAATATGGAATTTGTTGAATCCTTGTAATGGCAAAACCGTCTTTTTGTCGCATATATGCCCTCCTTGAATGTTTTACAATAGTATAGCATTTTTTTGTGTGAAATGCTATACTGAAAGTGTAATGCATGATTGTGAAGAGTTATGAAAAGGAAAAAGAATGAATATTGAGGAATTATTAGAACAGAAAAAAGCAGTACAAGTAAAGACAACAGGTAACAGTATGACGCCATTTCTCATTCCGGGCATTCATGAAGCTGTGATAGAGAGTGTGGATGTAAGTATACTTCGGAGGGGAGATGTTGTATTATATCGCAGAATATCTGACATGGAATCGGAAAGTGGGAAACTGGTTCTTCATAGAATATGGAAGAGGAGGGGAGATACCTTTTATATGTTGGGAGATTCCCAGACTGAGCCGGAAGGACCGATTGTGGCAGAACAGATTAAAGGACGATTGGAAGGTATTGCCAGAGAAGAGAACTGTCGCTCGGTCAGAGATCCGCTCTATCGTATTCTAAGTGGAATTTGGCTCACATTGCGTCCTTTTCGTCCCGTTTTGCTGCGCATAGGACATTTCATAAAAAAATTCACATAAAAAGTAGTTGACAAGTTAAAAATAATTGTGTACAATCGAATCATAAAATAAATTGTACGCAATCTAATTGTGTGAAAAGGAGGCTACCATTATGGGTATCTACGATTATTCAATAAAAGCACAGGATGGAAGCGAGATTTCTATGGAAGATTACAAGGGAAAAGTTTTATTGATTGTCAACACAGCGACAGGATGTGGTTTTACCCCGCAGTACGAGGGATTGCAGAAGTTATATGATGAGTATCATGACAAGGGGCTGGAACTTTTGGATTTTCCGTGTAACCAGTTTGGTCATCAGGCACCGGGGACGGATGCGGAGATTACGGGTTTTTGTCAGCTACATTACAATACAACCTTCCCGCAGTTTAAGAAAATTGAGGTAAACGGCGAGAATGAGGAGCCGCTGTACACGTATCTCAAATCCCAACAGAAAGGGATGATGGGAAATAAGATTAAATGGAATTTTACAAAGTTTTTGGTTGACCGCGAGGGGAACGTGGTAAGTCGTTTTGCGCCGACTGTGGAGCCAAAAAAAATTGAGGACAGTATTAAGGAATTATTATAAAGTCAATAAGAAGAGGAGAGATTGTTATGCGTTATACGTACAAGACAAAAGGAACCTGCTCCCAGTTAATCAGTATGGATATTGAGGGCAATGTTGTGAAAAATGTCTCTTTCGTCGGAGGCTGCAATGGCAATTTGAAAGCAATTCCTATTTTAGTAGATGGTCTTACCGTTGAAGAAATTGAAGGAAAGTTATCTGGGGTTCAGTGTGGAAATCGTCAGACTTCTTGTGCTGACCAGCTTGCAAAAGCAGTCAGGGAGGCATATGAAGCATCTTTAGCGGGATAAGGAGTACAATTATGATGGATGAAACGGAAATAATACAGGACAAATATGATGTTTTAAAATTAAAAAATCAGCTTTGTTTTCCCCTTTACGCCTGTGCCAAAGAGATTGTCAGGCAGTACAAACCATTTCTTGATGCGATTGATTTGACGTATACACAGTATATTACAATGATGGTCATGTGGGAGCAAAAAGAGCTCTTAGTGAAAGAAATTGGCCGGTATTTGTATCTTGACTCCGGGACAATGACTCCTGTGTTGAAAAAGTTAGAAGAAAAAGGGTTGATTGTCAGGACGCGATCAAAGGAAGATGAGAGGAATATGATTGTGACCATTACGTCAAAGGGAGAGAGGTTGAGAGAGAAGGCTGTGGAAATACCTGGGAAAATAGGCGGTTGTGTCCGTCTTGAACCGGAAGAGGCAGGTCAGCTGTACCATCTTCTGTATAAAATTCTTGGACAATTGGAATAAACCGTATTGACTTTACAAGATTTAGATAGTACAATGGAAATAGGTTTATTTTAGTCTGCATAAATTTATACAAAGTGAGGTTTTTACATGAAAAGATGGATTGTGGCGGTATTAATGTTATGTCTGATGCTGAGTCAGGTGGCTCCGGTTACTGTTGATGCGAAGAGTAAAACAGTCAACGGTTTAGTGAAGGTAGTTAAGAAGTATACGAAGGACTATCCGTTTTCATCGGCTGATAGAGTGAAGAGCAAAAAAGCTGTTTTTGGTATTATGTCTTCAAAACTTTCAAAGTATTCAGCGTATCAGAAGGTTGAGACGACATTCAGCGCCGGAACGACGGAACACATGCTGTTCATCGGTAAAGCGAAAACAAAGGCAAATGCCAAAAGTTGTGCGTCTTCGCTTCGCCGTTTTCTGACAAAAGAAAAGTCGAGCAAGGCGAGTGGGCTGACAGCGGAGGGAAGACAACTTTTCTCAGGTGCCAAAATCGGTTCAAAGGGCAAATGGTGCTGGCTGATTATGGTCAATTCAGATTCTGAGGCGAATGCGACAGTTGCTAAGGCGGTTCGGAAGAACGCCAAGTAAGAGTTGTATTCTATGTGGAAGAGAAATTATAATAAAAAACGTAGATAAGATACAAAAGGTGACGGCTGTGTCACCTTTTGTACTGTAAAAAATGGAGGAAACATGAAAAAGACAATTATTGTGACCGGAGGAGCCGGTTTTATTGGAAGCAACTTTGTGTTTTATATGTTAAATAAATATGCGGATTATCGGATTATTTGTCTTGATTGCCTGACATATGCCGGAAATTTATCTACTTTGGCACCGGTTATGGATAATCCGAACTTTCGGTTTGTGAAAGAGAGTATTACGGATCGCGAAGCGGTGTATCGGTTATTTGAAGAAGAGAAACCGGATATGGTTGTGAATTTTGCGGCTGAGAGCCATGTTGACCGCTCGATTGAAAATCCGCAGGTGTTTTTGGATACCAATATCATTGGTACTTCTGTTCTTATGGATGCTTGTCGTAAGTATGGCATTGAACGGTATCATCAGGTATCTACAGATGAAGTGTATGGAGACTTGCCTTTAGACCGGCCGGATTTGTTCTTTACAGAGGAGACTCCGATTCATACATCAAGTCCGTATTCCTCAAGTAAGGCAGGTGCAGATCTTCTTGTTCTTGCATATTATCGTACTTATGGTTTGCCGGTTTCGATTACAAGATGTTCCAACAATTATGGACCGTATCATTTTCCGGAGAAATTAATCCCGCTTATGATTGCAAATGCGCTGAATGATAAGCCATTACCGGTATACGGAAAGGGTGAGAATGTCAGGGATTGGCTCTATGTAGAGGATCACTGTAAGGCGATTGATCTTGTTATTCACAAAGGGCGCGAAGGTGAAGTTTACAATGTCGGTGGTCACAATGAGATGAAGAATATCGATATTGTGAAAATTATCTGCAAAGCACTGGATAAGCCGGAGAGTCTGATAACTTATGTAACTGATCGCAAAGGACATGATATGCGTTACGCCATTGATCCGACAAAGATTCATGAGGAGCTTGGATGGCTTCCGGAGACGAAGTTTGCTGATGGTATTCAGAAAACGATTCAGTGGTACTTGGACAATAAGGAATGGTGGGAGACCATTATTTCCGGTGAATATCAGAACTATTATGAAAAGATGTATGGTAATCGATAAAAACAGGTTGGATTGAGAGGAAAGAGTATGAAGGTTTTTGTTACCGGTGTAGGAGGGCAGCTGGGCTATGATGTGATGAAAGAACTGGCGAAGAGAAATATCTCCTGTGTTGGTTCGGATTTGGCAGAGAAACCTGCAGAGTTTGATTTGCCGTATGTGTCACTGGATATCACGGACTTTGATGCCGTGAACGGTGTTCTGACGAATGAGAAACCGGATGCAGTAATTCACTGTGCCGCTTGGACGGCGGTTGATGCTGCAGAGGATGAGGAGAACAGGGAAAAAGTTCATCTTGTCAATGTGACTGGCACAGAAAATATCGCTAAAATATGTGCGGATATTCATGCTAAGATGCTATATATTTCCACTGACTATGTGTTTGACGGTCAGGGAGAAGAGCCTTGGAAGCCGGACTGTAAAGAATATGCTCCGCTAAATGTATACGGAGAGTCCAAACTGGGGGGAGAGAAGGCTGTCGCAAAATACCTGACAGATTTTTTTGTGGTCAGGATTGCGTGGGTATTTGGGATTCATGGAAACAATTTTGTTAAAACAATGTTAAAGGTTGGGGAAAATCATGATAAACTCACTGTTGTAAATGATCAGATTGGAACACCGACGTATACATTTGATTTGGCAAGACTTCTTGTGGATATGATTGCTACTGACAAGTATGGATATTATCATGTGACAAATAGCGGAGAATATATCAGTTGGTATGATTTTGCTGTGGAAATATTTCGACAGGCAGCAGCCTTAGGCGAGCAGGAGTATGATTCTGCGCACTTAACCGTTGTTCCGGTTACAACCGAAGAATATGGTTTGTCAAAAGCGAGAAGACCGGTTAATTCGCGTCTTGACCGAAGTAAACTGGAAGAGAATGGATTTCAACCTCTTCCGACATGGCAAAATGCACTACAGAGATATTTAAAGCAGATATTGAATCAATGAAAATATAAATAAGTTGAACTGGAGAACAATATGGGACAGATAAAAGTTGATAAAAATGTAGGAGGTATCGAGGGTCTCTGTGTGATTGAGCCAACCGTTCACGGTGATAGCAGAGGATATTTTTCGGAGACCTACAATCAAAATGATATGAAAGAGGCAGGGCTGGATATGGAATTTGTTCAGGATAATCAGTCCGGTTCTGTAAAGGGAGTTATTCGTGGACTTCATTATCAAAAAGAGTTTCCGCAGGGGAAATTGGTTCGCGTGATTCGGGGGACGGTGTTTGATGTTGCAGTGGATTTGCGCAAACAGTCCCAAACTTATGGGAAATGGTATGGTATTGAATTATCTCATGAGAATCACAAGCAGTTTTATATTCCGAAGGGATTTGCGCATGGGTTTCTTGTTCTCAGCGATGAGGCAGAATTCTGTTATAAATGTACGGATTTCTATCATCCGGGTGATGAGGGTGGTATGGCATGGAATGATCCGGAAATCGGAATAGAGTGGCCACATGTTCAGGGAGAATATAAAGGGAATGCGAGTGCGGAGGGCTACACCATGGATGATGGGAC
>CAMVIN010000080.1 GCA_947167565.1 uncultured Clostridia bacterium | reverse complement strand
GTCACATAATAAAAAACAAACACATACAGAGCATGGAAGAGAACCGGCTGATTTCGTTGATATGAGATTGGCCGGTTTTTTTGTTGAAAAACAGACATGCTTGCGGTAAAATGATAGTATAAAATAAAAAGGTATGAAGGAGAAAAAGATGGTAGAAGAAAAGACAATAATTCAACTGAGAGGGAGAATTGATTCGCTCAATGCGCCGGAGGTTGAGAGAGAAGTTATGGCTCACATAGAGGAAAATCCAACGACAGAGGTGGAGTTTGATGCCTCGGAACTTGAGTACATTTCCAGTGCAGGGCTGCGTGTTTTGATGAAGGCGAGAAAGAAGACCGGCAAGCCGATTACAGTGCGTGAGGTGTCTTTGGAAGTATATGATATTTTTGAGACAACCGGTTTTGTTGATATGCTGGATGTGAAAAAACGTCTTCGGCGTATGTCGGTGGATGGATGCGAAGTTATAGGGCAGGGAGGTAACGGAACGGTTTACCGCATCGACAGGGACACTATTATCAAGGTATTCCGAGAGAGTGCTTCTCTTGAGAAAATCGAGACGGAGAAAAGGTACGCGCGTGCTGCGTTTATGAGCGGAATCCCAACGGCGATTTCTTTTGACACAGTGAAGGTCGGAAACTGCTACGGTATTGTTTTTGAAATGCTGGATGCCAAGACAGTTGGAAAAACGATTTCTGATGCGCCGGAAACTGTCAGCGAATATGGGGAGAAAATGGGAGATTTGCTGAAAATTCTTCACTCGACAGAGATGGAACCGGGGGTTCTGCCGAAGATGAAGGATAAGGTATCGGGATGGATTGATTACATGGCAGAAAACTATTTGGAGCAAGAAGATGTCAAACTTCTCCGTCAGGTATTAGATGCTGTTCCGGAGCAGAATACGGTTTTACACAGCGATTTTCACGAAGGAAATATTATGGTGCAGGAGGGAGAACTTGTACTGATTGACTTGGATGACGTCTGCACCGGACATCCGATTTTTGATCTGACGCTGAATTATATGGGCCATGTGGTGGCCGCTCAGAGTATGCCTCAGGTAATTGAAAAATCCATGCAGTTGACTCCGGAACTTGCGCTGAAAGCAAGGCATGTGATGCTGGAAACGTATTTTGGGACGACAGATGAGGGCGAACTCCTGAAATATGAACAGATTTTTGGGGCGTTTACTACATTTATGATGCTGATTGTGCCTGCGAAGAGCAAGGATTCCGGCAATATGTCAAAAGAGATTGTACAGCAGGTGATAGAGACAATTCTGCCACAATTCCGTGAGGTGTCAAAGAGCCTTCCGTCTATGATAAAGATGGTGTTCGGCGAAGAGGAGCGGGATTCTGCGGAGAGTCGCATCAACAATTCTATTTATCAGGTGGCACTTTTGCAGTCTCTTATGCAGGGCGAGTATGACGGAATTATTAATGTGGAAAAACTTGTGCAGTATGGCGATATTGGAATCGGAACGTTCGAGGGAGTAAACGGTGAGATGATTGTGCTGGATGGGGTTGCGTATCAGGCACTTGCCGACGGAAGCGTAATCGTTGCGGATGACAAAGAAACGGTTCCATTTGCCAATGTTACATTTTTTACAGAGGACATCGTTCTGGATCAAGTGAGTGTGGCAGATATAGAAGAATTGAAGAATGCGTTGGATGAGGTGGTTTCGCGGCGTGGTCGGAATCAATTTTATATGGCAAATATAGCCGGAACTTTTCCTGTGGTTGAGGTAAGAAGTTCGATTAAACAGGATCCGCCATACCGATATCTGAATGTTGCTCTTGCGGCAGACCAGAGGATTTTTTCTTATGAAAATATCCGTGGAAATCTCGTTGCGCTGTATTGTCCGCCTTATATGGAAGGACTCAATATGCCTGGATGGCATTTTCATTTTCTGTCGGAAGATAAGAAAAAAGGCGGTCATGTTCTGAGTGTGTCGATTGGCGAGGCACGCGCGGAAATTGATGTAATCAGTTCCTTTAAGATGATTGTTCCGGACAGGGATTCTTTCAATAACAAGCAGTTACAGGAGGATTTGTCAGTGGAGATCAAGGAAGCGGAAGAGTGACTTAATATGAGAAATTCACTGCAAATAAAAGGAGAACCGCATGAAGAACTTATTTGACATTCTTCCATCGGATTTTTTTAAACCGCTGACAAGCAAATACAGGCGGGTTTATTCGGATGCCATTTTATTGATTTTTAACACATTTAAGACAGAGATTTCTTATGGGGTGAACCGTGAGGTTATTGTAAAAGTACTGATGGACTATTTTGAGGGGGACGATGACGAGATTTCTTTTGATGAGGAAACCTACGTCAGTGATGCCAGAGAAAAAGCCAACGGAGTGATTGCGCAGTTGAAAGCGGCCGGATGGATTGAGTATGAACAGGATTCTGACCACCAGTTGAATGTTGTGCTTTTTGACTATGCGGTTCCGGTCATTGATAGCATGAACCGGATTATCAAAGAGGAAGAGACAGAATATCAGGGAATTATTTCCCAGATACATGCCAGTCTGCAGAATGAAGAATTGTACAGTAAACCGTATGAATTAATTATCATGGGAGTGGTGGAGAATACGGAGCGTCTGATTTCTGAACTGAAAAAATTAAATGTGAGTATCAAGCGGCATATGGATAAGCAGACCAGTGACATGGATGCGGCGGAGGTGCTGGATCACTTCTTTCAGTACCATCAGGATATTGGTTCGAAAGCCTATCTCAGAATGAAGACGGGGGATAACATATCTTATTTTCGCAGTTCGATTATTGAGCGGATTGATGCTATTTTAGAAAGTCCGGACATTATGGAACGGGCGGTTAAGGGATATATGGAAATCCGGCATACGGAGGATGAGGACATCGCTTACGACAATCTTGTCAGCGAACTGATGGATACCAAGTCTTCCTTTTACCGTCTGGATGATATTATCGAAGAGATTGACAACAAACACAGAAGGTATATGAGGAACGCTGTGATGCGCGCGCGGTTTCTTCTCTCGACCGGAAATAATTTAGAGGGGAAATTATCAAAAATTCTAAATGATATATCCGAGCAGATGAACCAGACTTCAGAGAACGGAACAGACGGTCAAACGGATGATAAACAGGTAACAAACCTGTTTTCGATTTTTTCGCAGCACTTTTTGTCACCGGAATCCATGAAGACAATTCCGGTCAAAAAGAAGCTGGCGGACATTGAGCAGATAAAAAAGGCAGAAGTGCTGAGTGAAAAAGAGAGGGCTCTCTATAAAGAGGCACTGCGAATGAAGAACCGTAACCGTTTTTCAAGAAAAAATATCAATCAGTACGTTATTGCGCTGCTGGGTGACCGGGAAAAACTTCCGGTTACTGAAATTCCTGTCGAGTCGAAGAGAGATTTTATCCGGATTATTTATATCAGTATATATGCGGGGAACCGGGCAAATAATTATAAAATAAAGCGTTCGGGAAAAAGAGCGAAAATCGGAGAATATGAACTCCCTTATTTTGAAATTTTGAAAAGCTGAGGAGAAGAGGGTACCGATGTTTGAAATATTGCATGAGTCAGTGGCTCAGAAAGAAAAATTTCGTGTGGCAGCAAATAAGTTATTAAATCAGTGTTTTCTCTTGAAAAAGAAAGAGGATACCCGGAAGGAATATATATTTGTAAGGGAGAATAAGGAACTCTTTATAACCTATTTTGATCTGCTTGGATACAGTATCAAAATCAATGAAGACCAGGGCGTGATTGCGCTTGTAGGCATGTTTGATACGGGGAGGCTGCAGTTGACCAAAAATGATAGCATTCTTCTGCTGATTCTCCGACTTCTCTATGTAGAAAAGCGCAAGGAAATTTCCAGTTCGTATGAGGATGTGATTGTCCTGATAGAAGAAGTCCGGGAGAAATATGAACTGCTGAAGTTAAAGGTTAAGCCAAAGATGGATAAAGGGATGGAACAGAGGATGGTTTCACTGTTTCGAAGATATAATATTATAAAAAATCTGGATTCCGATGTAAATCAGGCAGATACCAGGATTGTCATTTATCCTTCAATTATGATGGCGGTAACGGTTGATAACATCAATGAGTACTACGAGATGACGGAAAAGAAATTGAGGGAGTATGCGGGAGATAAAAGTTTGGAAGAGGAGATATAACCGATGGAACTGACGCAGAAAAGATTGACGAGAATTCAATTGATAAACTGGCACTATTTTGAAAATGAGAGAATTTCGCTGAACGGTTCCACTTTGGTGAGCGGTGAAAATACGGCGGGAAAATCTACCATACTGGATGCTATTCAACTTGTTTTGACGACAAATTCCAGAAAGTTCAACGTGGCGGCAAATGAAAAGGGAAATCGTACGCTGAAGGGATATGTCCGCTGCAAAGTCGGTAACGTCGGCGAGACTTATTACCGGAAGGGGACAGTTCCTGCCAATGTGGCGCTGGAATTTTACGAGGAGAAAAGTGACCGGTATTTTGTGATTGGTGTTCATCTGTTGTCTGCGGATGAGGAAAGCCCGGTTATTAAAAAATGGTATGCGGAGGAGTGCCGATTGGAGGCACTCAGTTTTATTGTGGATGGAAGAGCGGCACTCAACGAAGAATTCCGTAACAAGAACCGGAAAATCCGGTACATGGATACGGATAAGGCCGCGCGCGATAAATTTCGTCACAGAATGGGGAATCTTGACGAGAAATTTTTCGATATTATTCCAAAGTCTCTTGCGTTCAAGCCGATGGACAACGTAAAAGAGTTTATCAATAAGTTCGTCCTGTCAGCGGAGCGCGTGGATGTACAGGGATTAAAAGATAATATTGAGACATTGAGCGAATTGGAGGAAGTGCTGGATAAAACCAAAAGACAACTTGCGTCTCTGGAGGGAATTTTAGAAAAATATGAGGAAATTCAGGACAAGCAGAGTGAAATGAAGGTAAATGACATTTTGCTGAAAATGGCGGACAGGGATGCCGGTGCTTTGAGAGTGGAACAGTTAGAAAAAGAGATTCGTGTGAAAACCCAGTCAGCGGAGCAGTTGTCGGATGACTTAAAGACGATAGATTTGATATTGGATAATCTTCAGAACACAATTATTGCATTGAATGTAGATATTCAAAATAACGAATCGAACAAACTTGTCGAGAGTGTAAAAAACAAAATTTCACAGATTGAGACAAGGATTGAGGAGAATAAAGAAAAGAAAAAGAGTCTGCGGGAAAAGGTGGCAGATATCCGGGAGTATCTTAAGCATGCGGCAGTCATTGGAGTGAGGGTACTCGGCAAAGAGGATTTGGATACTCTCAATTCGGCTGTCCGGGAAGAGGAGAAAGTCGGAATTGTCGAAATGTTAGAGGAACATTTTCGCAGGGAATACCGGAATATTCAGGATGAGAGAGGAAGAATCTCGGCAGAACTGGCAAGGCTCGACTACGAGATTAATTCTCTCAGGGAACGTCAGCGCTCGCTCGAACAGAGAAAACTATCGTATCCGGAAAACACAGAGGAACTTAAGCGGGCAATTGAGAGCGAGTATAAAAGACGGGGAATCCGTTCGAATGTTTACATATTATCGGAACTTCTGGAAATATCCGATGAGAGATGGAGAAATGCAGTTGAGGGATATCTCAACACGCAGAAGTTTTACCTCGTTGTTGAACCGGATTACTATGAACTTGCACTCGATGTCTACGATAAAAAGCGAAAGACGATACATACTGCCGGAATTATTAACACGAAAAAAATACCACTGCAATATGAAGAGAATAATAAGAGTCTCGCCTATGTAGTAAGGAGTGACAACCGATATGCAAAGGCCTATGTCAATTATGTGCTTGGGCGGGTGATGCGCTGTGAGAAAGTGCAGGAGTTAGAGCAGTATAAAATTGCGATTACTCCGGAGTGCATGTTATATCAGGGATATGTTGTGCGCCATATCAATCCGCGTGAATACAAAAATCCATATATCGGTTTGAATGCGTACCGTGTTCAGTTGGAAAATGTCCGTATTAAATTAGAGGAACTGACCGGAGAGAGGAAAGAAATCCGGGAAACACACAGAGATTATTCTCATGTGGTAGAAGCAGCGGACAAGGTGAATCTTGAACTGGTAAAATTGTATTTGAATGCACCATATATTGTGAAGAGTGCCGGAGAAGAGCTTCTTGCAGCAAAGGTAGAATTAAAGGAGGCAGAGAAGGATCCGAATCTGATTGAACTGAATATTAAGTTGAATGAGGCAAATGAGCAGCTGGCGAGGAATAAGAGAGAGAGGAACCGGCTGAATTCAGAAAAGGAGAGGCTTTCGGTGCAGGTGGCTCAGGCAGAGGCGGAACGAAAGGAGCAGAGGCAGGAACTGTCACGGAAAGAAGAATTGCTGCAGAGAGAAGCGGATGACAGCGGTTCTGAATACAAACTTGCCGAGGATAAGTATAAAGTCAACCGGAAGACGAAGATGCCACAGAAAATTTTTGATAATTTTAGTCCGCGGAGAACACAATTTGAAAATGAGATGGATGCTCTGCTCAATGGAAATACGGGACTGAAAACGCTGCAGATGCATTTTAACTCGGACTTTACCCAGGATTATACCATCGGGGTTACGCAGATGGGAGATTACCGTGAGGCGGCAGAGAAACTCCGCAAGGTGGAAGTGGTAAAATACGAGGAGAAACTTTTGAAGGCAAAGGAAGACTGCGAGCGGATTTTCCGGAGTGATTTTCTCTCCAAAATGAAGGAGCACATAGAGAATGCGAAGGCGGAATTTAAGAGTCTGAATAAGGCACTGGATTCTATTTATTATGGAGATGACAGTTATCATTTTAATATTACATTCGATAGGCGGAAAGAGAATTTATACCGGATGATTACCTCGGAATATAATGTGGAGGGCGAATTTAATCTGCTGTCGGGTGCTTTTGAGTCGGAGTACCGGGACGAGATGGAGGATTTGTTTGCTAAATTGATGGTGCGCGATGACAAGGGAGAAAAAGTGCTGGAGGAGTATACGGATTATCGTTCCTATCTCGACTATGATATCGAAATCCGAAAGCGAAACGGGCAGATACAGAGATTCTCTGACATCTACGGAGAGAAGAGCGGAAGTGAGACGCAGGTTCCTTATTACGTCGCGATTGCGGCCTCTTTTTATCAGTTGTACCGTTTTGGAAACAGTGTGCGGCTGATGCTTTTAGATGAGGCGTTTGACAAGATGGATGATGACAGAATTAAGTCCATGATGGATTTTTTTAACAGCCTGAATCTGCAGGTGATTCTTGCGACACCGCCGGGTAAGATTGAGGTCATCGGTGAGCACGTTGACACAATACTGACGGCGATTCGCGTGGGCGAGGGAAGTATTGTGGAGGAGTATGATTTGTAATCATATAAGGAGTAGTAGAATTAATAATAAAGATCGGCTTGTTTATCGGTTTGAAGGAGATATGATTCTGGTCAAGCAATGTAAAGGTCACTATACTGATAAGTAAAATGAATAGAAGAATTTTTGAAATAAAATGTCTTGGATAATTCAAGGTGTTTTATTGCAGGGAATCAAGATAGACAGAGAGCAGTTGAAGTGCAGTATTCTGCTCTCTTTTTGTGCACTGCTCCAACCGATTTAGTAGTTCGGTTTGTAGTATTGGAGGTGCTGCCTCTTCTTCCGTGAGAACATCATTTGGTGAGATGTTAAGTGCTTTGCAAATTTTGAGGATAGTCTCAATTCGCATATTCACACTATCGCTCCCTATTATTTTAAACTGTAAAGCTTTATTTTTTAAGATACCCTCTCATAATAGGAATTATACTTCTTACTTTTAATTGCAAAGAAGGGAAAATATGTTACAATAATTGTAATAGTAGCAATAACATGATCAAGGAGGCACCATGAGGTTATCAAACCACCAAAATCGCATATTGAATCACTTGCTGGACCAGTATGAAAAGAGCGCCACGTTTCAGGGGAAAAACAAAGTCCGCCAGAGTTTTTCTATTCGGCCCGGAAAGTTGTTTCCGAAATATTTAGATGATGCGGAGTACGATTTTTTTGTTCTGCTGAATGAAGAAATGAGGGAGTTGGAGAAAAATCAACTGATTCAGATTTTTCAAGAGCGTGGCAGAATAGAAAAGGTCACACTGGATACTGACTACTTGAAAGATGCCTACCAATTCCTTGAGCGTGTGCCGAGGGATGCATGGCAGGAACAGATTCTTACCTTTTTAGATACTCAGGAAGAAAAGATAAAAGAAGTAGTGGAAGAGGGGGAACTTGCGGAGCAGGTATCAGAGTTAAAAAATGTTTATGAGAAGTATATAGAAGCTCAGAAGGCGCGGATTGCGGAAAATAAGTCCGTTGAGTACATGGATGACATGGCGGATTATAAAGATTTGTGGACGATATTATTTGCGCTCTTTGAATTGGAGAATGATGTTTATATTAGAGATTTGTCTGTAAAACTTTTCAGCGATTCCAAGAGACTGGAACAGATAAAGAGCAGGGCCGAGGGACTTTTGTATAAATACGGGGAGTACCCGGAAAAGAATTTAATTTTAGAAGAGTATGGATTGATTCAAACACCATCGTATGTGATGGTCAAGGGAAATGTTATTCTCCATTTTCATGATCAGGAGTTAAACGTGGGGATGCTCCGTGGTGATCTTGCGTTTTCAACCGAATCTCTGAGGGATATAACGAAGATTCAGGTAAAGGGCAGCCGGGTGATAACGATTGAAAATCTTACCAGTTTTCACCGGTTTAATTGTAGCGAAGATGAAGTTGCCATTTATCTTGGTGGTTATCACAACAGAGTGAAGCGGGCGTTTTTAAAGAGCATGTACCGGGATAATCCATCTGTGGAATACAGACACTTCGGAGATATTGATGCCGGAGGATTTTATATTTTTGAACACTTGAAGAGGAAGACGGGAATTCCGTTTCGGACAATTTATATGGACATGGATACATTTTGCCGATATAAAAAGTATACAAAAGAACTTACGCCGAATGACAGAAAGCGGATTCAGAAGTTAATAGAAAAAAGGCAGAGCGGTAACGAGACGGAGTATTTAGAAGTTTTGAGTACCATGCTTAAAATGGGACGTAAATTAGAACAAGAAGCAATTCAATAAATGGGGGAATATTTATGGATGCGGATAAAATAAACAAAATAACTTATGTAGTCAATACATCGCTTCTTGGAATCGTGGTTTTTTTGATGTGGTTTTTTTATGTGTGTCACGCCACGTTTCTTGTGTATTTCAGCATTCCGACCATATGTGTGTATTTGATTGGATATTATATTATACATAAGAGAAGGCTATATTATTATGTTATGATGATTTATATATGGATTACCATATATATGTGTTTGACGGTAGTTTGTCTGGGGTATAACTACGGCTTTCAGTTGTATCCTCTTTCCATGATTCCAATCATTTACTACATCAATTATCTTGCCTATAAATTTAATCTGAAAAGGGTAAGTTCTGCCGTGATAGTCGCAGGAATCATTATTTGTTATTTGGGAGGTACGGTATATGTATTAATTAATGGACCGGTCTACGAGGGGAATAGCACGCTGTCTGTTATCGCATGCTGCGCGAATTCTATCTATGTGTTCGGACTCCTGATTTTATATACCAAGACGATAATGAAAACGATAATCAGTTCAGAAGAAAAACTAAAGCAAATGAGTTATATTGATGAACTGACCGGACTTTTTAACCGACATTACATGGTGAGTGAGTTAGAAGAGGCGATGAAAGTTGAAGATTCCGAGGCAGTTGCTATCATTGATATTGATGATTTTAAAAAGATAAATGATGAATATGGACACAACGCAGGGGACTATGTTTTGCGAAAAGTGTCGGAGGTAATGCAGGAAAATTGTGAGAATGCGATTATATCCAGATGGGGCGGAGAGGAATTTTTGCTGATTATGAACAAGCAGGATGATTATTTTCAGCAGATGGAAATGTTAAGGGGAGCTGTGGAGCAGACAACATTTGAATTTGAGGAACAGATGATTCAGGTTTCGGTGACCATAGGACTCTCAGAGAGAAAAAATATAACGTCGGTGAATAAATGGGTTCAGGCAGCAGATGATAAATTGTATACGGGAAAGCGGAGCGGGAAGAATGTGGTTATCGCGTAAAGAGAGAATCTCTGGTAAAAGGGGGGATGCCAATTGAAACCGATCAACATATATGCGCTGACACGCATATCGGACACTTCCCGGCTGGAGAGGTTAGAGAGGCAGATGTCCGGCAGAACGCGCTATTTGAAAATCAAGCAGTGGGAGATAGAGGGGCTGCGACAATTTTGTGACCGGCTGGAGGAGGTGCTGGACACAGCAGCAGACATGGATTTTTATTATTCTTTTACGATGCCGAAACTGGGCAAGGAATTTGATCTCCTCCGTATAAATGACAATTGTGTTGTGAATGTGGAATTAAAGAGTGGGAATGTGACGGACGACACGATTCGCAGGCAGTTGATGCAGAACCGGTATTACCTTGCCCTGCTCGGAAAAAATATGCATTTCTATACTTATATCAGTAAGACGGACAGACTGGTGCGGCTCTCACACGGGGGAAGATTGCTTGACACGAAGTGGGAGAGACTGGCTGATGTATTGGCAGAACAAAAAGATTGTTATACGGATTCTATTGAGGAGTATTTTAAAGAAGAAAAATATTTGATTTCGCCGCTTGTGGCTCCGGAACGCTTTTTGAGGCAGGAGTATTTTCTGACCGCACAGCAGAAGGATATCAAGAATAAAATTCTGAAAACGATACAGCAAAAAAAGGGTGAGATGACGGTTCAGGGATTTACAGGACTTCCGGGAACAGGGAAGACAATTCTTCTCTATGACATTGCGATGAGGCTGTCGTGGAGCGAAAAAGTCTGTGTGCTTCATTTTGGCTCGCATGAGGCGGGGCTGGAACAGTTGAACGAGAGGCTGAAACGAGTAGATTTTTACTATTGTCAGGATGCGGAAACCATCAGCATTGGCGAAAAATACTCAGCAATACTGGTGGATGAGGGGCACCGGATCAGCGCGGGCATGATGGAGGATATACTTGGATATGGCAGAGAGTGGAGAGTGCCGGTTGTATTTACCTATGACCGTGAGGAGTCGATTGCTTCGGAAGAGAGAAGAGAATGTGGAGCGGAATTGATTGAGAAAATTCCGGGGTATATCAAATATTGTCTCACAAACCGGATTCGTATGAATAAAGAATTATCTTCGTTTATCAGCCGAATCATGTCTCCGCACGGAAGAAGTCACAGAAGGGATTATTCTTCGGTATCAGTCGCTTTTGCCAAAAATAATGACGAGGCGGAAAAAATCCTTCATAAATTTCAGGAGGAGGGCTATATTTACATATGGGACTCGCTTCTGGGACTAAGAGAGCCGGGGGAAGAGCGGGAGATTGAGATGCAGTCGGCAATCTGCAAGGAGTTTGACAAAGTGGTCATGTTGGTGGATGAATCTTTTGTCTACAACGCCGAGGGGTATCTGCGCTGTGCCTGTGACAATCGCAAAGGGGAAGATTTTCGGGTGAAAAATCTTTTTCATGGTCTCAGCAGGGCAAAGAAAAAAATCGCAGTTGTCGTGCGTGGCAATGAAGACGTGTTTGACGAACTGCTCTATATTTTACAGGGAAGAGGATAAGTACAATGAAACATTTGATACAGGCGGTTCTGTTTGATTTGGACGGAACCATTACGGATACAGAAAAGTATTATCAGATTGCGTGGCCGAAGGCGGTGGAGCACTTCGGGTACAGGATGGAGCCGTGGATGCCGCTCGAGCTTCGCTCTCTCGGCCGGCCTTTTGCCCCGGAGAAAATGAAGGAGTGGTTCGGGGAACAGTTTGATTATTATGAGGTGCGGGAGTACCGGAAAGGACTTGTCCGGGAACTCATCCGTGAGCAGGGGATTCCGCTCAAGCCGGGGGCAGTGGAGACACTCAACTGGCTCCGGGAAAATCAGATATTTACGGCGGTGGTGACCGCAAACGGGTACGAGAGAACAAAGCGGTATTTAGAGGAACTTGGCATTTTTGATTTGTTTGATGACATCATCTGTGCGGACATGGTTGAGCAGGGCAAACCGGCACCGGACATCTATGCATATGCCTGTGAGAAACTGAACATCCGGCCGGACAGGGCGCTGGCGGTCGAGGACTCGCCGAACGGGGTGACGAGTGCTTATCTGGCAGGGTGTAAGGTGGTTATGGTTCCCGATTTGACACAACCGGATGAAGAATTGATGAAAAAGTTGTATGCGAGGGTGGATACGTTGTCCGGGATAAAGGAATTGTTGGGGGATAATTGAGTGGTTAACGCAATGATTTTGTGGAGGAAAAGATCAGATGAAAACATTATATTCATTATTTAAGCAGGTATTTGCAAATGGTCTAAGAGAATACGGATACATTAAAATAAAAGGAAGACAACCCTATTTTGCAAGGATGATTGGAGACGAGATTGTTCAGGTTATTACTTATGAAAATGTATGGTGCGGAGATACCAGAGGATATAAAGCATTTGGAATATCTGGCGGAGGAGCTACCGTTTATCGTGAAACAATTAACTTAAATTGTAGTCCACGACAGAATAATGAATGGCTTAATGATTTGTCTGACTTTTATGTTAATAAAGACCCTAAAAATTTTGATAATGATTATCGGGTGAGTCTGATGAGATTCTTATATAATCCTGATGACGAGGAGTCTATCGTCAATGCTTTCGAGGAAGCATTGGATAAGACAAAAATGTTAATGTTGCCGGTTTTTGATGGAATAACTAACTTATATGATTTTGTTGAATTTTATGAAGTGTTTCAGGAGAGTTCGCTTTTTGCGCCAGATTATGTAAATGGAGATTTTGATAAATTACCATCTGCTGAGGGCCTCTTGTACATAAAAACAGATAATCACGATGATTTTATAGAAAGATATCGCGAAAGACTTTCTATCGCAAAGGTATTAATTGAAAAAGGTAGATCTCCATGGAAATATGAAGATTATGTTGAAACATTGGAGGAGGGGAGAATTCGGAGAATAAAAAAAAGAGATGCTATATATCAAAACCCTGAGATTTATGAAAAGGCGCAAATTGAATTACAAAAGAGAAAAGAAAGTAATATAAAAATATTGCGTTCATATGGGTTAGAAGTGTAACGTTATTATTAGTATTGCAGAAAAGTAAAATAAAATATTATATTAGGAAGTATAGATAAGTGTTTTTTTGTGGAGGAAAAGATCAGATGAAAACATTATATTCATTATTTAAGCAGGTATTTGCAAATGGTCTAAGAGAATACGGATACATTAA
>CAMVIN010000079.1 GCA_947167565.1 uncultured Clostridia bacterium | reverse complement strand
GTACATGCACTATTTATGTATATGCTGTCAATGGTATTACGAAAAAGATAAAAGTTACGGTTAAGTGAGAAAATGAATGTGATACGGGCTGCATCATATGATGCAGCCCGTTACTAGTGCGCCTGACGGCGCACATTTCTAAAGGATGAAAGGTCTGATTGGTGTGAGTTGGGGGATAATAAAAAAAGATTAATACAAAAGTTTATTTTGTGGTTATTTTGCGTATTATATGTAATGAGACTGCTATTAAAACGGTCTAAACTACAAAGTGATTACAAGAAAATGCATTTAACAACGCTGATTTGTGGAAAAATCACAAAAATGCTTGATAAAATGCAATGTGTGTGTTATTATAATTTCATTATCACTAGACGCAAGGGGGATGGATTATGTTACTTGAGTTTTCTTGTTCGAACCATAAGTCAATTCGTGGTAAAGTGTTATTTTCTGCTTTAGCTGGAAAAGATACCACGAATGAAGATAGGATATTAGATTTTGATGGTATTCGTGTCTTAAAATCAGCAGTGATATATGGAGCAAATGGTTCAGGTAAAAGCAATTTCATAGATGCGATTTCGTTCGTTAAAAATTTGGTGACAAATAGTATTAATCATCAGCCTGGACAGGGAATAAGACAGACATCTCATAAGTTAGAAGGAATTGATAGCTCGAGTTCTTATTCATTACAATTTGTGACAAATAATATTCGATATGTATATGGTTTTAAATTGAAAAATCTTTTGGTAGAAGAAGAATATCTTTATTTTTTCCCGAATAGAAAGCAAGCGAAGATATTTGAACGCGATACAAAGGGGTTTACTGTTGGAAGTAAGTTTCGCGGAAAATTATCAGCGTGTAAAGATGTATTAAAGCCAAATAAATTATTGTTGTCTTGTGCTGCTAATTTCAGCTCGGTTGTAGACATTGAAAATGCATTTAGATTTTTTCAGGATGAGCTAGTTATTTATAATACAGGCAATCAGGAAAATTGGATGAATTATTCTTTATACCAAATGAATTCAAATCCCAAAATGAAGGATGCTGTTACTTCTTTCATGCAAGGATTAGGTATGGGTGTAAAAGATATTGTAGTAACAATTGATCAGAAAAAAATAGAATCTTCTGAACTTCCGCCATTCTTGTCAGATGAGTTTAAGAACATGATTTTACAGCAGAATGTGGATGCAATTTCAGCAAGCGTTGTATATGATGGTTTTTCAACTGATTTAATGCAAGAGGAATCAATTGGTGTAAGAAAACTATTTGGATTGCTGTGTCCATTGCTTGACATTATGGTAAATGGAAAAGTTCTGGTTTGTGATGAATTGGAATCAAGCTTGCACGAATCATTAGTATATGAATTACTTAAATTATTCATAAATGTTCCTGTTAAAGGATTCCCACAGATTTTCTTTACTGCTCATGAAACTGGATTATTGGATTTGGATTTGTTCCGTAGAGATCAAATATGGTTTACTGAATTAAAGAAAGAGGACCGTTCTACAGATTTGTACTCAATGGCTGAAATTAAAAATGTTCGAAAAGATGAAAAATATGGAAAAGGCTATATTTCAGGAAGATATGGAGCCATACCTATGTTAAATGTTGATTTTGCGAAAGTGGTTTCACAGATGTAGGGAGGGGGAGATGTATGGCAAATAGAGACGTTTCATTGACCCCAAGAGTAGAAGATGTTCGAGAGGCTACGCCTGTCGTAATTCCGGTTCAATTTGAATTAATTGAAATAAAGAATCATTTTAATGAAAGTTTAGAGTCCATAAAAAAACAATTTGTGATAGCAGATGAACTGCTTGCATCTGGAAAGAATGAAGAGGGAAAGACGATTTTCCGTTCACAGATTGTTTTCCTAGAAGGAATACTTGATTTTTATATGCATGAAATGACTAAATACGGTTTGTATAAGATATTTCTTGGGGATTGGCCTAAAACAGACAGATATAAAAATCTCTCAATTCCTATGGCTGAACTTGAAAAGGCTATGACAGTTCCAGAATCTAAAGAATGGTTTTTTGCATATGTGAATGAGTTATTTGCTAGCGTTGTTATGCAGGATTGGGAAACAATAAGAGATCAATTGAATCTTTTTGGAGTACAATGGAAATCTGTATGTATGGAGATGTATCCTGCCATGGATGAGAAACATGCAATTGATGAATGTAAAAAGCTTTTAGCAGGGTTATATAAACGCAGAAACGTAATTGCTCATCAAAATGATAGAGATCATGCTTCTGCGGTTCAGAATGATATTTCAAAAGAGTATGTAACTGAAAAAATAAGCAAAATTAATTCGTTTGTTGAAAGCATACATAATGTTGCGGTTCAAATGTAAAAAGCAGGACAAGGTTAACTAAATCAGCAGATTACCTTGTCTTTTTTATTGTTTATAGATTCTAAATATTATATGAAAACTATTTAAATGCCAAAGCAATGATTATGCCGGAAAAAACCCTTGCGCTTCTACCCTGTATGTGAGAAAATATCTCTATAAGAGTATTAGGAAAAATGCCACAGCATAAAAGGAGGAACTTATGGGGGAAACAAAGAAATTAGGTTTTGGTCTGATGAGACTGCCGAAAAATAATGATGTGATTGATGTGGAGCATGTGAGCCGGATGGTCGATGCTTTTTTGGAAAATGGGTTTACCTATTTTGACACGGCATTTGTGTACGAGGGATCTGAGGACGCAATCAGAAAGGCGCTTGTGGAGCGCCACCCGAGAGAGTCCTATACGCTGGCGACAAAGCTAAATGCGTTTATGTTCGCAGAGAATGAGGAGATGGCTAAGAACCAGTTCAAGACGAGTCTCGAGAGGACGGGGGCAGGATATTTTGACTATTACCTTCTTCATGCGCTGATGGGGCACAATTATCAGAAATATTCCGAGTATCATCTCTGGGAGTATGTGAAGGATTTAAAAAAACAGGGATTGATAAAGCACTACGGCTTTTCGTTTCATGCGGGACCGGAATTATTGGATGAATTGCTGACAAAACATCCGGATGTGGAGTTTGTACAGTTGCAGATTAATTATGCGGATTGGGAAAATGCAGAGATTGCTTCCCGTGCCAACTATGAGGTAGCGAGAAAGCACGGTAAGCCGATTGTTGTCATGGAACCGGTCAAGGGGGGAACGCTCGCAGATCCGCCAAGTGAGGTGAAGCGAATTTTTGATGAGGTTAATCCGGGGGCATCCTATGCGTCCTGGGCGATTCGGTATGTGGCTTCGATGGAGGGCATTCTCTCTGTTCTATCCGGCATGTCCAATATCGAGCAGATGCAGGATAATCTCTCTTACATGAAAGATTTCAAACCACTAAATGAAGCGGAGAAAGAGGCAATTAGAAAGGCACAGGATATTCTCGGAGCTTCGGAGGAGATTCCTTGTACGGCGTGTCACTACTGTACGGAGGGATGCCCGCAGCAGATTGCGATTCCGGATATTTTCAAGGCAATGAACCGGCAGATTGCAAGGGGAGAATTGCAGAAAGCCACAAAGGATTATCAGAGTGTGACGGAGAGTGCAAAAGCTTCTGACTGTATTCAGTGTGGTCAGTGCGAGTCGGCGTGTCCGCAGCACCTTCCGATTATCGAACATCTGCAAAAATGCGCAAAGGCATTTGAATAAGGAGCGTATTATGGGGATTGAAACAGAGGAGCAGGTATCGCCTCCGAAGTCAGCGTTTACCGTTTCGGCAGGCTTTGAGTGTCTGGAGATTTTTTATAAAAATAATGTGGACTTGTATCTGTGCTACTGCGGAATTGAGGATTGTAGCAAAGGACACAGTTTTGGCCCCGCCGTCAGGAATGAATATCTGATTCATTATATTCTATCCGGCAAAGGAATTTATCGGGTGGGGGACAAAACTTATACGGTTCAAGCCGGAGAATATTTTTTGATTTGCCCCGGTCAGACGACTTTTTATCAGGCAGATGAAGAGAATCCATGGTCTTATATGTGGATTGGATTCCAGGGGATTAAGGCACCTATGTATATTAAGTACCTCCACCTTGATGAGAAAGAAAAACTAGTGGGTAAATGCGGGCAGGCAGAGTATTTAAAGTCTCTGATTCTGCAGATGTTGGAGGCTCGTGCGCTGACCTTTGCCAATGAATTAAGGAGAGAGGGATTACTGTATTTATTTCTCTCTGAACTGACCAATGCGGCGGAGCGCGAGGTAGAGCTGTCAGAAGAAGATAAATACCCGCAGCAGATTTATGTGGAGCATGTACTTCGCTATATTGAGCGGAACTACAGCAAGGAGATCCGAGTGTCCCAACTGGCGAAAGAAATGGGCCTCAGCCGAAGTTATCTGAGCAGCTGCTTCAAAAAGCAGATGGGTGAGACGGTGCAGGATTATCTGATGCGTATTCGAATGGAAAAAGCAGAGACTCTGCTTATTACGGAATCCGTTTCCATTGGTCAGATTGCCGGTGAGGTAGGGTACGAAGATCAGTTGGCGTTTTCCAAGGTGTTCCGAAAAAAATATGGGATGAGTCCGTCAGAGTACCGGCAGAACTATAAAGGAAATGAGGAAAAACTTCAAATTCAGTACCGGTTTTGATAACGGAGTTGACATTTTTCCATATAAAAGTTTGCAATTTACCATACTAATTAGATGACTAATTAGATATAATAGATGTAACATGAAGCGAAGAGAAGGTTTTGTGTTACATCTATTTTTTTTGAAACGGAGGATGGCTGTTATGAAAAAAGAAATATGTGCTCGTATGGGAATTGCAGCAACTTTGTTCGGTTTACTGCTGGTTCCTGCTATCGGGACAAATGCTGCGACGAAGAATGTCTATGTGACTAAGGGGGAGAAGCAGACTGTAAAAGTAAAGAATGCTACAAAGAAAGTGAAGTGGAAATCCTCTAAGTCATCGGTCGTAAAGGTAAAGCGTGCTAAGAAGGGCTTTACGATTCAGGCAAAGAAAATGGGTTCGGCAACGGTAAAGGGGAAGGTAAATGGAAAGAATTACAAATTTAAGGTGACCGTTGAAACTCCGAAAATTGATAAAAAGTCAGTTTCGTTACAGATGGGTGAAACCGCTACGGTAAAGATTTCGGGAACAAAGCGGAAAGTCAACTGGGTGGCAGATGATGTTGTCATTGCCGGAGTTGGCACGAAATCCGGTAAAATCACACCAAACGCAATTGGAAGCACCTATGTTTATGCAAAAATCGGAAAAAAGAAATATAAATGTAAAGTAACAGTAAAAGATACCATCAATTTGAATGTGGTAAAGATACCGAATGGAAAATGTTCGATCTATGCAAAAGTGTATTCACCGAAAGAGGCAGGAACTTATCCGGTTATCATCATGTGTCATGGTTATAATGGTATTGCCGATGATTTTACAAGCGAGACGCAGTATTATGCAAGAAATGGTTACATTGCCTGTGCCATTGATTTTTGTGGCGGTTCCGCCCGTTCGAGAAGTACCGGATTGAAGACAACGGAAATGACAATTTTTACAGAGAAATCGGATCTCATAGCAACATTTGATTACTTTTCAAAGCAGGACGGAGTAGATAAGAACCGGATATTCATCATGGGAGGAAGTCAGGGCGGTCTGGTGGCTTCGCTTGCAGCAGAGGATTTGAAGGACAGAGCGAGAGGAATGATCCTCTATTTCCCGGCACTTGGACTGGCAGATAACTGGAGAAGAACCTATCCGGATGTGAATAAAATTCCGGCGACAGTATCTTTCTGGGGAATGACATTGGGAAGGGATTTCTTTGCTACCATACATGATTTATATCCTTTTAATGTGATTGGCGGATTTGAAAAACCGGTCTATATTTTCCAGGGAGATAAAGATAACATTGTTCCGCTGAGCGATTCCAAGAGAGTGGCACAAAAATATAAAAATGCGAAACTCAAAGTATTGGAGGGCGAGGGACATGGATTCCGTCCGGCAGCCGGAAAAATTGCGATGCAGGAATCACTGAAGTTTATGGAAGAAAATAAGTAAAAAATATAAGGGGGGAAATTATTGTGAGATTAAAAAAAGGTATTGCTTTTGTGATGGCGTTGATTATGGTGGCGGGGCTTGCAATTACGAGTACACCGAATTCGGCCTCTGCAGCAAGGAAAATGAAACTTTCCAAAACGAAACTTAGTTTAAAAGTGGGTAAGAGCAAAACCCTGAAATTGAAAAAGGGAGCAAAGTCCATAGGACGAGTAAAGTGGAAATCATCCAACAAGAAAGTGGCTGTAGTTTCTTCAAAAGGGAAGGTAAAGGCAAAAAAGGCCGGAAAAGCAACGATAACAGCAAAATATAAAAAGAAATCATATAAGTGTAAGGTTACAGTAACTTCCTCAAAGAAGAGTAAGAATGTTGAAAATGATACAGAAAACGCAGAGAATACGCAAAACGTGGATTCGGGCAATAATACAAATCAGGCAGATGAGAAGACACCTGTGGAAGAGAAAAAGATTGCTACTGAGCGCGCAACGGATATGTTAAGAATTACAAAGAAAAATAAAGATGGCTCAACAAATACAATTTTTGGTAAGTTATACACACCGAAAGCAGAAGGAAAATCTCCGGCAATTATTCTCTGCCATGGTTACAATGGTGTGAATACAGATTTTGTGACAGAATGTAATTATTATGCAGATAACGGATATATTGCGTATGCATTTGATTTTTGCGGTGGTTCCGGTGCCGGTCGCTGTCGCAGTACAGGAAAATCAACAGACACGACAATTACAACAGAGAAAGAAGACTTGCTTACCGTATTTGACTACATCTCTTCTATGGATATTGTTGATGAAAACAAAGTATTTATTATGGGAGGCAGCCAGGGCGGACTGGTAGCATCACTGGCAACAGAGGAGCGTGCAGACAAGGTGGCTGGAATGCTTTTGTACTTCCCGGCTCTCAATATCCCGGATAATTGGAAGGGGATGTACAAGAGTTTAGATGAAGTTCCGGAAACTTTTGAATTCTGGGGGCTGATGTTAGGCAAAGGATTTGTTGTAGATTTGTGGAATATGCCACCGATTTTTTCGGTAATTGGAAAATATGACAAAGATGTGCTGATTATTCACGGAGACAAAGATGACATTGCACCGATTTCATATTCTCAAAAGGCAATTACGGTGTATCCACATGCACAATTGCTGACGCTTCCGGGAGAAATCCATGGCTTTACTCAGGACGGCAGAAATACAGCAAAGGAGAATGTGCTGAAGTTTCTTGACAAGCATACAGGCAAGTAAACACTTTTCCATATATTCAAAACATTAAACTATTCCATAAAAAAAAGAATGCGCTTACAATACTAAGTAATAAGAAACAGTGTTGTAAGCGCATTTATTATTGAGAAGATTGGAGGAAACATTATGCGTGGATTGTGGAAAAGAGGGCTTGCGATTGCCCTGGCGTCGGCTATGATGATTCCGGCATCATGGCAGGTGTCTGAAGACAAAATCGCAAAAGCAGGGGAGGCGACAAAGGCAGAGCCGACTTATGAATGGAACTTTGAGAGTGATGTGTCGGATTCCCTAAAAGGGACTGCAAAGGTTGAGGCAGCAGACATTATCGTAAATGGAACGAATCACAGTAAATCGGGAAATCATGTATTGACTCTGGCGGGAGGTGCCAAGGGAAGTTCCTATATGGAATTGCCGTCAGATTTATACCAGGGAGTGAGTGCTTCGACAGGATTTTCATACTCTTTCTGGATGAAAGCGGATTCAAGCGTTGTAAGTTATTCCCGTCTTATCAGTTCAGCAAACAGCACAAATGGAGATGAGTTTGCCTATGCTCCTTATGCGGCTGATAAGGTATGGAATGTCATATTTGATTCGTCAAATGTCTGCCGCGCTATTTATGGCAGCGAGCCGGCAAAGAATGTGTGGAATTATATTACCTTTACAGTGACGCAAGAAGAGATTGACTTTTATGTAAACGGAGAACAGGTCAGTTCGTCTATGACGGCGGGAGGAACCGATGAACTGACAGCGCGACTGAACAGCATAGAAGATCTGACGGTGAATGCCATCGGTAAAACCTGTTCCGGTTGGAATGATGCGGACTGCAAGGCGCAGGTTGATGATTTCCGCTTTTACAAGCAGGCATTGAGCGCAGAGGATGTGGTGGAAATTGCGAATACGGATTACGGTTTTTCGGCAGAGGTCAAGAAAGACACGGTGGCCGATGGTGAGAATGAGTACACAGATGGAACAGAACTCTCAGCAGTTCAGTTGGGTGAATCCACATCTGCCACATCTCCGGATGAAAAAACGGCAGTGAAAATCTGGACGGATTCCGCAAAGAAATCATTTTATTACAGTGCCGGACAGAATGATAAAAACGTTCTTCAGGCTTCGGCGCTCGGTATTGTCACAGCGGGATATGACTATACAAAAAATGTTGTGATAAAGAATATTTCAATTTCTGGAGAAAAAACAGAGGAATATGATTTGCCGGCGGGCAGACAGAGTCATGTGAAAGAGAGCTATCGAGAGTTGAGTTTTGACTTGGTTCCGTCAAGTGATGCGAGCGGCAAAAAATGTACGGTTATTTTTAGAATCTATAATGACGGAATTGCATTTCGCTACCAGGTGTACGGCACTGCCGGTGAGACGGAGACAGTGAAGTCAGAAGCAAGTGAATATGTACTTCCGTATAGCGGAACAAAACTCTGGCTGGGTGGCACAAGTAATACGTATGAGGTGGATTA
The DNA here is from genome assembly GCA_947167565.1 of uncultured Clostridia bacterium. Classification (GTDB taxonomy): domain Bacteria; phylum Bacillota; class Clostridia; order Lachnospirales; family Lachnospiraceae; genus Eubacterium_F. Next base: position 4,831 of record CAMVIN010000079.1, on the reverse strand, counting down.
TAGCAGTGTAACCATGAAATCGCTGACGAGTGCAAGCAGCAACTACACGATTCCGGCACTTGCGAGTACCGCAGACGGAAAAGAGTGGGTGCTTCTGACGGAGGCTAATGTGTTCAACGAAGAGGAGCCGTATTGCTCATCTTTCCTGTCAACGGCATCCGGTGAGAGAAATCTAAAAGTCAAATTTGGAAATAAAGTTAGTTCCGTAAAGATGACGTATGCGGACGGAAGTTTTCACACTCCTTGGAGAGTGGCGGTAATCACCAATGATTTGGAGACTTTGGTGAACAGCAATATGGTAACTAATTTGAATCCTAAAGCAGATGAGGACACTTACCAGTACAGTAAATGGGTAAAGAGTTTTAAAGCAGACTGGTCCTGGTGGTCTGAGGCAGGAGATGATCCGATTGAGTATGCTCCGCAAAAAGATTATATTGACTTTGCGGCAGAAAATGGCTGGGATGCTGTTTGCCTTGATTTTGGCTGGTGTCTCTGGAAAGATTATAAGACGAAAGTCAAAGAACTGTGTGAGTATGCAGCTAAGAAAAATGTGAAAATTATGCTCTGGTACGGTGTTAATAATAGCGGACACGCAGGCTGGAAAGATGCCAATGGAAAAGCGGCATATCCGACGTACTCTCTTCAGACAACGGCGCAGCTTACCGAACAGTTTAAGTGGGCGCATGAGACAGGAGTATATGCAGTAAAAGTTGATTATTATGAGAGTGACACTCAGGCGACCATGAAGCAGATGGAAGAGTGTGCGAAGATTGCGGCAGAAAATAAACTCTGTGTTCTGTTCCACGGCTGTACAATGCCGGGTGGAGAGAATCGTACCTATCCGAATATTTTATCTTACGAGGCTGTGTTCGGCGAGGAGTATCACAAATTCGGGCTTGGTTCACCGACAGTGACAACTCTTCTCACCTATCCGTACACGAGAAATGTTGCCGGTTCCATGGATTTTACACCGGCGGCTCTCCCTGTTACATCCATACCGGCGACAGCGGGATTCCAGTTGGCAGAAACTGTTGTTTTTGAGTCGGGAACACTCAATCTCGCCTCCTCCATTTACGCCTATGAGGGCAATGCAGCATTGGGATTTTTGAATCAGGTGGAGTCAAGTTTTGATCAGAGTGTGCTGGTTGACAAAGAGCAGGCAGAGCCGGGAGCTTATGTCGCTATTGCAAGAAAGTCAAAGACGGAGGATAAATGGTTTGTCGGTGCTATGACAAAGGCTAAAAAAACAACAAACATTTCTCTTGATTTTCTCGGAGACGGAACTTATCAGGCGGTTATTTTCAGAGATAACAACGATGGCAGTGCCGTTGTGTATGAGAAAAAAGAAGTGACAAAAGATACTGTGATTCAGGAAGAATTGAAGGCAGCCGGCGGAGTTGCTATGGTAATTTCCAAGAGTGCGATTGAACTGCCGGAAGAGAACCATACTTATTATGAGATGGAAAGCAATGATGTAACAAAAGCCGGCGATGCAGTCGTGGCAGGTAATTCTTTTGCATCCGGACTTAAGCAGGTAAACATGGGGTATGGCGAGAACAATCATGTTGAGTGGAAAATTACGGCTCCAAAAGATGGTGTATATGAGATGTCATTGTATTACAAAGCAGGAACGGACAGTCAGATTGCTTACAAAATCAACGGTGCGAGCGAGATTAAGACAGGACTGATTTGTTCCGGAACGAATTCAATTGCAAAATATAGCGCTTACGTCAACCTGAAAAAAGGTGAAAATACCATTGAGTGTTATAATCCGAATGGTAATTTTATTGGTCTCGACCGTGTGGCAATCAGCAAGAGCACTTTCGCTGACAAAACGGCTACGAAGTCAGATGATAAAGACTATGGTTTGACAATTGATAAAGAGTTGATGAAGTATTCTTTTACAGAATATAAAGCAATTGATGGAACGACGAATGCAGTAAAAGAGGCGGCAGGATATGTTGGTTGGCTTGGCGGAAATGCTGCTTCGTATCTGACAGTAACGGTAAATGCGGAACAAGCCGGCAATTACAAAATGCGTCTTGGGTATATGACCGGTGCAACAAGATATGTGTATGTTTCGGTCAATGATGGTACGGCAGAGAGAAAAACCTGCTCATCAACCGGCGGATACGGAATCGATTCTCTTGGTTATATGTTCATGGATGTGACATTAAAAGCAGGAGAGAATACAATCAAACTGACCAATCCTACATCGGATTGTCCGAATATTTATAACTTGGGAATTTCCACAAGGACAGTGGAAGAGGTAAAGGCAGAGCTGGAAAAAGAAGAAGCCGAGGCAAAAACAAATACAGGAGCCGGTGAAAAGAATAATTCTGAGACTTCCGCAAATAACAAGACAGAGCAACCGGTCAATGCGGCAGAAAGCGATGATAACACGAAAAAAAATACGGTAGGAAAAGTGAATAAACTGAAAGTGAAAAATAAGAAGAAGGGAAAGACTGTCGTTTCCTTTAAGAAAGTCAGCGGAGCGAAAGGCTACCAGATTCAGTACGCAAAGAACAAGAAATTTACAAAGAGTAAAAAGAGCAAGACAACGAAAAAGATAAAATACACAGTGAAGAAACTGAAAAAGAAAAAGACGTATTATTTCCGCGTGAGAGCCTATAAACTTGTCAACGGAGTGAAGAAGTATGGTGCGTGGAGTGCGGTAAAGAAAGTTAAGATAAAGAAATAAAAGTTATAAAATTGGGGATGACGCTTATGATGTGAATGAATATTATGTATGACATTTGTCACATTATATTTTCTCAATCAATTACAATCTTCACTACCCATTGTTTCGCTTTGCGTTATAATGAATATTAGAAAATGAGCAATTTAAAATAATGATAATTATTCAGCGCCCGCATGAAGTAGCTGCTTCGTAGCTGCTTCATGCGGGCGGCAATGGGGAAAGGATACATAATCATGAGTGAAATTGTAAAAGTGGAAAATTTAGTAAAACGATACAAAGAGCTGATTGCGCTCGACAACTTCAGTCTTTCGATTGAAGCGGGAGAAATTTTCGGGTTGCTCGGACCAAACGGCTCCGGAAAGTCTACAACAATCAACTGTATGTTGTCGCTGTTGACCTATGATAAGGGGGAGGTTCGGCTGTTTGGCGAAAAAATGTCGCCGGAGCGTGCGGACATCAAGAAGCGTATCGGTCTGGTCAGCCAGAATGTGGCCGTATTTAACGAATTGAACGTATACGACAATGTTGATTTTTTTTGTGGACTCTATATCAAAGACAAAAAGAAGCGAAAGCAGTATGTGGAGGAGGCAATTCAATTTGTTGACCTGTCTGATTACCGCAAGTTTTATCCGAAAAAACTCTCCGGTGGACTTCTGAGGCGGCTGAATATTGCATGTGGAATTGCGCACAAGCCGGAACTGATTATTTTTGATGAGCCGACAGTTGCTGTGGACCCACAGACAAGAAACAAAATTCTTGAGAATATTGTGGAACTGAACAAAAACGGGGCCACGATTATTTACACGTCCCACTACATGGAAGAAGTAGAGGAAATCTGTACCAGAATTCTTATCATGGACAAGGGGCAGGAAATACGACAGGGGACAAATGAAGAACTGAAAAAGAGCATTAAAAATACAGAAAATGTTATCGTGGATATCCGGAATCTGGAGGAAGAACATTTGGAGTCGCTGAAAAATATCAGTCATGTCTACGAGGTGAAATATGTGAATAACCGGCTGACCATTAAGTGTAGTGGGGGACGTCATAATATTACACATATACTGGATTATTTTGCGGACAACGACATTGTGTATGAAAAAATATATTCGGAGCTCCCTACACTGAATGATGTGTTCCTGGAGATTACCGGCAAAGAATTGAGAGACTGAAAGGACGGTAGGATATGTTTTTGCATGTATTTAAAACTTATATAAAAATACTTTTTAAAACAAAATCACTGGTGTTCTGGAATGTTATATTTCCTATTCTTCTGGGAACATTTTTTTATATCGCATTCAGTTCGATCTATTCTTCGCAGGGGAAAAAGCCGGTGAATGTCGCTGTGGTAATCGAGGATAGCAGTTATGAGGGAAAAGAAGAGAATCTGCCTGTGATTCAAATGCTGAGAGCACTGACTTATGAAGATGATACGAGAATGATAAAAGAAACAATTACCAAGTCGGACTCTGCTGAGCAATTATTAAAAGAGGAAAAGGTGACAGGAATTATCTATGCCCATTCACTAAAAGATATTTCGCTGAAAGTAAAGAAGAATGGAATGTACGAGAGTATGCTGACCAATCTGGTGAGTACATATCGGAACCGGGCAGATCTTACTGTGGCAGAGTACGAGAGAAATCCGGCGAAGTTTTTGGCGGATATGATGAAGGGAGAAATCGGTCAAGCTGATTATGAGGCGTCAGGAAATTATGTCAAGGTGAATTCTCTTGACGGTGAAAACAAAGATCCGTATATCGTCTATTTTTACAATCTGATTGCCATGGTCTGTCTGTTGGGTTCCATTGCTGAACTTGAGATTCTGGGAACCTTGCAGGCAAATGAGCGGGAGACCGGGAAAAGAATACATGTGGCGCCGATAAATAAAACGTTCTGTGAACTCGCCGTGTTTGTCTCGGTACTGCTTGTCCAACTTCTGATTACTGTGCTTGGACTTGTGTATTTCGTATTTGGTCTGAAAGTTAATTTCGGAGGTAATACCGGAATGATTTTTCTGACGGCAATGCTGGGAACTCTGCTCGGCTGTTCCCTTGGATTTTTTGTGTTTCATATCGGACGGCTCAAATTAAAGACAAAAAATGTGCTGCTTATGTGGATTACGCTCGGTGG
>CAMVIN010000078.1 GCA_947167565.1 uncultured Clostridia bacterium | reverse complement strand
TTACTGCTGAAATACGGAATCTGAAAAAAGTGCCAACGTTTACTTGACACAAACATCTGTTTTTTTCTTCTTGACAACTCACGCTCTGTGTGGTAAAGTTATATTCACAACAAAGAATAGGAGGTATTAGTATTTACAAGGAGGTACTATGGTCCTTTCTCCTTATAGCATCCCTATTTGATATTTCACGGTACAAAGTGCCCAACGCACTACATGTATCAGCTATGATCTATAGCCTGTTCTGGCGAATGGAGAATCAGAGTTTTTTAGGCATAGGGCTCTGGATTTCGGGAGTAGTCATTCCCATCATGATATGCTTTCTGTTTTATCGATGTCGCATGATAGGGGCATCAGATATTAAAATGTTTTCCGTGATTGGAAGTTTTGTTGGATTACGTCTGCTTTGTTCAATCGTAGTGACGGCCTTGTTCTTAGGTGCGGCTATGGCAATCATCAAAATAATCTTACGGAAAAATTTCATATGCCGGTTTCGGCAATTATTCAATTATGTGACCTGTTGCATACAGGAGAGAAAACTAAATAAATACTACGATATGACACAAGAGGGAGACAGTGGAATTATACCGTTCGCAGTTGCTATTTCGCTGGGTACTATTCTATGTGTGTATTAGTGGACGATATCGAGGTGATTGATTGGAAGATATTATTTTGGTTCTGTATGTCCGGGATGTGGAATACGGGAAAAGACTTCTGCGCTTTCTCGCAGGGAAGAAGAACCCACGGCTACACCTGGAATTGGCGACAGAACAAAAAAGTGTGGAATACCGAGTGGGGACAGAACGGCAGGAATTAGTGATTCTGACGGATCAGACAGAGGTGAAAGAACAAAAGGAAAAAAAGAGAAGAGTGCTCTATCTTGCAAATCGGCAGGATAGAGAGGAAGGGAAAATATTTCAGTTTCAAAAGGCTGAAAATATTTACAGAGAACTGGTATGGCAGTTAAAGCTGGATTATGAATATGGAAAGAGCCCGGATTTACAAACTGTGTGTGAAACGGAAGAGGGCGTATATCTGGTCATGGCACCGGATGGTGGCAGTTCAACTGTGTTATCCGCTATGTTGTCACAATATTTGGGAAATAAGGGAAAATGTTTATACCTTTGTATGTCCGGATTTCCGGTGTACAACAATGGAGAACTGGTAAGCGGAAGAGAACCGTGCGGTGAGGGGATCAGCGAATTGCTATTTGCATTAGGACAGAAAAGATTTGCGGAAAAAGAGAGCGCTTTGCATCAACCGTTTGGTCAGGCGTGGATGCTGTCTCCGGCTGTACATTATAAAGATGTTTTAGATTGTGGAGCAGAGGACTGGAGCGTGTTTTTGCGGCGGCTGAGAGAGGAGTGTGGTTACAACAGCATTGTTATTGAGATGGGACTTTTGTATGAGCATACACTGGATATTATGGCACTTGCGGATAGAGTTTTCCTCTTGCAGGAGAATGGGGTGCAGGGGCGAATCCGGCGTGAAGTCTATGAGCGATATTGTATTCTGGAGAAGAAAGAGGCGTTAATCCAAAAGACGAGAGCTGTTCCGGTCACTTCGAAATTGAGTGACTGGGAACAGGAATTGGAACTGGAAGACTTGAAACAGTTGGCAAATCATTCACAGAAGATGGCTTATGTCGAGAGATTATTGAAGGGGGAGGAAGAAAATGTGTGCATATTGGAAGATGACGGATGAACTGAGAAAATCAATTCGGGAAGATGTGCTGGCAGAGATTCCTGCAGGAACCGAAATCAGTGACGAGGAATTATTAGAGAGAATTGAGCAGCACATTGTCAGTGCCGGACAGGAAGAGTATATAAGGCTGGAAGAAAAGAAAAGGTTGCGACATTTGATTTTTAATTCTATACGAAAGATGGATATTCTTCAGGATATTTTAGAGGATGAGGATGTCACAGAAATTATGGTAAATGGCCCGGATCATATTTTCGTGGAGAAGGAAGGAAAATTGACGGAGACAGGTCTCAGGTTTGAACATCAGCAGAGATTAGATGATATTGCCCAGCAGATTGCCTCTTCCGGTAACCGGATTGTCAATGAGTCGAATCCTATTCTGGACGCAAGACTTCCGGACGGTTCACGAGTCAATATTGTTGTTCCGCCTATTGCTATTGAGGGACCTGTTGTCACAATCCGTAAATTTCCCAAAGAGGCAATGACTATGAAAAAATTACTAAAGATGGGAGCGGTGACGGAGGAGGTTGAGGAGTTTCTAAGAAAAATGGTAGAAGCAAAGTATAACATTTTTATTTCGGGTGGAACCGGCGCAGGGAAGACAACATTTTTAAATATTTTGTCTAATTTTATCCCACATACAGAGCGCGTGATTACGATTGAAGATTCGGCGGAACTTCAGATTCAAAACATTGACAATCTCGTTCGTCTGGAGGCGAGAAACGCCAATGTAGAAGGGAATAACGAAGTGACAATACGCGATTTGGTTAAGAGTGCGCTTCGCATGAGACCGGACAGAATTATCGTGGGAGAGATACGGGATTCTGCGGCAATTGATCTGCTGAGTGCCATGAACACAGGACATGACGGCAGTCTGTCAACGGGGCATGCGAACAGTCCGGAAGATATGTTGAACAGATTAGAGACGTTGGTGCTTATGGGAATGGATATTCCGCTTCCGGCTATCCGGCAGCAGATTGCATCAGGAATTGATATGATTGTTCATCTGGGGCGTCTTAGGGATAAGTCAAGAAAGGTTCTTGAAGTGACAGAGGTTGGTGATGTAGTAGGCGGCAAAATTGAATTATTTCCCCTGTTTTTGTTTGAGGAAGAGGGGGAGGAGGATGGTGTTGTCAGGGGAGAGTTGAGGGCAACCGGGCGAAAGTTAAAGGCAATAGGAAAATGTCAGAGAGCCGGGGTGAAAATATAATGGATTATCAAAATTATCACATGACACCGGCAGAATATCTTCGTTATGGTCTGACAGGGGCGATAGGAAGTTTTGTTGTGACGTACCTTTTTTATGGGAGCGTACGGTTTTGTCTGATTTTTTCAATTCCCGGGGCGATTCTATTTATTCGCTATGAGAGAGTGCAGCTTGCCAAAAGGAGTCAATGGAATCTGATGCTTGAATTTAAAGATGCAATGGACAGTTTTGTGTCAGCATTAGTGGCGGGGTACTCCATGGATAATGCAGTTAGAGAGGCATATCGGGATTTGCAGTTGATGTACGAGGAAGAGAGACCAATTTTGAAAGAATTACAGGATATTCTTCAAAAAATGAAACTGCGTCAACCATTGGATGAACTCTTTATGGATCTGGGACGAAGAAGTGGAGTGGAGGATATTGTGACATTTGCGCAAATTTATGCGACTGCACGAAAGAGCGGGGGCAATCTTGTGCGGGTGATGAAAAGGACGGCGGATAATATTGGAGAAAGGGTAGAGGTGCAGAGGGAAATTCAGACAATGATAGCCGGAAAAAGGATGGAGTCACTGTTTATGATGACAATTCCTTTGTTGATAATCGTTTATTTGCAGGTGTTTTCACCGGGCTTCCTGTCGCCGCTGTATGAGGGGGTTTTGGGGCGTATGTTTATGACGATTGCACTCGGCGTTTATGTTGTATCTATTTTGTGGAGCAGGAAAATAATGAAGATTGATACATAAGAGATGTCTATTTGGGAGGTAAAAGTAATGACAGGAAAAAAAGCAGAAAGGAAGGCATTTACAGACAAAAGAATATGGGCTTTTGTCAGAATGTATATAAAAAAGGATCAGTTTCTGTTACAGGAATTAAAGTATTTATATCCGAGAGAAAATCACGAAGAACTCCTTTTGGCAGTCTGGAAAAAACGTATCGTCTGTATTGGGATTTTGATTCTTTTGGCGGGAGTTCTCCTGATTTACTGTGCAAGAGATAAACCGGTAAATATGCCTTTGAAAGAAAATTCTTATGTGGAGAGGGGAGATGAAGATCATAACGTAGATGTGCTTGTGACTGGAAATGACGGGACAGATATATGGAAGAAAAAAATGACAGTTCCCGTGAAGCAGCGTAAACTATCCGCAGAAGAAAAAGCACAGATGGAGCAGTTAACGTCGGTTTATTTGGAGGAACATTATCTGGGGAATAATGAATCCGCAGAACATGTGAGCAAGCCGTTATTCTTTGCAAAATCAATACCGGATACAGAGATTGAACTCAGTTGGTCATATGAGGAGACGTATTTGCGGGATACGGGAGAACTTAGGTCAGATAAGATTCCGGAGGAAGGTGTGAATACAAATCTTATGGTGGAGGCGGTCTGTCGGAATTGGAAAAAGACATTTTACTATTCGATACACCTGGAATCTGTTTGTATGTCAAAGCAGGAAAAGGAAATTTACGATGTTAAGCAAGCTTTGAAAAAAACAATGCAGGAGAGCAAAACAGAACAGGTGGTGGAACTTCCGGCTCAGGTTGGGGAAACGTCATTGACATATGAAAATATAGAAAAACCAAAGAATTTCATGCCGTTTTACGTAATTCTTGTTATCCTTGTGTCTCTCCCTTTTGTGTGGAGAGAACAACAAAAAAAGGCTAAGGAAAAGCGGGAGAATCAAATGATGACAGATCATCCGGAGATTTTGAATAAAGTGATGCTTCTTTTGGGGGCTGGTCTGACGTTCCGCGGGACGATAGAGCGATTGGCTGCTGAGTATGAGAGGGAGAGGGCGAGTGGTGGACCTTTCAGGTATGCTTATGAGGAACTCTGTATTATGGTACAGGAAATGAAGGATGGAGTATCAGAGGTGACAGCGATAGAACGGTTTGGAAGAAGATGCCGGATGTTACCCTATTTAAAATTCTCGTCAATCATCACACAAAATTTAAAAAAAGGAGCAAGTGGTATGATTGAGATTTTGGAAAAGGAAGCCGGTGAAGCCTTAGTGCAGAGAAAGGAAAGAGCATTAAAGCAGGGAGAGACTGCCGGTACAAAATTGCTGATGCCAATGATGTTAATGCTCGGATTGGTTATGGGTATTATTATGATACCTGCGTTTATGTCAATGTAAAAGAATTAATTTATCGTTTTTTAAAGAAAGGAGATTTCTATGGAAGAGTTAAAGATGTTTTTAGAGGAAGAAGATGCGGTAGGTGTTGTTGAAATCATACTAATTCTCGTTGTTCTTGTTGCGCTTGTACTATTATTTAAAGACAAAATAACAAGCATCGTAAACAAGGCATTTACCCAGTTCAATAAGGATTCGACCAGTATAATTGGGTAGAAAGAGTGGCAGTATAACAGTGTTTCTTTCGCTGACAGGTATTTTGATTATGGCACTGCTGGGAACACTGTTGGAAACTGCCCGGTATACAGCGTGTGCCAATCATGCCGCTCGTACGACTCAGGCTGCGGTGGATGCTCTGCTGGCAGAGTATAACCGCCCGCTTTATGACCACTATGGACTGTTTTTTATTGAGAGTGCCGGTCCGGCATATGATAAGGTAATAGCAGATTATGCCGGTGACACCTTGGAGGCTGCAAGAACCGGAGACCTGGATTTTTTTCAAGGGGAGCTGCGACGTTTGTCTGTTTCAGAAAGAGTATATGTGGGTGATAATGGTGCAGAGGCTCTTCAAAAAGAAATTACCGAATATATGAAACGACGGGAAATTGAAAAGCAGTGGAAAAAATTCACCAATAAATCCAAGGAACTGTCTGAACAGGAGAAAGCGGCATCTGAAATTGAAAAGAGTGTGGAGGAACAGAAGGAGGAGGCTGAACTGGATGAACAACTGATAGAATTAATGGAACTCGTGGATGGGATTACCGTTTCAAGAGGGAAAATTTCCTGTGGAAAAGAATTTATCAAAATGTTTGTTACCGGGAAAAAAGAATGTCAGAGATTTGGTATTACGAATGCAAAAGTGTGGGAAAAAATGAGTCCCCGCCTTGATGATACGCCAATGAAAAACTTTTCTTCAAACCGGGGTGAATTTTTTAAACACGTCAAACATGTTTTGAAAATGACAGACAGAGCAATTGAGATTCGAAATGAACTGCGTGATTCCTTTTATAAAATTGCGGGAAAGAATGCGGAATTTGCAGAGCATGACGCAAAATTAAAAGAACTGTTAAAAAATATGTCGGTATTAGAGACAAACAGGGAAATTCTTCGAAAGACAAGTGAAATTTTGACCGGAAAGTGGACCGGGGAAAAGAAGGATGAATTAATCGATATATGGACCAGTTATGACACAGAGAGTATCGTATTTGATTATACAGGTGTAGAAGAAAAGGGAGGTGCAGACAGTCCGCTGGATGCCCTGTCCTCGTCCTGGGATAATGGAATATTGAATCTGGTCTGTGAGAATATCTCCTCTCTTTCCCAAAAAAAGGTAAAAAATGTGAATAATTATGCGAAGCTCTATAAAGAGGAAAAGCAAAAAGAGGTCGATTATGGGAAGAGGGTTGAAAACATATCAAAAGAGGAAGTGGAGCTGTCCGGGACTTTGGGGAATGCGATGGATGTGGGCTTAGATGAATTCTGTCTGGATGCCTATATTGAGGATCGGTTTTCCAGTTATGTACACAAGGTGGAAAATTGGGAGGGAGCGCTGACGTATCAGAGGGAGTATCTTGTGGCGGGAAAGGGTAAAGATCGTGACAATTTAGAAGCTGTGTTAAATCGGATTCTTCTGATAAGAACGGTTACAAATTTTGGGGCGATTTTTCAAGACTCGGCAAAGAGGGAAGAAGCTTATGCTGCGGCTGCGGCAGTTGTGGGATTTACCGGAATGGAACCGCTTATACGCCTGACACAGACACTAATTCTAATTGTGTGGGCATTGGTGGAAAGTCTTGTGGATATTGCAGGTCTGCTGCAAAAAAGAGATGTACCGATTGTCAAATCTCCTAAGCAGATTCTCACTGGATTTGCAGATGTTTTTGTGATTACTAATCAGGCTATTTGCAAGAGAGCTAAAAAATTTCACAAGGCAGCTAAGAATTCTTTTGGATACAGAGAGTATCTCACTTTATTTCTTGTGACAACAAAAGCAAGTACGAGAAGATATCGAATTATGGATTTGATTCAGTGGAACATGAGAAATAATGGGTATCGTCAGTTTGATTTTGGAACCTGTGTATTCTCAATTCGTGTTCAAGCGGGTTATGCATTCCCTGCTAAGTTTTTTCGAATGGCGGTTATTGAAAGAATGTTGGGCAGAGATGTTAGAGAATATACCTTTTTAGGGGACATTGTCCGCGGTTATTTGTAAGTATCGAGGCGGGAGAGGGTATTCTATTATTAAGTTTTTAGAAAGGAGGTAGGATCGATCTATAATTATAAACCAAACAAAAAAATAAAAAAATTTAATTCACATATTCCAAAAAACAATTTATCTCATCTTAATAGGATACCCTCTCCCGCCTTGAGCTGGAGAGGTGGTTCCATGACGGTTGAGGCAGCATTGATACTGCCAACATTTCTTTTTGCCATGTTGTCAGTTGTTTATCTGGGGCTTATGATACAATGTCAAGATGAGGTTCAATGGGCGCTGACTAAGACAGCAAGAGAACTATCGGCTGAGTATGCCGCAACGGAGAAAAAAGAACTTGCAAATACAGCATATTGTCAGGCAAAGATGGCGGTCAACCTGGGGGAGAGCATCGTGGCATTTTCTATGGCAGAATCCTCATTTTTGAAAGATGACGATGAGGTTGATCTTGTTATCCGTTATTGGATTAAAACCCCCTTTCATTTTTTGTCCCCCGGAATTTACTCTTTTCGACAGCGGGTGCATATGAGAGCGTTTACCGGTGTCGAGAGTCGGGGACAGACAGAGGAAGAGAAAAACATGACGGTCTATATTACACCGACCGGGCATGTATATCACAAAAAGAAGAACTGCACTTATTTGAAACTCAGTATTTCACAGATGAAATATCAGGATCTTGCCACTCTTCGCAATGAGAGTGGAGGAAAATACAAGGCGTGTGAACATTGTGCGAAGGGAAAAAGTTTGTCTGGCAATGATAAGGTGTGGATTACGAATTATGGGGATTGTTATCACACGATTCGTTCTTGTAGTGGAATCAAGCGTAACATACAGGAAATACTACTTTCCGAGGTGGGGAAGAGAACGCCTTGCAGTAAATGTGGATAGAACCAAAAACGAGGGAGGAATTGAATGAAAATAATAATGGTGTGTTTGGTGGGAGTGTATCTAATTGTTATGTCAGTATTGGATTTTTGGAAGAGGCAAATACCGGTTTTGCCGGGAGTTGTCTGCATCGGAGTTGTCTCTGTCTGCCAGTTTTTTCTCGGCACATCGTGGAAAAACTGGGTGCCGGGAGCAGTTTTGGGAGCACTATTGTTTCTCATCTGTAAATTGAGCAGGGAAAGTATTGGAAGTGGAGATGCTCTTGTTTATGTGGTGACGGGAGTGTGCCTTGGGTTTATGAAAAATCTTGATGTTTTGGCTTTGAGTTTGTTCATGGCAGCAGTTATTGGAGGGGCGTTGTTACTTTTTGGTCGTGTTGGCAAAAAATATACCATGCCTTTTGTTCCATTTACGGCTGTTTCTTATGGAGTGATTACCATTTGCGAAATGGGAGGTGTCTGGCTGTGAAAGGTTCCTATACAGTAGAGGCTGTTTTTGTTATGACCATATCTCTTTGGATTTTGCTGGCAATTCTGTATAGTGGAATGTATCTTCATGATCGAATTGTACTGGAAACAATTACCAATGAAAGGACGGCTTTGTGGCTGGATCATGTGGACACAATCAGTGAGAAGAAATGGAAAAAGGATATGACGGAAATATTGGACAAGCAGTTGTTTCTTATCCGGGTAAATGAGATTAGTCAGAAAAAGGGAGTAAATTGCCGGCGGGTAAAGGTTCGCTATAATCTCCCCATTTCATGGACGTTTCTTCGCAACATATTATCAGGAGGGAAGGCGCAGTCAATTTATAAGACGACAAGAGAAGATATAAGAGCTGTCCGGTATATGTGGGACATGGATATTATAAAGGATTAAGCGGTTATCGTTGAAAGGTGAGACATGGAGGATTCGTATGGAGAAAGAAATTTTGCAGGATGGAACCGGCAATTATTTGCAGGTTCATGGAATTGTGGGGGAGAGTTATAGCGACAAAATATTTTCATATCAGGATATATCCGGGTTTCTTCCGCTGGAAATACGGAAAATAAATGGGAAAAAGGAGTACATTTATAATATATCCGGGAAATTGTCGTTGGAGCAGTATGTGTCGGGAAACTGTCCGGGGCTGCCGGAAATAAAGAAAGTGTTTGAACATATTTTTTCATTAATGCGGACGACGGAGGAGTATCTTCTTGACAGCAGAGGAATTGTTCTTGATTCCGACTGTGTGTTTATTGATCCTTTGACAGGAGAAGTGGGCTGTATTTATCAGATGGATGAGGAAAAAAATGTTGTACGTGAAATTGGCAGGCTGTTAGAAGATGTGATGGAAAAAATGAATCAGCGGGATAAAGAACTTGTGTTTTTTGTCTATGGGATGCACAAATTGACAAAAGAGGCGGGGTGTACTTGTGCTTTGCTGGAAAAATATTTACATGGACAAGGGAGTGAGCTGGCTTTGTCGAAAGAGGATGAGCGTCCGATTCCCAAAGAGAGGCAGGAATTTGTCCCGGCAAATCTTAAAATGCCGGAGAAGACTGTTCATTATAGTCATTATGCAGTTCCGGTGGGGATTCTTGTTGGAAGTATCCTGATATATCTGGTGTTATGGGGAATGAATCTATTTCAAAAACCTGTGTCAGGAGAAATTGACTATTCAAAAGTTGTGGGTACCTTCTTCTTTTTCGCGGCAGTTGCAGGATATGGTGTATGGAAGACTATGCCCGGAAAGCAGAGGGAGAAAAATGTATTGTATCATGATGAGGAGAAGGATAAGAAAAAAGTTTGTTTGATTCCGCAAAGAGGGAGTGATGCCCCGGTGGCAATTCCCTATTTCCCGTTTTCGCTCGGGCGCCTGCGGATCTTGCAGGAGGCGGGGAGTATTTTGATTATGGACGAAGAATCGGATACCGGAACTTATTATAATGGAAGGCGTCTGGCTCCCTGGAGCCGCACGGAAATTCAGGATGGAGACATTTTGCAAATATCAGAAAAATCATATGTGGTAGAGATTACAATGTCACATATCATAATCTGAGTATGTCATGTGGGAGATAAAACGTTCTTTAAAAAGTTCACTTTCTGCGAGATTGACGAATTTTACCGATGGAATATCTTGTGGACGAATGTCATCTGTTGCGCATAGATACATTCCTTTCAGGCACGTATTGCCCATTGGCTGAAGAACGTCCGGGTTTATGGAGGAAAACATGTGAAGAGTCTGACAGTCGGACAAATTCAGGAAAAATCCAAAGCCGCCACCGAGATAAATTTGCTGCAAATCCATCGGTGATATACCGGCTGCCCGGGTGATTGCTTCCATGCCGGCGGCAATAGCGGCGACAGATAACTGCACATTGCGCAGATCATCTGCGGTAAAATAAAGTGGTGTGCCGTCCGTTCGTTTTCCGAGAAGGATTCCGGCCGGAGGGAATTTTTCCGAAAGAATGCCCTCGGATGTCAAGTATTCATTGCGGAGAAGTTCAGCGGTAAGTGATATGGCACCGGAACCACACAGACCTACGGGGATTTTGTTGTCTATTGTCGTGAGAGCAGGATGGTTTCTCTTCCAGACTACGCGGCTGACAGCACCCGGAATCGCGGGACAGCCACAGGAGAGACTGCTTCCCTCAAAGGCGGGACCGGCAGCAGTTGCCGCTGCGTAGAGAGTGCTGTTGTGGGACAGTATCATTTCACCGTTTGTACCAAGATCGATCAGAAGAGAAGTTTTTTTTGAATGGTTCATGTCACAGGCGTACAGACCGGCGGTGAGATCTCCTCCGATAAAAGCTGTTATCCATGGAAAAATGATAATTTCACAGTCCTTGTAAAAAAAAGCAGAAGGAGTTTGCTGTGCAATCCGGAACGGGCTTGAAGACAAGGGAGTGCAGTCATAGCCCATAAGCAAATGAATCATAGTGGTATTGCCTGCAAGGTAACACCGTGTAATTGCTCCCTCGTCCTGCTGATTGCGCTGACAGAGTAAGCGAATTCTGGTCTGAAGATTATGGATGAGCTCTTGCTGCATAATCTCCTTGTTCCCCTGCATGGAGGCGCGAATGCGGGAAATGATGTCAGCGCCATAACGTTTGCCGGGATTTGGAAAAACAGAAGTTTGCCGTAACTCACCACTCATCCGGTCAATTAGGGCAAGGGCGATGGTCGTTGTTCCTAAATCAATGAGGAGAGTGTCGCCCGGACCTTTTTTAGGGGATATGTTTTCCAGTGAAAGTCCATGAATCTTTTGAGTGGAAGAGGGAAGCGTTACCGTCACAGGCTCTTTTGGAATCATAGAGCAGTCGAAGGAATAGGGATTGCCATTACAGTGATGGGCGCCGTGACAGTTGCAGGGCAGAGAATACCCCATTTCTTCTAATAGGGTAAGAATATGTTTTGTGTTTTTTTTGTCCGCATTCACCGTCACTAACATGATTACCTCCATTCGTACATTGACCGAATTTTTTGTTTATGTTACAATCATAACACAAAGTAATAAAGGATTCCAGTGGGATTGCGTGATGTGATCCGGACATGGAATTGTGTGGAAAAACTACGTGGGACGGTGAAATATGGAACAAAATAAAGAAAAAAATAACAGGATACCTGTCGTGACGATGTGTTTGCTGGCAGTCAATGTCCTTGTATATATGTATGTGGAAATGAAAGGTTCCAGTTATGACGCAGAATTTATGATACGGATGGGGGCGAGTTATGAGCCTCTGATTGTGGAACAGCATCAGTATTACCGGCTGATTACACATTTTTTTCTGCATTTTGGTTTTGAACATTTGTTTAATAATATGATTTCTCTCTTGATACTTGGATTTTCCATTGAACAGGTTATGGGGAGAGTGCAGTATTTTATTTTGTATTTTCTGTCAGGAATTCTTGCAGGAATCGTATCCGTTGTTTATAATATATACAGTGGGGCCGGATATGTGGTTTCCTGTGGTGCATCAGGAGCAATTTTTGGACTGATGGGAGCACTGCTGGTTCTTTTGATTTTCGGGAACAGGGGACGGCGCACATCAGAGGTGCCACGCTATATTATTTATATTGCGATTAGTATATATAGTGGACTACAGGATAAAAGTATAGACAATTCGGCGCATATAGGAGGATTGCTTGCAGGATTTTTGATATGTCTGATTATG
The DNA here is from genome assembly GCA_947167565.1 of uncultured Clostridia bacterium. Lineage (GTDB taxonomy): Bacteria > Bacillota > Clostridia > Lachnospirales > Lachnospiraceae > Eubacterium_F. Next base: position 1,353 of record CAMVIN010000078.1, on the reverse strand, counting down.
ACCAGGTGGAAACGAATGGAGGTTACTTATGAGAGTTAATATTTATTATGGCGGGCGTGGACTGATTGATGATCCTACGATATTTGTCATAGAGAAGATGACAAAGGTGCTGGAGGAATTGCGTGTTACAGTAGAACGCCATAATTTATACGAAGAGAAGAACAGTATTGCTGTACTGCCAAAAACATTAAAGGATTCTGACGGTGTGATTCTGGCAGTTTCTCTTGAATGGTTTGGAATTGGCGGTTTTATGCAGCAGTTTTTGGATTCCTGTTGGTTGTATGGGGACAAGGAATTGATTTCCCACATCTATATGTTCCCTGTAGTCATGGCAACGACTTATGGGGAACGGGAGGCGCAGTATTCGTTGATTCGTGCATGGGAGATGTTAGGTGGTGTTCCGAGCGAGGGACTCTGTGCTTATGTAGATGATCATGTAGAATTTGAAACCAATGCAGATTACAATCTCATGATTGAGAAAAAGACAGAGAATTTTTATCGTGCCATTTCAAGAAAATCCGTAGCGCTGCCGAGCAGTAATGTACAGATTAAAAAATCTGTACTCAGAGGAAGCACATTGTCGCTGACTCCGCAGGAAAGTGAACAGTTGTCAGAATATGTGTCGAATGATAATTATGTCAGGCAGCAGAAAGAAGACATTGAAGAACTGGCAAATCTTTTCAAAGGCATGATGGGGGAGGGCAATGATAGTGATGAATATATAAGCAAAATTGTGGACAATTTTTACCCGATGGATAATCTTGATCACATATTCCGGCTGGATTTGACAGATAAGGAAAGTTCTATTGTCATTGATATTAAGGGCGATGAGATTGAGTGTTATGAGGGAACTGTTGAGAAGGCCGAAGTTACGGCTAAGTTGGCTTCGAGTGTTTTGGCCGATATTGTGAGTGGTACAAAATCATTTCAAGGGGCTTTTATGTCCGGAGAATTATCTGCTCAGGGTAACTTTGCTATGCTGAGAAATTTTGACACTATTTTTCGCTTTTAAAACTTTTATAAAATGGAGGATATAGACATGGATAACTGTATTTTTTGTAAAATTTTATCGGGAGAGATTCCGTCAACGGCGGTGTATGAGGATGATTCCTTTAAGGCAATTCTGGATGTGAATCCGGCGGCGAGAGGTCATGTGATTATTTTGCCGAAAAATCATGCTGCGAATATTTTTGAGCTTCCGGATGAGGATGCATCCAAAATCATGATTGTTGCAAAGAAGATTGCGACAGCTATTAAAAAGACATATAACTGTGATGGCGTGAATATTTTACAGAATAATGAAGAAAATGCAAAAAAAAAGAAAGAAGAACTAGAAGAATTAGAAAAAAAAGA
>CAMVIN010000077.1 GCA_947167565.1 uncultured Clostridia bacterium | reverse complement strand
ATGATCCGGCTTACACCGTGCAGATAGAGGGCGATGAACTGAAACTGGCGAAGCCGCCTGTCGCCAGTGTGACAAGCGGTGATACAACGACGAACTATGATGATTTCTCTGCAGCGGTTAGTGCGTGGACGGATGGAAGCACCTTGAAGTTGTTGGCAGATGTGACGACAGACAGCACCATCCGTGTTTCCGGTACAAAAACACTCGACCTCAACGGCTATGGAATTAAAATGACCGGTAGCGGCAGAGTTATATCGGTAACAGGTGGTGCAAACTTTACCCTTAAAGATAGTAACACAGATAACATGACACATAAATTTACGGTAGATGATCCTTCTGAGAAAGGTGCGGGATTGGCAACGGTAAACGACGATTTGGAAAGTGGATATCAGACATTTACCGGAGGTTATATCACCGGTGGTAGTGCCGGTCAAGGCGGTGGTGTGTATGTTGATGGCGGAGTATTCAACATGTCAGGAGGTAACATTATTGGCAACCGCACCACGAATCAGGGATACTATGAGGGTGGCGGTGTGGCTCTTTCGAATGATTCGAACTCTCATTTTGTCATGACCGGTGGAACGGTTCAGTACAATACTTCAATTGGCCGTGGGGGAGGACTCGGCATTCCGAATAATGCAACAGCGGAATTGTCCGGCGATGCTAAAATCATGTACAACATGAGCAGTAATAATGATTGGGGTGGTGGTATTTCATCCTTTGGAATACTCAACATTTCCGGTGACGTGAAAGTTATGTATAACAGGGGTGGCAGTGCCGTGCATCCACAGCAAGGTTCTTTTAATGTTTCCGGGGCTCCTGTTATCTATGATAATGAGGTTACGTATTGTAATATACTCCCTGAGGTTAAGATTAATGTTGTTGGAACGATAACCGAGGATGCAAAATTCGGTGTCAGGATAGCAAATGGCGGCGTGTTCACCACAGGTGGTAAGGCCAAGGATTATGCTTCTAATTTCATCAGTGATGATCCGGCTTACACCGTGCAGATAGAGGGCGATGAACTGAAACTGGCGAAGCCACCTGTCGCCAGTGTGACAAGCGGTGATACAACAACGAACTATGCGGATATCAATGAAGCGATTAACGCATTGGAGGACGGCAGTACTTTGAAATTGCTTGCAGATGTGACTTTGGCAGATGGCATGGATATACCAAAGAACAACGTAATTGTTGACTTGGGTGGTAATGTTATTACATTGAATTCATTTAAAAACATAGCTTATGCAAATTGGAATATTGCTCCCAACAGCACTTTGACAATTCAAAACGGTACAATAAACAGTTTGCTTGATTCGAATGAACCAAACACCGACGGTGTCACCGTCTATTTGAAAGATGTGATGCTCGACGGTGGTTTGTGCATGGGAAGAGCAACCTATTATGCTGATAATACAACGTTCATTGGAATGGTTGGATTAGAGGACGGAGAACTTTATTTCGATACTATGGGGGATAGAGAAGGCTACACTTTTGAGGGATGGTATACGGATAGCGGATTCCAAAACAAATGGACAGAAAGTATGAATCCTGCTACAACTGACAATAGATCGGTGGTGCTCTTTCCTAAGTGGACGGCATCTGTCACGGTGACCTTCAACACCAAAGGTGGCAGCAATGTGGAATCCCAGACTGTCGCAAGCGGCAGAAGGGTTACGGAGCCTGATAACCCGACCAAGGAAGGGTATGCCTTTGTTGGCTGGTATAGTGATGAAGCGTTTACAACTGCTTGGGATTTTGAAAGTGATACTGTGACAGAAGACACTACACTATACGCAAAATGGAAGCAGGCTGTCTCGTATACAGTAACTTTCAAAGTGGAAAACGGCTCATGGAATGAAGGTGAAGGCGATGTGGCGACAGCGGATAAGAACGTGACTGTGACCGGTTACGAGGGCGACACACTAAAAATGACGGCAGACCAGATTCCGGCAGTCGGCACCAAGCCGGACGACACCTATAAGGCTGGAAGCTGGGACGTCACACCAAATACAGACACGGCAATTACGCAAGACATAACCTACACTTACACGTATGAACAGAAAACTTCTATCACGCCAAGCGTAAGCATCAATGGTTGGACATATGGCGAAATTGCGAATACTCCGGAGGTTGAGGGGAACGCCGGAGATGGAGAAGTAACGTATACTTACGCAAAGAAGGGGACAACAGATTTCTCCGAAATTGTTCCTTCTACTGCCGGTGAATATACAGTCAAGGCTGTGCTTGCTGAGACGGATGACTATCTGGGTGGTGAGGCTACGGCTGATTTTACTATTGCCAAAGCAGAAGTGGCAGTTCCAACAATTACAGATAAGCACTATACCGGTGAAAACCAAACGGCGGATATTGTAGGAAGTGACTTATATACTGTCACAGCTAATAATGGTGGAACGGATGCGGGAAGTTATGATGTAGTGCTGACGCTGAATGATGCTGACAATTATAAGTGGACGGACAGCGAAGAGGCGGCAAAGACACTTTCATTTAAGATAGTTTCGGCAGAAATCAATACTGTTACAGTAAGCATTGATGGCTGGAAATATGGCGATAGTGCGAAAACACCGACTGCAACAGCAGCCTTTGGTGCGGATACAGCAGTTTATACCTATTCAGATGCAGAGGATGGAGAGTATTCGGCTTTTGTTCCTGGTAAGGCGGGAGTCTGGTACGTAAAAGCAAGTGTTCCGGCAACGGATAACTATCCGGCTGGCGAGGCTATAGCCAGTTTTGTGATTGCAAAAGCAGAGCCATCTGTGACAGTTCCAACAGAAAAATCAGTGATTTATAATGGCTCAGCACAGGAACTTGCTAACGGAGGTTCAACTGAGGACGGCACGCTGTATTATGCGCTGACTACTGAAAATACGGTTTCTGCAGATGAATTACTTTATTCCACAGCTATTCCGACTGCCACCGATGCCGGAACTTATACAGTATGGTACAAGGTTATCGGTGATGAAAACCATGTTGATTCTGCTCCTCAAAGCATACAGGTCATGATTGAACCTGCAGCCATTACGATTATGGCAGATGATAAATCGACTATTTATAAAAAGAAAATAGCTGCATTGACATATAATGTTGGTGGCGGCTACGTAGAAGGCGATGACCTTGGGGTTAAGTTGTCAACAACGGCAACGGAAGAATCTGAGCCGGGTGATTATCCTATCGTTGTCAGCTGGAATAAAAATCCTAATTACAACGCTTCCATAGAGGATGGGCAGTATTTTGTCACCAGAGGAGGAGTATCAATAACAGTATCCGGATACTCAGGAGTTTATGACGGTAAGCCGCACGGTATTACTGTTGAAGAAATTCAGAGTGAGTTAGGGGAATTTGTGGGAATATTCGGTGACAATTCAACGGAGGCAGCAGTATATTATGGCACCGTGGAGCTCAATAAGGACAATTATAAGGATGATGGCACAAAAGAATCAGTCACATTTACAGATGCCGGAGAATATACAGTATATTATTATGTTGAATCTAAGGGATATACAGTAGATCCGGTATCGGGAAGCAAGAAGGTGCAGATTTCCAAAGCTCCGCTTGAGGTAACGGCTAAGGATGCTGTGATTACTTATGGTGACAAGCCGAAGGATAACGGAGTAGAATATTCCGGATTTGTGAATGGTGATACCTTTCAAGATATCAATGGAACGATTACTTACAGCATTGATTACGAGCAATACGGTGATGCCGGTAAATCCTATTCAATTATTTCGAACGGGGTAACTGGCAAGAATTATGATATTACCTTTGTGCCGGGGAAACTGACAGTCAATCCTAAGAGCCTGACTTTTACATGGGATGAAACATCTAAGGAGCTCATATACAATGGCGAAAAGCAGAGTATTACGGCTGAGGCAGAGACGCTCAATGGGGATGTGCTGACACTTAAGTACTCGGATAACGAGAAGATAAATGCAGGAACATATACGGCGAAGATTATAGGAATTGAAGGTGAGAAAGCAGTCAATTACCAACTGCCGGATGATGTGTCTGTTACAACGTATGAGTGGAAGATTGAAAAGAAGAAAATGAGTGTGACAGCAAAGAATGTTACGGTTGAATATGATGGAAAGAAGCACGGAATAGAAGTTAGTGTTAGTGATCCGGACAGTGCTTACAGCATTTCCTATGGCAAAGAAAATGGCGAGTATAACAGCCGGAAGTCTCCTGTCATAACGAAGGAAGGCTCACTTACCGTGTACTATAAAGTTGAGGCGGCGAATTACATCACGTACACGGGTTCTGCAAAGGTGACTGTCAAGGAGAATAAAGAGGATAAGGAGAATAAAGAGGGTACTTCAAGTTCGTCAGTGGATGTGAAAGAGGGTACCCCGGCGATAAGTGTTAAAGGATTGGAGGAAGAAGCAAAAACTTTGCAAGAGGGGCAATCCGGTGATGTCAATGTTACCATGTCAGTAGAACAGTTAAGTGAGGAAAACGATGATTCTGACGGTATTAGAGCAATCAAAAAGATAGCGGAAGGAAGGATGCTCACGTTCTTTGACATCAAAGTAATAAAGGCTGTAGATTCTGTCAAAACAAGGATGAGCACAACGACTAATATTCTCGAGATATGTATCCCATATAATCATATATCCGAGGAAGGCTTAGCCGTTTATCGCTACCATGAATCAGTTGCCAAAAGACTTACGGAGAGTGACTCGGGACAGGATGGTACCTATCGTGTTGATAAGCGTACTAAGAAAGTGTACATTTATACAAATCAATTCTCGATTTATGCGATTGGATATACGGTTAAAAGTTCAGTCAATGAAGAGGGCGATACAATATATGATATCTCCGGGAATATTAAATATGAGGGTGTGAGCGGTGTGGCAAACCTAATTCTCTACAGGAACGGAGAAGAGTGCAAGAGAGGTATCGCTTCATTTATGGACGGCATGGGAACATATCAGTTTGAGAAGCTCAAAAAAGGAAACTATAGTTTAAAAATAACGATGGATGCAGGCAGAGACAGTTTCACTTTAGAGTTACCGATAGGTGATATTGGGAAAATGGTTGTAAATTGATTCGATTTTATATAGAATAGTTATTATGAAGGGAGTCATATGAAGAGAGAAGATTATTTGAATTGGGATCAGTATTTTATGAGTGTTGCGCGTATTTCTGCGGAGAGAAGCAAGGATCCGAATACATGTGTGGGGGCTTGCCTCGTGGGAGTGGACAATCGAATTATTTCAACGGGATATAACGGTTTCCCGAGGGGATGTTCCGATGATGAATATCCATGGGACAGAGAGGTAGACTCTGATCTCGGCACAAAGTATATGTATTGTGTTCATGCTGAACTTAATGCAATTCTTAACGGTGCCGGAAGAGATATGACAAATGCGAGGCTCTATACGACTCTTTTTCCCTGCAATGAATGTGCGAAGGCGATTATTCAGGTAGGGATTTCGGAGGTCATTTATCTGCAGAACAAGTATGCCAAGGAATCATTCGTTATTGCTTCCATGCGACTGCTTGATTCTGCCGGAGTAGTATATCGAAAATACAAGGAGGGAGGAAAAGAACTGATTTTGAATGTATAACGTAAAGCAGAATGCGTACATAAATTTGAAAAGTTTCAATATTACAAAAAAACGATAGCAAAAGGAGATAAATATGGACGATTTCGATTATAACGATATTGATGGTGAAATGTATCAATCCCTTGATGATGCCGGGGGGGAAGAAGGGAAGAAACCGGATGATAAAAAGCCGGATAATAAAAAGCCGGATAAGAAAAACGATGACAGCGATGAGAAAGGCATAAAGAAGCCGATGCTGCTGGCAATTAGGATTGCCGTGGTTTTAGTTGTTGTAGCGTATTGTGTGCTGTTGATATTCGGGAACAAACTTCTTGGGGCGGATAATGAGTTCTTCAGAAGTCTTAATCTGTTCGCTGAGGATGGAGATTTTGAACCGATACGTATCTACCGAATACTTAGCCTTGTAATCATGGTTCTTACTGTGAGGGCGGTGCTTACCTGGATATTTGATAAGATAATGGCAACTCCTGAACTCACGAAGAAGACGGGAACTGCAATAATCGGTCTTTTTCAGAGTGCTGTGAGATATGCTGCAGTTCTTGTGCTTTTCTTTTTAGTATTGCGTACATTAGGAATGAATACGACAGAACTTCTTGCAGGCGTAGGAATACTTACGATGATTGTAGGCCTCGGAGCAGAGAGTATTGTTGCGGATATTGTGGCAGGATTCTTTATCATTATTGAGCATTTGTATGATGTAGGAGATATCATAACAGTTGATAATTTCTATGGGAAGGTTATCGCCATCGGCATAAGATCTACCAAGATTGAGGACAAGAGCCAGAATATTAAGATTATACGTAACTCATCCATCGAAACGCTCATTAATATGACGGAGAAAAAGACGATGCTTGCTCTGCATCTGGTGCTTGATTATGATGTGGATATTGTTCACGCAGAGGAAGTTATCAAGGAAGCGCTGCCGGCTATGAAGGAGAAGATTCCGGATATAACAGAAGGACCTAACTATCTTGGGATAACCAATATTGACGGGGATGGACTTACAATAAGAATTATTGCCGGATGTACTGAGGCGGCAAGACCGAGAGTGAAAAGAAAAATGCTTAGGGAGTTCAAATTGCTCTTTGATGAACATAACATCAGTTGGGGATGGAACAATTATCTCAAACAGACAGATTAAATATGGCATGAAGGGAGGGGTATTCTATGATGCCTGGAGATTACGAAGATCATCCGGAATGGGATGATATGGATACCGATATAGATGATTATAATACGTCCTTATATACTGCATTGGACGCATTAGAGGCAGCAGATGATTTTTACGGTGATTACGAGCATTCTCTGGATTATCCCGATTTGAATGGAATGGATTCCTCATTGGTAAGTGGTGAAGAGGATGACAGGGATTCTTCCTCATCGTCCGGAGCTGCATCCACCACTGTCGGTGCGGTATCAGCGATTGCAAGGTCTTTTGTTATGCTTGCAGTAGGGGCTGCTTTGATTACGGGTTCGTATCAGAAATCGCTTGGAATAAGGAATGGCGAAACCGGTAATGTGTCAGGCACCGATGTCGGTGCCGGTATCGAATCATCAGATGATGGTGATGCCGGTGGTGATAGTGATAGGAATTCCGAAATAGAAGCAGATGGTGAAAATGTGGGCGAAACCAGCCATAACTTCAGATTGGTTAAGACAAGCAGAGAAGAAGGGGCTGAAACTATGATTTGTACCTATGTTTGTGATAATTGTGGTAAGGAAATTATCATAGAGGTAAATGTGGGCAGCAAGAAGAAATCAGAGAACAAAGAAAATGAGAAAATGAAAAAATCGGAACAGGAGATAGAGGATGGTAGATAAGGTATATTTAGATTTGATAGAAAAATATGAAAATGTAAGTGCAAGAGTGTGCGTATCAAATGGCTGTACCGGTCTCTTGGCAAAAACTATGTCTAAGGAGGCGGAATCTATCATAGATGAACTCCTTGTACTGGGGGAGGTATTCGGCAAGGAATCTTATGAAGATTGCAGGGATAGATTCGAGATTATCGTTGATATCAATGAAAAGGTAAGCGGTGAGCTCGGCGATTATATGGTTCAAAATTGTACGAAGTCAGAAAAAGAGGTATTTCATCGGAGAATGCCATGTCCGGGAATAGATGTCTATGAGGTGGATGAAGGGTATGCACTTGTAGACTGGCGGAAAAAGGCATATATGATTACACGTATTGGTTCTAATAAGCTGGTTGTGCTTGCTGACGCTGTGAGCGGTGAACTGCATGGACTTGTAAAACACTTAGGAACAGCACCGTTTGTATTGTCGGGGGATATACATCTTATGCATGGCACTTCTGTCAACTACGAAGATAAGAATATTATAGTGGCGGCTGAGAGTGGTCATGGAAAGACTACATTTGGACTGTTGTTTGGACTGAATGGTGGTGCTCTGATTTCGGAAGACATATCATATATAACAGAATCATCACACATTATCAATACAGGTTCAAAGAATTATATAACAATTAGAAAAGGAACCCTCTATGCGTTTAGAGAATACTTCAGTGAATTTTGTACGGAGGAGAATGTGTCTCCCAAGGAATTGTATCTTGCAGGAGAGGATGAGAGTGTGAGAGTTAGTCTTGATACACTACGGCTTCACAGTGAATCCGGGAAAAAACTTGAGCCGATCGACTGCGTTATAGTGCCTGAGATTGACGGCGATTACAGTGGATACGAGATTAATGAATTGACAAGTGACGAGATTCAGAGCATCAACGCCATAAGCAACAGAGATTACAATACGGATTGGCTGCTGCCACTTTTATCATGTGGGGCAGATCGTGAGGATTGTAGGAATAATTGTCGGATTGATCATGTTAGATATGTAAGGCTTCACACAGATTTCAATTACAGGGACAATTTTCAAAAAATCATGAAGGATTTAAGAGGAGCATAAGAATGGATTCAATTATAGAATTGAATGTTGGAACAGATTTTGATATTTCTGTTTTACGTTCAATTATTGAGATGAACGAAACCTCGGAAGAAGTAAAGGTAACGGAGGTATATGGAAGCCTTCGCTCTGAGTATGTTGATATGCCGTCAGCAAGACCTGATTTCAGGCTTTCGAACTCAGATAGGGTAAACTTTGAGGAGTATATTAAGATTGCCAAAAAGAATGGCATCAGCATCAACTATACAGCTAATGCGTCATTTAGCCGTGCGATAGATGAGTATGCCGGTAAGAAGAATGAGATTTGTGACGTGTTCAGATATCTTGAAAGTGTTGGCGTGAATAGTGTCATCGTTGCCAATCCGCTGCTTGTTGAGATGGTAGAGGAATGCACAGATTTGAAGATTAAAATATCAACGATACAGGGAATTAACAAGCCAAGTGCGATTAAGCATTACGCGAATGGACATGTGTACAAGATATGCGCTGATATCTATGTAAACAGGAATATTCCTCTTCTTAAGGCAATGCAGGATGAGGCAAAAAAATATAATATAGAAATCGAGCTTCTTGCTAATGAGGTTTGTTTGTTTGGTGATGCTCCCTGCAGTAATGTCTTAAGATCATCCTGTTACGCACATTCATCAATGGGAGGTAATAAGAACAAATTATTCAATAACTGGCCTTTTGAGCGGTGTCAGAGAGCCAGACAGGAATATCCTATTTGTTGGCTGAAAATACCATATATTCTTCCACAGTATCTTAAGTTTTATGTAGAACATACCGGAATACACAATTTCAAGATTACAGGCCGTACAAACACACATGACTACCTGTTAAGAACTTTGAAGGCGTATATGGATATGGAATATGAGGGAAGCATTCCTGAATTGTTCATGCTACCGCAGAATATTTCAAATAAGGATGTGCTCATTTATACAGACCAGCTTGAGGAGACAGGTTTTTTTGATAATCTGCTCAAAAAAAAGCAATGTGATTATCGCTGTGAAGAATGCGGTTTTTGTGAAGCATACTGGAAAAAATTAGAGATTGAATAGTGGGGGATGATATATGGTTCTGGGAAATATAAAAAGGGTTGTAATAACCGGTGGTCCCTGTGCGGGAAAGACAACTGCTATAGAAAGTATAAGAGCATATTTTGAACAAAAGGGAAGGCTGGTTATTGTTGTTGAAGAAGTTCCGACTGAATTAATGAGGATGGGGATAACTCTGGCGAAGTACGGCAGACTTCCGTTTCAGAAAGCAATCATTGATCTGCAGCACAAAAAGGAGCAGGTTATCATAGAGGCGGCCTGTTCTCTGGAGAATGAACAGGAAGTGCTTATTATATATGACAGGGGAATTCTTGACCATTTTATCTATCTGAATTCCGAAGAACAGAAGAGGATTGAGAAAGAACTTGGAATTGACAGACAACAGTTGTATAGTAATTATGATATCGTCATACATATGTTGTCTGTCGCATCACAGATGCCTGAACTTTATGAAAGCAGTGAATTCAGGTTAGAGGCTGTGCCGGAAGCGAAAGAAAAGGATGATAAGATAGGAAAGATATGGAGGCAGCATGGTGATTATGTTCAGATCGGCTGTGAAAGAGACTTCGAGGTAAAAATACAAAAACTTATTAGCATAATAGATAAAACATTTACCGGATGATTTGAATAATATATGGGAGGGTATTTTTGGAAAAAGAAAAACTTCAAACAACAGTTGATGGCGTGAGAGCGGTGGAAATTCATTTGAGAAATATTCGGGATGTTTCTCAGGGAGAGATTGTTTTTTTTCAATCGCGTACACAGTTAAATACTCCGGGACTTGGTACTTTAATGCCGGAAGAATACAGAGAAACAGCAGAAGCATCCGGTCAGGCAGATGCTTTATTTGAACTTGAACTGTTACAGGCGATTGATATATCAAAGAGGTTGATAGAAAGAGATTTTTATTTTCAGTGGGTTTCTGTTTATATGCCGCAAATCGTATTGGCTGATTGGCGGTTAGAGAGAAAACTGATGAAGATTTTTGAAGAGGTGGATTATCCTACAGGAAAAATCTGTTTTGCACTTTCATCTTCACTGTTAAATGAAGATGAGGTGGATAAACGGATTCCTGAAAATATTACCAAAATCAGAAACAGAGGGTTTCATTTCATGTTAGAAGGGTACGGAGCCAACAATTGTCCTATGATGAGATTATCTGGTTTTGAGGTGGACTATTGTTTGCTTCATCATGATATTACCGGATATATAGGGCAAAGCAGCAGAGCGGACAGTGCGGTCAATTCTATTGTAGGCTTTGTAAGAGAAATGGGGGCTGAGGCGATCGCAGATGGCATAAAGAATTCTACGCAGGCTGAACTGTTATATGAGTGTGGATGCCGGTATGTCGCGGGACCGCTTGCAGGAAAGTACATGAATCCTTCCTATATCAGAAAACCGAAAGAACAAAAGGACATTAGTGAAGGGAGTTAATTGCTTTGGAAGAAAAAGTAAGAGATGTCTTAGAATTGCGTCGGACAGCGAAAGAAGCAAAGCGCTATCGTGTGTTAATGAGAAGCATTGCGCTGCTTGCTGTGCTGCTGATTGTGATTATTGCGATAGCGTATGCGATATCGTATTTTTATGACCGATATGGAGCGTTTACCATCCGGGTGAATAAATATGATATGGTGAGACAGGGACTGACACTGTCAGAGACGCCGGATTATACAATATCAAATGCAAGGCTTCAGGCAGATGTAGTAAATGATATGACCAATATAAGCGGTATGGATCTGCCGAAAAATATTGATGATATCAATGGACCGCACAATGGGGAAAGTTACATTGCCTATACATTTTATCTCATTAATTCAGGTGATGATACCGTTTCCTATGAGGGTGTCTTAAACATGGAAAATATAACAAAAAATGTGGATGATGCTGTACGGGTTGCTGTTTGGATCAATGGAGAAAAAAAGGTCTATGGGAAGACAAAAAGTGATGGCAGTGGAAAGGAGAAGGATTGTGATGAGACATTTCTTTCGTCCAATATGGTGATGAAAACAAGGCACGAGGGAATGGCATCGAAGCAAAAGGACAAATTTACCGTAGTAATCTGGCTGGAGGGAAATGATCCGGATTGTACAAATGAAATCATTGGTGGAACTCTGAAACTTGGAATGGATTTTAAACTTATTGAAACAACTTAAGGGAGGAACGCGGATAAAATGCGAAAAATATTGAAGATATTAGTCAGTGTTTTGGCGTGGCTGGTACTGTTTCTATCTTTTATTATTACAATGTTGATTTTTTCTTCAAATAAAAATAATGGGATATCATCTTTTTTGGGATTTGTACCTATGAAGGTTGAGTCCGACTCCATGAGTCCCACATTCGCAAAAGGGGATCTTATAATCTGCAAAACAGTAGAAGATGTGAGGCAGCTGCAGAAAGATGATGTGATAAGTTATTGGACGATTATCAATGGCAGACGTGTTTTAAATACACATAGAATCCTGTCAGTGGAAGATGACGGGGTTAATATCAGTTTCATGACCAGGGGAGATGCCAATTCGAAAGAAGATGATCTGCCGGCGTATCAAAGTGATATTGTGGCAAAGTGGACAGGAAAAAACATAAAAAAGGGTGGGGTGGTTATGGGATTTTTGCAGACAAAGAAAGGTTTTTTTGTTTGTATATTAATTCCGATGGCTCTGTTTTTTTTGTTTGAATTATACAAATTTATCTTTACTATTATCGAGGTCAGACGGGAAAAAGATGTCGAACTTGATGAAGCGGAGATAAAAAAGAGAGCAATTGAGGAATATTTGGCAGAACAGAAAGAAAAAGACAATAAACAATAAACTTGGATAGGTGTTGCGTATGAATGATTTTTGGAAATGGTTTTTTGCATTTATATCCTCCATGCTGTCAGGGTTTGGAGAAATTTTTATAGGGATTTGGAATGGGTTAAGACACGTATTTGATATTCCCGGATATATTGAACAATTCCGCAGTTATAGTGGAAACTTCGGAACCGGGGAATGGATTTTTGCGGTGTTGGCTTTGGTTTTGGTTGTTGCTGTTTACGTGTTGATCGCAGTGCTCCTTATTCTTTTTATTCGCAAATATGCACGGTTTCGACATTCCATTGTGAGCAATGAGGATTTGTTGGAAGAAATATCGCTGTTACAACAGAAAGTGATAAAACTGGTTAAGGAAAAAGATGAGATTATGGCCATGAAAGTGTCGGCTATGGGAGTTGGCACAGGAATGGGAATTTCGGGTGCAGAAAGTGAGTTGCAAAATGATGCTGTTGAGGAGGTTGCCAGTGCAGAGGTAAACGAAGAGGGTATTATACATACTACGGATGTGCGGTTTTCAAAACTTATGGAAGTTGATAACTTTTACAAAACGTATACGCCGCCGGATTATGATGCCAACATTACGCTGGAAGAACTGGTGGAAAGGTACAGGAATTTTGCCTGTTCTCGGATGCACCTCTATTATGAGCACAAGACGATTCGTCTGTTTCTTGCAAGTATGGCGTCGACAAAACTCATTATTCTGCAGGGTATATCCGGTACAGGTAAGACATCTTTGCCATATTCTTTTGGAAAATTCCTGCAGGTAGATACTACAATTGCTTCTGTTCAGCCGTCGTGGCGTGACAGAACAGAACTTTTTGGGTATTTTAATGAATTTACTAAGAGTTTCAATGAGACGGAAGTATTAAAGAGAATATATTCGTCGGGTTATAACAATGACATTAATCTGGTTTTGCTGGATGAGATGAATATTGCCAGAGTTGAGTACTATTTTGCGGAAATGCTGTCGGTTCTTGAAATGCCGAATGCTGATGAATGGGAATTGGATATCGTGCCAAATGTATGGAGCACGGATCCTGTCAAACTGGATCACGGTAAGTTAGTGATTCCTCAAAATGTCTGGTATATTGGAACGGCGAATAATGATGATTCTACCTTTGCGATTGCGGATAAGGTTTATGACAGGGCGCAGCCGATAAATCTGGATTCGAAAGGAATTGCTTTTGATGCGCCGGATACGCCGCCGATTTATCTTGGTTTTGATCATTTGACGGAGCTGTTTGAAGAGGCATTTCGGTTATATCCGATTTCACAGGATTACATGAAAAAGATTCATGAACTGGATTTGTGGGTAATTCAAAAAATGCGAGTCGCGTTCGGTAACCGAATTTTGATGCAGATGGGTTTGTTTGTTCCTGTATATGTGGCTGCCGGCGGGGAGGAATTGGATGGAATCGATTATGTTC
>CAMVIN010000076.1 GCA_947167565.1 uncultured Clostridia bacterium | reverse complement strand
TTAAGCCATGAAAGGCTTTGCGGACTTTTTTTGAGGTGAAACTGTCAAACTCCCGGGACGGAAATAAGGTAAATGGTGCAATAACGATTAAAAACTTGACTGGCAGGGAAATTGATGATTGGAAATTAGAACTGGAAACAAATATAAAGATAGATCAAATATGGAATGCTGTTGTTGAAGAAAGCGATGATAATTATTTGTACTTGAATAATGCTAATTATAATGCTACAATATCAAAGGATGGTTCCATAACTTTTGGTTTTATTGCAGAAGTTGATGGTGAAGCAGAAATTAGTGAATATTATCTATATGATATGATGGAAGTTACAGATGAAGAAACAAGAATTGAGAATGAACTTGAAGATGGATATGAAAGGGAAGAAGAAGATTTCGATACAGAGTTACAGTTTCAAGCATATAAAGTAGTGTCAACAAAGTTGATGGCAAAATCAAGTATAGGAAAAACTATAAAGGATGATACTGTTGGTGGTTTTGCAAAACCAGTTCGCCGTCCTAAAAAAGTAAACATAGGAGTAAAGGGGATTGAATTTAAAATAAGTGGTATAAAAATTGAAAAATTTGATAATAAAAATGATTTAAAACCAGAAATTGAAAGTGCTAAAGCAATTCAAGCTTATGCAAAATTGGGAGATACATATTACATTGCGCAAAGAAAAGGCGATAATATTTATATCTCTACATGCAGTATTGATAAAAATAAAAATAAGGTTTTGAAATTTAATGACAATAGTACAATGAGATTAAATGGTTTTGCACATGGACAAACATTTGAGTTTGTAGATTATAATGATGAGATGTATATGTTATTAGGTGCAAATGCAAGGAAAAAATTTTCACAAAGTTTGGCATTGGTAAAATATAATGCAAAAACAACAGTGAGTTATACTTCTTCGAATGTAAAAAGAATAACTAAATTGGCTTATGCAAATCAAAATCGTAAGTATTTTGGTAGAGTTGGCAGGATAGATGCAGCAGTATCATCTAATCAAAATACTTTATGTGTATGGTTTGCAAATGATTTGAATGGAAATGATAATGATGATATAAAAATATCTAAAGTACAGATAGCATGTTATAAGATGAACAAAATAATTAAATATTTTGAAAATCATCCGAAAGCTGGTTCGTTATCCTTCAAATCAATGAATAAAAAATGGTGTAATTATAGTTGTGAGCAAAAAAAGAAGAGTCAGATTATAAGACCACATTATTCTAATCAAGGTATAGAGGTATCCAATACATATAAAGGGAAAGATACAAAAGGTAATAAAGTAAATAAAAATAAAGTATATTTTTCTGCTGGTGATGAGAGTAAGAATAAACCTTTATATATTTGTATGATGACATTATACAATAAAAATAGTAAAGATTTAACAAAAAATGGCAGTTTTCGTACTCAAATGCGTGTAAATCCGGCAAAAGTAAGTTTCTCTAAACGAGAGATGGAAGGACTTCACATTTATGGCGATAATATTTATTTTTTAATTGCACCAAATAACGGTGAGGGTAATGAAACTGACAAGTCTAAACAATATATTTGTTCTATACCTAAAGATTATATGAAAGAAAAAAATTATGATAAGAGGAGTAATTGAAATTGAGTTTTGTTAATAAACTATTAAGTGTTTTTATCGCAATATTATTATTGTTATTATCTGTGGCACCAATTCAGAGTTCTGCTGAAATATCAAATAAATGTGGTGAAAACTGTAAATATGAATTATCCAGTGACGGTATTCTTTTAATAAGTGGTACTGGGACAATAACAAAAAAATTTAATGAAGATAAAGAAATTAACGGAAAAATAAAAAAAATTGAGATTGGAGATGGAATTGTAAAAATCGGAGAAGGATGTTTTAAAGATTTAATTTATAATAAGTATATGGAGTTGACGCTTCCGGATACATTAGTTGAGGTGGGAAATGAAGCATTTTCCAATTGTTTTATTAAAGATTTTAAATGCCCAAGAAATCTAAAAAAAATAGGAGATGAAGCTTTTAAATATTGTGGTTGCTTAGAGGATATTACTTTGCCGGAATCATTGGAAAAGTTAGGAACATATGCTTTTAGTGAATCAAATTTAAAAAGAATTTGTTTATCTGCCAAATTGAAATCGTTACCATTTGGAGTATTTAGTAACTGCAAAAATCTAAAAACTGTTGAATGGTCAAAAGATTTGACTGAAATTGGTAGTTATGCTTTTGAAGGATGTAATTTTACTGATTTTGAGATACCAGATTGTATACAAAAGGTGGAAGATTATGCTTTTTATCAATGTGAAAAACTTAAAACGATTTCTGTAGGAAAATCGGTTAAGACAATAACAAAGAAGTTTGTTTCACGTTGCTATGGATTAAAAAAGGTAGTTAATCATTCTAAAATTAGTATTCCGGTTGATACTTTGAAAGGCAAAAGAACATGGTATGTGGGCAAGAAAAAAGTAACTAAGATATCAGCAAAGAAGACTGCTAACTCAGTTTACAAAAAGTATAAGATAAAATACATATTGGATGGGGGAAAAGTGGTGGGGAAGAAACCGAAAAAATATGTATATCGAGCTAAGACATATCTACCAAAGAAAGTGAAAAAGAAAGGGTATGCTTTTTTCGGCTGGTATATTTCAGCAAAAAATGACTGGGAGATGTTCCCAGAGTATATACCAGAGAAATTATACGGAAAGCTTACAGCAAAAGCAATACTGAAGAAATATAGTGTGACTTCATCAGATGGAAGAATTAAAGTATCTGTGAAAGACAGGACATATGGAAAAAAAGGTTATAAAAAAGATGTCGATGCCTATTTATTTCGATATTCTGAAAATAAAGATATGTCAGATTCTGCTATAGTCGTTTATACGGCTCCTTATGGAAGTGGCCTTTCAAAAAAACTAAAAAAAGGTAAGACTTATTATGTTCAAGTTGCAAGATATTTAGAAATGTACATGGAAGATAGTGAGGATTATGAAGATCCGATTGGGGGATGGCATGGTAAGAAAAAAATTACGATAAAATAGTGCAGTTATATTGCAATAATAGTGTATCAAAATAGAGTTAGTTCAAATAAATTGGACTGACTCTTTTTTTTGTTGAAGAAATAAATCTTATGTCATATTATGCGATAAGAAAAGAGAAAATAGTGTAAAATAATTTGGCAAATTATATACAGTATAATCATAAATGGGAATAATTTGCAATTTACTAAAGAAAAAGAAGGAAAAATAACATAAAGCAAATTGACTTTATATACAAAGCGAAAAAGGAAAATAACAAATGTAATTTAGCCGTAGTCCAAATAAGGATTGTTGCTTTTTTTATTTGGCAAAATAATACTTTATTCTTGTTTTTTTCAAGATTGAAATTTTCTGATAGAAATCGTTCTCCGCCCTCCAATCTGATTTTTCAAAAAGAAATCAGATTGGAGGAAATTAAGTTGGAGAAAAATCATCCAAAAAGAAGAAAAGATAGGGGTAATCCCTATAGCATTTTTGAGTCCGATGGACTCTTTTATTTATCTTTCCGAGATGGACAAGGTATCGTACATACAGTTGAAATCAGTGAGGAACTCTACCTTGCTTTTAATTCCTTTGAATTGGAAGATTTATCATACCTAAATGAGTGGGACAGGCATATAGAGCATTCCGACATATGGGAAGAAACACTTGTAAAAAGGGCATGGGAGGAGCCTTATAATCTGGAAGAAACAATATTAAGAAAACTTCAGATGGAACAGTTACATAAGGCAATCAGCAAATTGTCAGAGGTTCAAAGGCGCAGACTGATTCTGTATTATTTTTATGATTTGACCTATGAGCAGATTGCCGAAAAAGAGAATTGTTCTCCGCTATATGAATGGGGAGACAATCTCGCAGCAGAAATCCGGATTTTCTACGAAACGGGCAGCCAGTGCAGACAGGGACAGAACAATGGGGGAACTGTATGCAGGAACTTATGTGGTCTATACCAATGTTAAGGTAAAAGATTTTTTTGACTTTTGGCTGGAGAAAGAAATGCGACCGAGAATTGCGGACAGTACGTATAAATCCTATCATGATGCCATCCGGCTCTATGTGGTTCCGGCTATCGGCAATATTAACATGACGGATTTAAAAAGGAGCCATGTTCAGAATTTATATTATGATACCGAAACAAAATCCATCACGATTGCCAAACGTGTCAAGACGATCATGAACACTTCCATGAGATATGCGGTCAGCCGAAAGATTATTTCCGGCAATCCGGCAAAGGAAGTTTCGCTTCCCAAAAAGATAAAGCAGAATCCGTATCACCAGCGGAGCATTGATGTGAAAAAGACATTGAACATCGAACAGGTCGTGACGCTGGTTGAGGCGGCCAGGGAGTCACCGATTTACATGGAAGTTCTTTTTGCGGTTATGATGGGACTGCGCCGCAGTGAAATCAATGGACTGAAATACTCGGATATTGATTATATCAACAGAACATTGACGGTAAAAAGACAGTTGGGAAATGCACCAAATAAGGAAAAAGAAGATGTTCCGATCAAGACTTATGGAAAGCAGGAAATTATTTTAAAGACACAGTCCAGTTACCGTATTCTCCCGATACCGGATTTTGTGTTTGAGGCAATTCTTGAAAGAAGAAAGATTTATGAGAAGAACCGCCGGCGCCGGAGCAAGACATTTCAGGATTTGGACTTCATCTGCTGTTCCAGTTATGGGAGACCGAGAAGTAAGATGTATTACTGGCCGCATTATAAAAAACTCCTGAGAGAGAATAATCTGCCGGATATTACATTCCACGACCTCCGCAGCACATACTGTACCCTTTTGTTGAAAAATGACTTTAATCCCAAAGCAGTATCGAAACTGTTGGGACACGCAAAAGAAATCATCACGATTGATGTGTATGGGGATACAGCAGAGATTATTGAGGATTGTCTGAGTGAATTACAGCCATTTATTGATGATGTTCTGCCGGAGGAGGAATTAGAGGATAAGGCAGACTTTTCCGGAGATGATTATTTGGAATGTTTCGGGAAATTACTGGCATAGGAAAACGCTGCTCAAAAAGTTGAGGGGATAAGCCCAGAGATTACAGGATAGTACAGAACAAATGTTCAATTTGCTCTGTACTTTTTTTATGGTTAGTGATATACTATAACAATGACAGTCACAGAAAAATTGTGACGTTTAGTATGGTTGTGTGATACCTTGTGTTATATGGTGTTGCGCAGTAAGAAAAATACGGTTTTGTGACCTGGATTCGTGTAGTTCTATTTTTTGGAATAAATTAGAGAAAATATCCATTTCTTTACACGAATTTTCTCGCAATTACACGAATTTCGTCGTTGACGAAGTCAACGATTCCTATAGACGAACTTTTTTAATACAGCGTTTGGAGGTGTTTTTTATGCAGATTGCACAAAAACAATTTAAACTTCACAGCGAATACAAACCCACCGGAGACCAGCCACAGGCCATTGCCGAACTGGTGAAAGGCTTTAAGGAAGGCAATCAATTCGAGACTTTGCTCGGTGTGACGGGTTCCGGTAAGACCTTTACGATGGCGAATGTGATTGAGCAGTTACAGAAGCCGACTTTGGTCATTGCGCACAATAAGACTTTGGCGGCCCAGCTCTACGGGGAGTTCAAGGAGTTTTTCCCTGAGAATGCAGTCGAGTATTTTGTGTCATACTACGATTATTATCAGCCGGAGGCGTATGTGCCTTCGACGGATACTTATATAGAAAAAGATTCTGCAATCAATGATGAGATTGATAAGTTGCGCCACTCAGCGACGGCGGCTTTGACAGAGCGGAGCGATGTGATTATTATTTCGAGTGTATCCTGTATTTACGGTCTGGGGAGTCCGATTGATTATCAGACGATGACCGTTTCTCTCCGGCCGGGAATGGAGAAGGATCGGGATGAGGTGATTCGTCGTCTGGTAGATATTCAATATACAAGGAATGACATGGATTTCCACCGTGGAACTTTTCGCGTG
Organism: uncultured Clostridia bacterium; assembly: GCA_947167565.1. Taxonomy (GTDB): domain Bacteria; phylum Bacillota; class Clostridia; order Lachnospirales; family Lachnospiraceae; genus Eubacterium_F. The sequence goes on along the minus strand of CAMVIN010000076.1, from coordinate 8,010 downwards.
CGGGGAGATACCGTTGAGATTTTTCCGGCGTCGGCGACGGATAAGGCGATTCGTGTTGAGTTTTTTGGAGACGAGGTGGACCGGATTCAGGAGATTGATGTGCTGACAGGGGAGCCACTGAGCACATTGGAGCATATGGTCGTTTTTCCTGCGTCCCACTATGTGGTCGCACCGGATAAAATGGAGAGGGCGATTGCAGGGATTGAGGCAGAACTGAAGGAGAGAGTGAAATATTTTAAAAGTGAGGATAAACTTCTGGAGGCGCAGCGTATTTCTGAGCGGACGCACTTTGATATTGAAATGCTGAAAGAGACAGGCTTTTGTTCGGGAATTGAAAATTATTCTATGCATCTGAATGGCCTGCAGCCAAATGAGACACCGCAGACTTTATTGGATTATTTTCCGGATGATTTTCTGATGATTATTGATGAGTCGCATATTACCGTGCCACAGGTGAGGGGAATGTACGGTGGTGACCAGTCAAGAAAGACAACGTTGGTAGAATACGGATTCCGTCTGCCTTCTGCCAAGAGTAACCGTCCTCTGAATTTTGAGGAGTTTGAGGGGCACATCAATCAACTTCTCTTTGTGTCAGCGACACCGTCTGACTATGAAGCGACTCATGAATTGATGAGGACGGAGCAGATTATCCGGCCGACAGGGCTTCTTGATCCGGAAGTGATCGTGCGCCCGGTAAAAGGTCAGGTGGACGATTTGCTTGGTGAGATTCGGAGCGTGACGGAGAAAAAGGGTAAGGTTCTTGTCACGACGCTGACAAAGCGTATGGCAGAAGATTTGACAAAGTATTTGCAGGAGGTCGGTGTCAGGGTGAGGTATCTGCACTCGGATATCGATACGCTGGAGCGCTCCGAGATTATTCGCGATATGCGTATGGATGTATTTGATGTACTTGTGGGAATCAATCTTTTGCGAGAGGGACTGGACATACCGGAGGTCAGTCTGGTGGCAATTCTCGATGCAGACAAGGAGGGATTTCTGCGATCTGAGACTTCGTTGATCCAGACGATTGGGCGAGCTGCGAGAAATGCGGAAGGGCGCGTGATTATGTATGCGGACAAAGAGACGGATTCCATGCACAACGCCATTCGTGAGACGAATCGAAGAAGGGAATTGCAGCAGGCGTACAATGAAGAACATGGCATTACACCGCAGACGATTAAGAAGGCAGTGCGAGATTTGATTCGGATTTCCTCCAAAGCAGAGAAGGATATTTCTGAGGAGAACAAAGATCCGGAATCTATGAGCGCAGAAGAACTGGAAAAGGAAATCCGCAATATTATGAAGAAGATGAACAAGGCAGCAGCCGAACTCAACTTCGAGATGGCGGCAGAACTGCGTGACCGGATGATCGAGTATAAAAAGCATTTGAGAGAGGCGACGGGGGGATTATAATTACAAGGAGGATTTATAATGGGCATAATAGGTAATATTCTATGGTTTGTATTTGGAGGATTTTTCAGTGGACTGGCATGGTGGATTTCGGGGCTACTCTGGTGCATTACCATTATTGGAATCCCATACGGAAAGCAATGTTTTAAATTTGCATCTATGTCATTCTTTCCGTTTGGTAAAGATATTGAATATGGGGGTGGAGCCGCCTCTACGATAGCTAATGCCATATGGGTGATTTTCTTTGGTATATGGATGGCTCTTGGCAATCTGTTTATGGGACTGTGTTGGTGTATAACCATCGTCGGTATTCCCTTTGGCATGCAGTTCTTTAAGTTGGCCAAACTTTCGTTTCTTCCTTTTGGTGCACAGATTGTTTCGAAGTAACTGTTCACTTTCTTTATGGAGGAATATCAGTATGTTAATCGGCTTATGACACATAGTTGGATGGATAAACTATGGACTCCGGAAAAGTCATGCTTGGAAGAGTGATGTTATTGAATATGTCCGCATGATAAAGGAATTGAAGTAAATTTCACGCAGAAAAGGAGATTTGACAATGGACAAAAAACGCATGATTCGTATACGTGGAGCGAATGAAAATAATTTACAGAATATAGATCTGGATATTCCGAGAGATGAGTTCGTGGTGCTGACGGGACTCAGCGGATCCGGAAAGTCTTCGTTGGCGTTTGACACAATTTATGCGGAGGGGCAGCGTCGCTATATGGAGTCGCTGTCTTCCTATGCCCGCCAGTTCCTTGGGCAGATGGAGAAGCCGGATGTGGAGAGTATTGAGGGGCTTCCGCCGGCGATTTCGATTGACCAGAAATCCACGAACCGCAATCCCCGTTCAACGGTGGGGACGGTCACGGAGATTTATGATTACTATCGTCTGTTGTATGCGCGCGTGGGAATTCCGCACTGCCCGAACTGTGGCAGGGAGATAAAAAAGCAGAGCGTTGACCAGATGGTGGACGAGATTATGAAATTGCCGGAGAAGACAAAAATCCAGTTGCTCGCTCCGATTGTGAGAGGGCGCAAGGGGGAGCATGTCAAGGTTCTTGACAAAGCGAAAAAGAGCGGTTATGTCCGCGTAATTGTGGATGGCAACCAGTACGAACTCACAGAGGAAATCAAGTTAGAAAAAAATAAAAAGCACAACATTGAGATTGTGGTAGACCGTCTCGTTGTGAAAGACGGGATTCAGAAACGAATGACGGACTCTGTGGAAAATGTTTTGAAGCTGGCAGACGGACTCATGATTGTGGATGTGATTGGTGGTGAACCGATTAATTTCAGTCAGAGTTTTTCCTGTCCGGATTGCGGAATCAGTATAGACGAGATTGAGCCGAGAAGTTTTTCTTTTAATAATCCATTCGGCGCCTGTCCGGTCTGTCATGGAATCGGCTATCGCATGGAGTTCTCCGAGGACTTGATTATTCCGGATAAAAGTCTGAGTATTGATGAGGGAGCGATTGCAGTTCCCGGTTGGCAGTCAGTTGTGAAACCGGGGAGTTACAGCCGCTCGATTTTGGAGGCAATGGGAAAATACTATGGGTTTTCTCTGGATACTCCATTTGAGGATTATCCGGAAGACATTCATGATTTAATCTGGTATGGAACAGGTGGTATGCGAGTAGAAGTTCACTATACCGGGAGACATGGAAGCGGTGTTTATAACATTGCCTTTGAGGGATTGCTTAATAACGTGAAAAAGCGTTACCGTGAGACAAAGGGCGAGTCCACGAGGGAAGAGTATGAAACTTTTATGCAGATTACACCGTGCGATGAGTGCGGGGGCAGACGATTGAAAAAGGAGTCTCTTGCAGTCACGGTCGGAGATAAAAATATTTCGGAAATCTGTAACTTGCCGATTTTAGATTTACGGGATTTTATGATGAATCTTGATTTGACGGAGAGGCAGAAGAAGATTGGCAGACTCGTATTGAAAGAAATCAATGCAAGACTGGGATTTTTGGTGGATGTTGGGCTGGATTAGCTCACTCTGGCGAGGGCAACGGCATCGCTGTCCGGTGGTGAGGCACAGCGAATTCGTCTGGCAACACAGATTGGTTCAGGACTGGTAGGAGTCGTGTATATTTTGGATGAGCCGAGTATCGGTCTCCACCAGAGAGACAATGACAAGTTGATTAAGACATTGAAAAAATTAAAGGATTTGGGTAACACACTGATTGTCGTTGAGCACGATGAGGACACGATGCTGGCGGCAGACCATGTGGTAGATATCGGACCGGGGGCCGGTAAGAATGGCGGTCAGGTTGTTGCACAGGGAACTGCTCAGGATATAATGAGAAGCCCTGAGTCGATTACCGGAGAATATCTCAGCAAAAAAAGAGAGATTCCGGTTCCGTCAAAAAGGCGTAAACCGACCGGTTATCTGACTGTGAAGGGGGCAGAGGAGAACAATTTAAAAAAGATAAATGTAAAGTTTCCTATCGGTGTACTGACCTGTGTGACCGGTGTGTCAGGTTCGGGAAAGAGTTCTCTTGTCAACGAGATTTTGTCGAAGAGCCTCACGCGGACACTGAATCGCGCGAGGTGCATTCCGGGAAAGCATAAGTCGATTGAAGGAGTAGAACAGCTTGATAAGGTAATCAATATTGATCAGTCTCCGATTGGGCGTACACCGCGCTCAAATCCGGCGACTTATACAGGATTATTTGACTTGATTCGAGATCTCTTTGCCTCTACACCGGATGCCAAGATGCGAGGTTATACCAAGGGACGTTTCAGTTTTAATGTCAAGGGCGGGCGCTGTGAGGCGTGCTCCGGAGATGGTATTTTGAAAATTGAGATGAATTTTTTGCCGGATATTTATGTGCCATGTGAGGTTTGTGATGGCAAGCGGTATAACAGAGAGACGTTAGAGGTCAGATACAAAGGGAAAAATATTTTTGAAGTGCTGGATATGACGGTGGAAGAGGCGTTGGATTTCTTCAAGCACATTCCGACGATTCACCGCAAGATACAGACGTTGTATGATGTGGGATTGTCTTATGTAAAATTGGGACAACCATCGACAACACTCTCCGGAGGTGAGGCGCAGCGAATCAAGCTGGCTGCGGAACTCAGCAAGCGGAGCACCGGCAAGACGATTTATATTTTGGATGAGCCGACGACGGGACTTCATTTTGCGGATGTCCATAAATTGATTGAGATATTGCATCGGCTGGCAGATGGCGGCAACACGGTTGTTGTGATTGAACACAATCTGGATGTAATTAAAACAGCGGATTATCTGATAGACATGGGACCGGAAGGCGGTGACAAAGGGGGAACGGTAGTTGCCTGCGGAACCCCGGAAAAGGTGGCGCAATGTGAGGAGTCCCACACAGGATATTACATGAAAAAAATTCTCGGAGAATAAGAGATTGGGAGGGAAAAAGATGCACTCATTTTTTGCCTTGATGGCACGCATGAAATATATTGAGCGATGGGCGCTTATGCGAAATTCAATGACGGAAAATATCAGTGAGCACTCTTTGGAGGTGGCGATGATTGCACATGGTCTCGCTATTATTTCCAATGAAAAATGTGATGGAAATGTAAATGTGGAGCGGGTGGCACTGATGGGGCTCTATCATGATGCTAACGAGATTATTACGGGGGATATGCCGACTCCCATTAAATATCATGATGAGAATATCAAGAATGCATACAAAAGGATTGAGGATGTTGCCAGTCATACGATGATTGATAAACTGCCGGAATATATGAGAAAATATTACGAACCGGTATTTTTTCATCAGAAGGGTATGGAAAAAGAGTGGCAGCTGGTCAAGGCGGCAGACAAGTTGTCTGCACTGATAAAATGCATGGAAGAATTGCGCTCGGGCAATAAGGAATTCAAGACTGCGAAGAAGATGACAAAAAGAACATTAAAAGAGATGAATTTGCCGGAGGTGGAGATATTTATGGAAGATTTTATGCCGGCATATGAACTCACGCTGGATGAATTGCAGGAACAGTGAGAAGTGGAAAATAGTTTCCATTATGCGTTCGAAGAATAATATGCTTCAATTTTTTCTCTTGCACTGCAAAAATAGGAATTCAGTATGGGATCAAACTGTGTTCCCATACCTTCCTGAATAATCTGTGAGGCTTTTTCAAAAGAGAAAGCCTCCTTGTAACACCGCTTGCTCACAAGCGCATCATAAACATCTGCCACAGCCATAATTCTTGCTTCAATCGGGATTTCTTCTCCGGACAGACCGACCGGATATCCTGTCCCGTCATACCGTTCATGGTGATAGTGGGCAACATTTACGGCGATATTTACAAAGTATGGATTTTCGACGTCTGCGAGAAGAGAGTGGACGATTTGTGCCCCTTTTTCTGAGTGGCTTTTCATAATCGCATACTCTTCATCTGTAAATTTGCCTGGTTTTCGAAGAATTGCGTCATCAACAGCAATTTTTCCGAGGTCATGCATCGGCGCTGCTTTAATCAGTGCTTCAAAAAATTCATCCGAAAGGTTCAGTTTGTTGTCTTTCAGTATCTCATCTGCAAGCAGTTCTACTACACGGCTGGTGCGCATAATATGTCCACCGGTATTATTATCGCGATTCTGAACCATTTCAGCCATTCCTATGACAAATCTGTTTAGGATATTTTGAATATGTTCGGTTTTGGCAGCTACTTCTTTTTGCAGATTTGTATTATAGTCGTTTAATAATTTGACGTACGCCTGCTCTCTGGTGTCATCTTCAATCCGGAGCTGGTATCCGATGGTTCTTCTTTTTTGATACATATATCCGACTGTAATTTTATATGTTATATCGCCTTTTTCCCAAATAAAAGATTCGTTTCCTTGTTTCTTTTCAGTCTGATTCATCCAATCATTCATCTGGGTACATACATTAGAATTTGGATTCAACGGATAATCTACATACTGTTCCTTTAATTCAGGAAAACAAGTAAGGGCGGTTTTGTTGCAGCCTAGATAGTTTTTTTTCTCATCAAAGAGTACGATTCCGATGAGTCCTTCGTTTTCCAGAGTATTGACCACCATATCATTTAGGTTATAATAGGACAGATGATTAGCGATAATGAGGAAAAATATCAGGGATAAAGCCTGGGTTAAAGGGAGAAAATCCAGACCGGGTATCAGCTTTTTCCCAATGAGAAAAGAGAAAAAGGTTAAAAAATACATCACTACTAAGAGTCTGAAATTTTTTCTGGAAATCTCTTTTTTTCTGGAACCGTAAATAAGAAGACCGAGATTTAAAATCAGATAAACCCCAATCAAGGCATAATAAACTGTGTGAAACGGACCATATTCTTTTTCTAACACACTGACGCCGTGAATCTTTGTCAGTGTAACTGAGCGGTAAAGCAGATGGTGCTTCGATGCAGTAATGGAAATTGCAAAAATCACTGTACTAATCGAAAAGAGCAGTGCTTTTATATAACGGTTCAGTTCTACTTTACAGAAAGAAGCAAGATAAAGCAGATAAAAAAATTCGAGGTAGCAGCCATCTAAATAGGCAATACCGTTGGCGAACAGGGCACTTTCAAGTGAGTTTGAAAGTGCCTGTGCAAAATAGCCGACATTAATTATTGAAATCAAAAGGAAAATAATGGAAAAGTAAAGTGAGGCCTTTTTTCCGTATTTCCAGATAAATATGCCGCTTAACGCAATCGGTAAAATGGTTGTGAAATAATAAAAAGCAATCATACAAGCTCCTCTGTCCAATTTTCAATGGTTATAACCTCTTAAAGATTATATCATTATGAAGAGAAGATTACAATATTGATTAAAAGAATATTGTCTGCTATACTAAGTGTTGGGAAAAAGGAAAATTTGTATTTATGATAGAGAGGATGATGATTGATGACAAAGTACGAATATATGAAGCTGGCGCTTGATTTGGCTGCTAAGGGAGTAGGGCGCACATCTCCGAATCCGATGGTGGGGTGTGTGGTTGTCAAAGAGGGAAGAATTGTGGCCGAGGGGTTTCACGAGGAATTTGGCGGATATCACGCAGAGCGCAATGCGCTGAGCAGGTGTGATGAAGATGTAACGGGGGCGGATTTGTATGTTACACTTGAGCCATGTTGTCATCAGGGAAAGACGCCTCCGTGTACGGATATCATTATCGAGAGAAAAATTGGGCGTGTTTTTATCGGGGCGATGGATCCCAATCCACTTGTTGCGGGCAAAGGAGTTCAGATTTTGCGCGATAATGGAATTGAGGTAGAAACAGGAATTTTAGAAAAGGAATGTCTTGAACTAAACGAGCCCTTTTTTCAGTACATCTCAACCGGTATTCCCTATGTGGCAATGAAATACGCCATGACGATGGATGGGAAAATCTGCACCTATACAGGAGATGCCAAGTGGGTGACCGGAGAGGTGGCGCGCCATCATGTGCATGAATTGCGCAGACGATACAGTTCTATTATGGTGGGAATCGGTACTGTTCTGGTAGATGACCCGATGCTGAATTGCCGCATTGAGGATGGCGTAGATCCGCTTCGTGTAATCTGTGACTCCAATCTTAGAATTCCTCTTGACTGTCGAATTGTGAAGACGGCGAGGGAAGTTCCAGATCGGAAGAGCACACGTCTGAACTC
>CAMVIN010000075.1 GCA_947167565.1 uncultured Clostridia bacterium | reverse complement strand
GGCGCAGCCCGAAGAATCTTACAAAGGATCCGTCAACCGGTGTTTGTATCATCATTCCCTTTTTATGAGCAAATAACTGAAGGTTCATATTCATCATGGTCTCTTCCTCCTAACGATTCAACAATCTGACATATTGGTCTCCATATGTCTTTTCAATCTCCTTGACACCGAGAAACAATGATTTAAGAAATAACTCTGACTGCTCAGATATCGTGGCTGTCAATTCAAAGTCCAACATCCCACGCTCTTCATCACTGCCAACAGAAAACTCGTCTGATGTAAACTCCTCAATAGAATTCACACAATTAACCGCCAGTGCCGAAATTGCCGCACAGACGATATCAGCCCCTCTGTCCGCATATCCCGAATGTCCCTCTATATGGAAACCGTTTATGTTTTCATTCTTCTTTTTTACAACTACCTGAGTCATAGGCTATGCATTGATTTTTTCAATCTTAACCTGAGTAAATGGCTGTCTGTGGCCATTCTTCTTGTGGTATCCGGTCTTTCTCTTGTAACGGTATACAATGACTTTCTTAGCTTTACCTTCGGATACAACAGTTGCCTTAACAGATGCACCCTCAACAGTAGGATTGCCAACTTTGAGTTCTTTGTCACCGACTAAAAGAACCTGATCAAATGTCACCTCAGAACCGGCCTCTGCACCAAGCTTCTCAACTTTGATAACATCGCCTTCCTGAACCTTATACTGTTTACCACCGGTTGCTATAATTGCGTACATATAGCACCTCCTAATTCTAATTACTCGCCAACTTCGGTGTCTGTCTATCTAAAAAAGGACAGAACTATAACCTCGTTGTGCGGCACACTCATAAAATATAACACAGATAATTCCAGTATGTCAAGAGATTTTTGATTATTCATTTCAGTTTATTCATTTCAGTTGCATTCGTAATATCAATAATCCCGTATTCCGAAATCGCCCCACCGGTCTTATATTTAATTTCCCAGTCCGAAATCCCGGAATTCACAATAAAATTTGTCTTGTCCCGCCTTTCTAATCCATAGGTATTGTCATTGGCACCTATAAGTTCTCCGACAATACCAATAGGAAACATCTGACCACCGTGGGTGTGACCGGAAAGTACCAAATCCACCTGTGACTTTGCCTGTGCGGTATAGTCATTTGGCTGATGGTCGAGAACAATCATATACTTTGACTTATCAATATCCTTTGTCAGTGTTTCCATGTCCGCGCGGGTTGTCATTGTCCTGTCCTGTCTTCCGACAAGAACAATGTTCTCATTGAGTTCTACGACCTCGTCCTCTAACACATGGACATTATTTTTCTTTAACTCGTCAATCAATTCATCATAACTGAAATTCCTGTAGTTATAATATCCCTTGTCGTGATTGCCACATATGTAATAGCAGCCGTAAGTGGACTGCAGCTTACCGAGTGCCTCGCAGCAGATTATCATATCTTCTTTGGTTGTGCCGTCGTCCACAAAATCTCCGGTCACAACAATCAAATCCGGATTGGTGTGCTGCATCTGCTCCATGTACTTTGCAAAGCCCTCGCCGTAGAAGGTCGCTCCCACATGGGAATCCGACACCTGTGCGATTCGCAGTTTGTCCATACCAAGATTTTTCTCCGTCTTCAGTTCATATGTTGTCTCGTAGACATGATGGGCAAAATGCCAGCCGGAGCCGAGATATGCCACGGTAAATACAATGGCACAAATGCCCGCCCAGTAAAATTTCACAGGTTTTTTGCGGATTTTTTTTACAATCCACGCAATCAAATCGGCTATGAGCCAAATGACAACTAGATTCAGTGTGACCACTATGCCGTTGACCGTATCAAGAACACAGTACAAAAGGAGAAACAGTACCGGAACCGTAGCCAGTAAATAACTTCGTTTGCGATGCGTTTTCCAGTATTCTTCTGTCTTCTCTGTCACAAGAAAATGACGAAAGCGGGTAACAAGATAAATAAGCCCGGCCACCGCTCCCAAAACCATGCCTATCATCAGTAAGAGCCAAAAAAACATGTATTAGTTTCCTCCCTAACTATTTCAAATATATATCATGTTTTATAAGGCAGACAAATCAATGCGGTAAATAGAGTTATCTAACTCTTTTTCCTGTATAAACATCATCATATATATGGGGAAATAAATTCTTTTGTCCTTTATCTGCACATTTCCATCATACAAAATATAAGCACTGTCAATATTATAATTAAAGTTAGAAAGTACATTGTCCAAAGCACTGTGTCTTTTGTAATTTTTTCCGGACTTAACTTCAATCGGTAAAATTTCTCCATTGTGTTCAATCACAAAATCCAGTTCTCCCATCTTTTTACTGTTGTAGTAATAAACCCGAAATCCTTTTGAAACCAATTCCTCAGCCACAACATTTTCAAATAAAGCTCCGTTATTTATTGATTTGTCTTTTTTTAAGAGGGCAAATTTGGTATTATTGGAATATCTGCTTGTAAGGAGTCCGACATCAGACAAAAATAATTTAAACAGGTTTCTCTTTTCACTGATTATCAGAGGAGTCTTTGGCTCTGTCACATTGTATACAGGCAAAGCCACTCCCGCATCCTTCAGCCATAAAAAATCATTGTATACCCTGTTATAACTCATCCCGGTTCCCAAATGATTGACAAAAAATCGCTTGTTTTTTTCATCCAGTTCACCCGGAATAGCATCGTATATTTCCCGTAGTTTCAATTTGTATTTACTCTCGTATTTTGTAAAATCAAGTTTATACAGACGGATAATTTTTTCGTGTACTCTGCTCACCTGATTTATATCGTTTTCCTCCAAATATACACTCACCGCTTCCGGCATACCGCCCACAATCAGATAAAGATAAAACGCATCCATCAATTTCTGATGGACAAACACATCTACCGGAATTTTTTTTTCATAACACTCCCTGACTCTTTCCAGAACATTTTCCTGTAAGCCAACTGCCGTATAAAATTCCTGTAAATCCAAAGGATACATATCTAAAATCTGCATATAACCGACAGGAGCCGACCTCAAATCATTTAATTCAACTCCCAACAGTGAACCGCTCAAAATATAGCGGTACGAACCTTCCTCTACCAAAAATTTTATCTTTGTCACAATGTCCTTACATTCTTGTATTTCATCCAGAAAAAAAATAGTCTTCTCTTTTTGAAGTTTTTTCCCTGCAAAACCGCTCAACCGAAAAAGTAATTCTTCCGCACTGTGAGAAGAATCAAATAATGTTACTAAATCCGGATTCTCTATAAAATTGAATTCAACAGAAGAATAATCGGATTGTTCTAAACATCGTCGAATCAGATAAGTCTTTCCAATCTGTCTTGCTCCTGTTACCAAAAACGCGTCTGTCCCCTGTTTTATCCACATGTTAATTTGAGTTTCTGCTTTTCTCCAAAGCATTTTTCTTTCCTCCAATCAACTTTTCTAACCCAATATTAACATATTTTTTCAACTTTTCCAACCCAAAAACGCTATATTTTTTCAACTTTTCCAACCTTTCATGAGAAAAACGAATGATAACTAATTATTTAACAACCGGCTGATCTCATCCACCATCTCATTGATGGTTCCCGCCTGTGCCGCCACTTGCTCCGTACTATCTGCATTACTTTCTGCCATTTCACTAATGGAAGCAAACTGCCCATTTTCACTCCGTATGCTTTCTGCAATATTGCGATTGATTTCTACTGTCTTCCTGATAATTTCTGACTGTCTTTTATGTGCCAGATCCATTTCCATGATTGCATCTACAGATTCATTCAGCATATTAGTCATTTCCCGTATATCTCCGAAAACAACCTTAAACTGACTATTCTGCTCTGCAAGTTTTGCAGCATTTTCATCAACCTGAGTTGTGATTTCATCCACGTTCTTCTGTACCCGCTCAATCACCTCTCCTACATCCTTTAATGAACTTTGTGTATTTTCAGCAAGTTTCCCTACTTCTGTAGCGACTACAGCAAATCCTTTTCCGGCATCTCCTGCCCTGGCAGCCTCAATCGAAGCATTGAGCGCAAGGAGACTTGTTGAGGAAGATATTTCTTGAATCAATTCAAGCGTTGTACCTATTTCTTCTACGGCTTTTGACAGCCTTTCCGCTATGTCTGTAGTTACAGACATGGATTTTGAAACCTCTGCATTGATACCTTGCAAATCATTTAATGATTTTTCATTTTCCTTTGATTTTTCCAATAAACTATCAGATGTAACTTCTACTTTTTCCACATTCTGCTCTACAATACTCTCACAATCATTCAATTCAGAGAGGTTTGTTATACTTTCATCTGCCTTTGAACCAAGAACATTACTGCTTGCCAAAAGTTCCTCACTTGTTGCAGACAATTCCTCAGCAGACGCACTTTCACTTGATGATATTTCCAAAAGTACAGAACCTGCAGTTACCATTTTTTCAGAAATAGAACGAACTGCATCCATGACGCTCATGACCTTCTTATTGTTTTCTTCTAACTCATCTTTCTTCGCATTCACTAAAAAATTTGAAACAAAAAATACAAATATTGCTGCACCAGCTATAGATAGGACAATACCAACAAGACACATAACGATATCAGAAACATACAATTCATCTTTTACCGGAAGAAGTGTTGTTGCCGGAACAAACCAGCCGATAATCAACGAAACCGCACATATAATTCCATCAATCAATAATAGTCTCACATCTAGAAAAAAAGCGACCAATATGACAAAAAAGAAAATAAATCCCCAAAATGTCCGTGAAGGAATTAGATAAACAATATAATTCCATTGAACAACCACTAAAAGACTGGTAAACAATTTTCCTATCTTCATCTTACCTTCTTTTAGGAATCCATCATCGTCAAATGCCGTTTTCACCAAATATACACCAATGAAAAAGCAAATAACATCCATAGCTGCAAAAATCCCTAAAGGCAGCCATGATACATTGCTATACAGACCAAGTGCTTTTTCAGTAACAAAAGTAATGGTAGCACACATGGCTGCGCTCACAAGTGCAAGTACACCCCATTTATATACAATGGACATATACACATCTACTGCTGTTCTCTTATTTGACATATCATCGTCCTCCTATCCTTCTCCTAAAACTTTTTTAATCTTTTATAACACACCATCTGAAGCTAAGGAACTACTGTACAAAGAGAAAAAGACGATATAGCCTACCATTCCTGTACAGTTACCGTTAATATCAAAAGCGATATTCCTGTGTATCAGTTGTAACAATCAGCATTTCTATATCCACCAAAATCTCAAAAAAACATCTTTAACACAAGCAAAACCTTTATATTATATATATTAACATAAATTGGAATACTTGTCTATAAAATTTCACTTACAGTTTGTGTCAAGTAAATGTTGGCACTTTTTTTCAGATTCCGTATTTCAGCAGTAAAGTTTGTCAACTTTTATCTTTTGTTCCTTTTTCTGACTCGCCGGAATCTTCCTCCTGGTTTTGGACAGAGTCACTGGAATCTGATAATTTTCCCTTTGATATCCTCAAATCATTTCTCGCAACGGTTTATATTTTTTCATTCGCGTAATCTCAACCAGCCCCAGTTTGGTAATATCAATCAGCGACACCCTGACCTTATCTTTTTTCAACTCTTCCTTTAACAGAGACATCAACTGCTTTCTGTGTTCTTTTTCCTGCATATCAATAAAATCAATCAGAATAATGCCGGAAAGTCCTCTCACTCGAATCTGTCTTGCCGACTCAACGGCCGCCTCACAGTTGATTTTAAAAAAGGTCGTCTCTTTCTTTCTTTTGCCGTCTATCGCTTTTCCTGTGTTGACATCAATGACTGTCAATGCCTCTGTCGGCTCAATTACCAGATTGCCACCACTCTTTAACCAGACTTTTTTTTCAAGAGCCTTTTCTAATTTTGTTGAAATCCCCAACAGGTGATTCAGGGTGTACGAAGCATCCTCATATAATTCCACCTTTTTACCATAGACAGAAGCAAGTTCCTCATATACACTCCTGTTATCTGTAATAATACGTTCATATTCCCCCGGAAGATAATTGTTGATATTTTTCAAATAAAAATTATCTTCCTTGCGAAGTAGGGAAAAGCAGGTTCGATTTGCACTGTATGTCATCATCCTGTTCATTTCAGCCAGAAGCAATCTGCACTCGGCAAGAATTTCATCCTCTGTTGCCTCCGCTGCATTGGTGCGAAGAACAATGCCATAGGATTCATGTTCAAATTTTCTTAAAAGTTCGTGTAATTCTCTTTTTTTATCTTCGGATTCTATCTTTTTAGAAATGCCCTTTGTTGTATTCTTTGTGGAAATAACAGCATATCGACCGACAAGTTCAGGAAAACATGTGACAACCGCCTGTTTGGTCTTGACTGCTTCTTTTTTTATCTGAACTACCAGTTCATCCCCACATTTGACAGAAAGTTCAGATAGTGGCAGATAGCAGAGAACTCCTTTTTTTACCTCGACAAAAGCGGCGCTGATATTCTGAACAATATTTTGAACCCGCCCCACATAGATGTCGCCGACGGAGATAGTTTCATTCTCATCTTCCTCTCCCACAAGAACATCATATAACTTATCCCCTATCATGTAAATCAGAACAGGTTTATTTTTGATATAGGTAATCACAAGTTGTTTTCGGTCATTCATATCCTCACCCTTTTTTCTCCGGAACCGGATTAAAATACATCTGCAATCGGTGTACTTGATAACTGTATGGCGGGCATTCCGCCTCACAGAATCGATAAAACGCATCCATAATCAGTTCCGGTTTGATATTGGTCTCGCTGCCACTGGTCAGTTTTAAATAGAGTTTCCCGTAATCCATATACTGACAGTGAATTTCGCCATATTTTTCACCCGTCTGTGCCACAAAATCATCTAACGAGAGTGCCTGCGCAAGGATATGCGGTTTCACATCAATTTCTTTTTCGGATTTCTTTGTCTTTTTCAGCACCGTAATCGATGGCTGCGCCATAAAGGAGAGCCATTTTTCCTGCCAATCTTCCGGAAACACGCCGCTCTCCTTCTCCGCAATCAGATAATCTGCGGCTCTGAGAAGAGACATAGAGTTTTTAAATTTGTCCGGCATATATTCCAGTTCTGTGACAAAGATTTCATCGGTCATATACTGATTCAGATGAGCCACAATCTCTTCTCTGGAAAGTTCCGGCAACGAATAGAACTCGACATCAATATACTCTCCGTCACTTGTCGCACCAACACCGAGAGGCGAGGCAAAACTCATCAACTGGTGAGGACTGTACCCCTGCGAATAGGCCACATCTAATTTAGCACGACGGATTGCCTTTTGGAAAAAGCGCATACAATCCAGATGCCCGATGAATTTAACTGAGCCGGTTTTTACAAATCGCATTCTTGTTTTCAAGATGACACTCTCCCTTCCACACAGACACCCGTGCCAAATTTTGTCTATAACTTCAATCCCGCCATATATAATGGCGCATTAATCACAACTTCATTTCTTTTCAATGGATTCTCCGAAAATTTTATTGCCTTTTGTATATTATTTTTCTGAATAAAATTTGACAAACTGGTTGCACCGAGAGAAGTTCCCGCCTTTACCTCGATAGGAAGTATCTCCATACCATCCTGCACAACAAAATCCAGTTCTCCTCTTGCACTGGTTGAATGATATCTCGGCACGTCATCATAAATCTGAATTGTCTGCTGTAAAACATAATTTTCCACAAGAGCTCCTTTAAACGAAAAATCTTTATTTAATAAAATTGCCTCGTTACTGACAGAAGCTCTTTTTTTTAAAAGTCCGGTATCCATCATATATAGTTTAAAACTGGACAATTCGTCATATGCTGACAAGGGATGAATTGCTTTTTTGGCATTATAAATCCGATACACAATTCCGGCACTGACAAGCCACTCGATGGCATCTTCATATTCCCTTGCTCTTGCACCGGGTTTCATTGCTCCGTAAATAAATTTTTTGTTTTCCTTCGCAAGCTGACCGACAATATTTCGGTAGACTAACAGTATCTTTGCCGCATTTATTTTTTTGTTGTGCTTTGTGATATCGTGTTCATAAAGTATCGATAATTCATCCTGAATGTGACCTACTTCTGCGATATCTTTATCCTCTGACCAGGATTTTACACATTCCGGCATCCCCCCTACAACAAGATACTCATGGTAGAGATTCAACAGTTTATTGTGAAAAACTTCCTCAATCGATGAGTCCGCAGTCAACAAATTTCGATACTCATACATAGAAGAATCGACTTCTTTTAAAAACTCTGAAAAAGTCATTGGATAAATTTTCAATAAATTAACTTTTCCCACCGGAAATGCATACTCATCGGATAAGTATGTCCCCAAAAGGCTGCCTGCAACAATAATATGATACTCGTTGGCATCCTCATAAAAATATTTCAGTGAATTAAGTGCCTCCGGACACTGTTGTATCTCATCAAAAATAATTAAATGTTTTTCCGGTAAAATTTTTTTTCCTGCTAACATGCCAAGTTTTTTTATGATTTCCACTGGCTTTTTGTCCGCTTTAAAAACAGAGGCATATTCAGGTTCTTTATCAAAATTAAATACAAAGGCAACTTCATAATATGTTTTTCCGAATTCTTCCATCAGCCATGTTTTACCCGTTTGTCGCGCACCAATCAAAACCATTGGTTTTCTTCTCGATGATTTTTTCCACTGAATTAATTCTTCCAAGGCTTCCCGATACATACAAAAACACCACTCTTCTTTAAATTGTTATATCTTTAGTATATATCAAACCAAACTGTTTTTCAATTTTTTTCACGTTTTTAATTGTGTTTTTATCATTTTTTTCACATTTTTGCCTATGTTTTTTTCTCATTTTTCACTTTATTTGCTATTTTCCACACAGACACCCGTGCCGAATTTTGCGGCTCCACAGCCACTGCACTGTGCCCGACAGTTCGGAGTTACCTCTTCTTTCTTGGAGCGTTCGTATTCGCGCCACATGAAATTCTTTGTCACACCAATATCAATAAAATCCCAAGGGAAAATTTCATCTTTCTCTCGTTCCCTATAATTGTAAAAGTTCCGGTCCACACCGCACTCTTCCAAGATTTCATTCCAAACCTCCGGCTTGAAGTAATCCGTCCACGCATCAAAAATACAGCCCCGCTCATAGGCTCTCACAATTGCTTTTGATAATCTTCTGTCGCCGCGCGCAAAAATCCCCTCCAACTCCGATGTGATGGCATCATGACAGATATAGCGAATCGAGCGCTGGTTGACCTGTTCCCTTACCTTTCCAGTCAGAAATTTTCTCTTGCTCTCAAAATAATCCGCTGTTCCCATCGGCGCCCACTGAAACGGTGTGAACGGCTTCGGGACAAAAAAGGATGTGCTGGCGGTGATTTCCGGCCTGCCATGCCGTTCCTCCTTTGGCAGTTCAAAATAGGTGGCCGCGATTTTGTTCGCGAGTTCGGCAATTGCTGCAATATCCTCATCCGTCTCCCCCGGAAGTCCCAGCATAAAATATAATTTCACACGATTCCAGCCACCTTGAAAAGCTTTCCATGCCCCCTCCAAAATCACTTCCTCAGTAAGTCCTTTGTTGATAACATTTCTCATTCGCTGCGACCCCGCTTCCGGTGCAAAGGTGAGACTGCTTTTTCTGACATCCTGCACCTTACTCATGACATCCAGAGAAAAAGCATCAATTCTGAGTGACGGAAGGGCAATATTTAATTTTCGCTGCCGGCACTCTTCGATCAGAAAGTAGACCAGTTCCGGCAATTCTTCATAGTCACTGGAGCTAAGAGAACTAAGTGTAATTTCCTCATAACCTGTGTTCTCTAACATCTCAATCGCACGCGCTTTTAAAAATTCGAGGTCACGCGGCCGAATCGGACGATAAATCATTCCCGCCTGACAAAACCGGCAGCCACGGATACAACCTCTTTGAATCTCTAAAACCACCCTGTCCTGAGTTGCTCTGATATAAGGAACAAGCGGCTTTGCCGGATAATAAGTATCAGCAAGGTCTTTCACCACCTGCTTCTTTACCCGTTCCGGAATTCCTTCACAATTTGGTTTCATGGAAGAAATCGTCCCATCTTCGTGATACGTGACATCATACAGAAGAGGCACATAAATCCCATCAACTTTTGCCACACGCCTTAAAAACGTGAGCCGGTCCTCTCCCTTCTTCCTGGAATCTTTATAAATATCCAGTACCATGCGGTAACTTGTCTCACCTTCACCAATATAAACAATATCAAAAAAATCTGCAATCGGCTCCGGATTATAGGTACATGGACCTCCGCAAACAACAATCGGGTCCTCCCATGTGCGCTCTGATGCATAGAAAGGGATTCCCGACAAATCGAGAATCTGCAGAATATTTGTATAACACATTTCATACTGTAATGTGATTCCCAAAAAATCGAAACGGCGTACCGGCTCTTGTGTTTCTAACGCAAAAAGAGGGATTTTTTTCTCCCTCATAATTGCATCCATATCCGGCCACGGCGAGTAGACGCGCTCACAGTAGGTATCCTCCCACTGATTGAACATATCGTACAAAATCTGAATCCCCAGATGCGACATTCCAATCTCATACACATCCGGAAAACACATACAGAACCGCACATCTACTTCGTCCGGATTTTTTTTTACCATATTGATTTCATTTCCGACATAGCGCGCCGGTTTCTCAACGCTCATCAGAATTTCATCGCTCAATGCTAATTTTCTCATTCTTCACTCTCAGTCTCTGAAACAAAATTTGTCTCATGTGTCTCACAGTACTCGTTATATCTCTCATCCATTAATTGGTCAGCGTAATCCACACTAAAAAAAGGAAAATTCTCTGTCAATTCTTCGCACAACCGGCTGTGAACGGAAAAGTAATTATCCTGTTCAGATTTTCCGGAATCCACAAGTTCTGAAATATAGTCATCCGTAATTGTATCTTGAATCCAATCTTTAACCTCTTTGGTTACGCGTTCTTCCTCTCCCACAATATCTTTGATTTTATGGGCACGCATAAGGGAAGATATTCCAATGCAAAGAAAAATCACAAACACAATTCCCATAATGGCCATGGAAAATGGATTAAATAATTTAATAATTTGCATGAAATTCAGCACTACCAAAGCAATTCCGGCAATTCCAAACACAATAAAAGAAAATCCGGTAAACTTAAAATCTGCATATTTATCCTTTTTCTTTACATATACAGAACTCGATTCCGTGCGAAGTTCTGAGAACATCTGTGCCGCTTCTTCGTCTTCGATTTCTTCTATTGTCTGCTCATCCAGCTCCTCACCTGTCAGTTCATCCAGCGCGGAGCGCTCTTCTTCTGTCACTCCCTCATTGTCAAACTCATCACTGTCTTCCGATAACTCCGCGGACATTTCATCTTCCATACCCGGAAAGCCCTCATAATATTCTTCTTCCTCCGGGAGTTCATCCACCAATTCCACACCGCATTCGGCGCAGACTTTAATACCTTCTCTGTACTCACTTCTGCATTTTGGACACCATGCCATGACGTTGCCCCTCCTTATTTGTCTGTATTATTTGGTCAGTTCAGCCGCCAGTTCTTTAAGTTCTGCTTCATTCTCCGGTTTCACGGTAGAACGAATAGTAACCTTTTTGTCGAGAACAGTTATATTCTTCATGGCATCAAGATACTCCTGCATTTTCTTTGCCGCACACGGAGCCCATGATCCATTTTCCACAAGGGCAACCGTACGATTCTGATATGTCTTGGAGCGAAGTTTCACAAGGAAGTCTTCCATCGGTGTAAATACACCACCATCATAACTGGAGGCAACCAAAACCATGCGGTCATAGCGGAAAGCATCCTCAACACACTCAGCCATATCCTCACGCGCAAGATCGGAGATGGCAACCTTCTCCGCACCATTGTCCTCTAACATCTTAGCAAGCATATGGGCTGCTTTTGCCGAGTTTCCGTGAATAGAAGCATAAGCAACAAATACACCTTTGCTCTCCGGCTTATAACTGCTCCATGTATCATACAAATCTATGTAATAGCCAAGATTCTCCGTCAGAATTGGACCATGTAATGGACATATGATTTCAATATCAAGTGCAGCCGCCTTTTTTAACAATGCCTGAACAGAAACTCCGTATTTACCGACAATGTTGAAATAATAGCGACGTGCCTCACATGCCCAGTCCTCATCTGTATCGAGCGCACCAAATTTTCCGAAGCCATCTGCCGTAAATAACACTTTGTCTGTCTGATCATAAGTTACCATAACTTCCGGCCAGTGAACCATAGGTGCCATAAAAAACTGTAGTGTATGCTCACCAATATTCAGTTCCTCTGCTTCTTTTACCGTCACTTTCTCCTGTGAACTCAGATCAAAGAAATTATCTGCCATCTGGAAAGTTTTTACATTTCCAATCAAAGTAAGATTCGGATATGCCTTAATAACTTCTTCAATTGTTCCGGCATGATCTGGTTCTAAGTGAGAAATCACAAGATAATCCGGCTGTCTGCCATTCAGCGCTTCTTTCAGATTTGCAAGCCATTCTTCGGATTTTCTCGCATCTACCGTATCCATAATCACGACTTTTTCATCCATAATCAAATAAGAGTTATAGGATACACCGTTTGGAACAATATACTGACTTTCAAACAGGTCAATATCCTTGTCATCTACTCCAATGTACTGAATCTTTTCTGTAATCGCTTTGTTTGCCATCTTTTTATCCTCCATAGATTTTATATTCATTTAGTTAAAAATGCGACGGATACTCCTTTGCCGCTTTTATTCTATTGTTTTAACGGTCATCACACCGTCACTTTTTGTGAGCGCATAGGCTCTGCCATCCTGATAACCAAGATAAATGCATGGTCTGTTCTTTCGAACAAGTATCATCCCCGGATTTAGTCTATTTGTGTCATTCTTTGTAAGTTTGTCTTCGACAACTGCTATGTCAATTCGGTTATCTGCCGGTATCAGCGTCCATGTCTTTCTGTCAAGCGGCAGTTTAAATCCAAAACAGGAATAAATACACTCCACAACCTGCTCCTCTGCAAAGTCACCGTTCCCGGAAAATGAACCGGTAAACTTCATTGCCTGTGTCAGAATATTCGCTCTCGTATATTCAAGGTATCCTCTATGAACATTCTCACCAATCGGGATCTCCCTGATTTTAAATGTCAACTTGCCATCTTTATCTGCTACAGGTACTCGGACAAGATAACTGTCATGAACCGGATATTTTTTCATATACTGTTGTGCTTCTTCACCAGTGGCAATAACAAGTTTTGTTCCCATAGAAAATTTATTCTCACTATCCAGCCATAATTTTCTGTCAGACACCACAATAAAATCATCTGTTTCCTGCGCTTCCTGCCATGCATTCTTGCTGTCACAAAACGCCAATGCCTCTTTTGTCACCCACCCGGTGCAGTTTTCACTCATCACAAAGTACCACGCTTTGTCAAGACTTGTGTATAGAATAAGAACCGGCTCATTGACCATAAGTGTTGAAATACGAAGAGAAGCCATATCCGACATCGCCCTCTCTCCTGTAATCACATGTTTATCATGGGCGGGTAATTTCTGAACGACACATTCCTCACAGACAATTCCGTACCTGACATTGTTAAAATCTGCAATATCCTTAATACCGCAATTGTCCATAAAGGCTTTCAACACATCAGAAGAAATCTTGTCTCCATTCGTATCATATACACTGGTATTCAGCAAATCCTCCTGTGCCATCAACATATGGAGTACACTGCCCTTTATTTTTTCATCATAATTCTGTATATCATAAAAAACTGCATTCGAATCCCCAGACAAATCTTTCAGCCGCTTTTCGTTGACTGACTGAATCTCCGACTCCGTCAGAAGAACTTTATCTTTTGCATAACTCTTCCCAATCCAGTATTCCGCCGTCTGCATTTCTGCCGTGACATATGCCGAACTGTAAACACCACTTCCGCTCGCTGTCATTACAGCGCTTCCACTCACAGAGGAACCACTTGCAGTGGAGTCCGCCGACACCCCGGAAC
>CAMVIN010000074.1 GCA_947167565.1 uncultured Clostridia bacterium | reverse complement strand
GACAAACAGAATGAGAGGATGGCGTGTGGCTGCCGTGCTTGCGCTCATCGGTATGACAGGAGGACTAATTCCGGCGGGCTGGTCGCAGGCGAAAACGATGCCGACATCAGGAACGTGCGGAGAAAATGCAACATTTACAATCAGCGATGATATGACGATGACAATCAGCGGAACCGGTGAAGTCGAGGACATTGACTTAAATGAAGATGAGTCAGACGACATCTATGACACGAAAAATGCTGAGAAAATAAAAAAGATTGTCGTCGAAGAGGGGATTACGGGACTATCTGGAAGGTTGTTTTACCATTATTCTTATGTGACGCAGATTTCGCTGCCGGAAACACTTACGTCCATCGGTATAAAATGTTTTGAGGATTGCCGTCGGCTGAAACAGGTGGAGATTCCGGCAAAAGTGACAGAGGCAGAGGGAATTTTTGACGGGAACGATGATCTGCGGAAAGTGGTCAATCACTCGGCGGTAAACATTGATGTCAACTGGAGAGATTCAGGACTTTCCTGGTATGTTGATAAAGAGAAGACAACAGTGGTACCGGCGGGAAAAACCGCAAAAGCGACGCCAAAAAAATATAAGATTTTTTATAAGTTAGAGGGCGGAAAGATGAAGGGGAAGAAAGTGAAAACCTATACCTATGGCATGACTCCGACAAAACTTCCGTCTGCGAAAAAGAAGGGATATATTTTTACGGGCTGGACCAATCAGGATGAGGTATTCGAGTATTATCGGAATAGTATTTCAGGGCAATATGGTAATATTACTCTCCGTGCGCTGTATGAAAAGATATCAATAAAGAATTGTAAAAAGAGAAAGATAAAAATAAAATGGAAGACCCCATCAGACAGTGTGCTTGACTATGCGGCAAGTTGTTATATTAGAATTGCTGATAATAAAGCAATGAAAAATGCCTCACAGTATATCTGCGACAACTGGAAAAATCGCGGTATGAATCCAAAGAATGCGACATATAAAAACAGTAAGAAAGAAGGAATCCTTACTCTAAAAAAATTGCAAAAGGGAAAGACCTATTATGTTCAGGTTGGCTATTATTATAAGGATTTTTCCTTTTCCACAATCTGCGAACCTTTTATGACGAAAAAAATTAAGATAAAAAAATGAGGTGACAACGATGAGAAAGACAAAACGATTATTTGCAGGTATTATGTTGGCTGTCCTTGTGACATCCCTGATGCTCGGCGACAACTGCAGAATGGTCAGAGCGGCAACGGACGAGACAACAGCAAGCGAGATAACAGCGGATGAGACAATTGAGAGTGGAGCGGTGATTGAGGAAGAGGAGGAAGAAGATATTCCTTTGTATGAAGTGGTATACTCGACCGAGGGTTCCTGCGGGAAAAATGCGACCTATAAGTATGATGCGAGTACCAAGACACTCACGATTATAGGAAAAGGTATGGTAGAAATCAGAAAGAGAAGTGACCGCACAAAATACAAATCTTTTCGTAATATTGTTTCCATGGGAATCAAAAAGGTTAAGGTGGGAAAAGGAATTACCGGTCTTGCAAAGAATCTGTTTGATTATTGTTTTTATCTGGAAAAAATATCTCTTCCCTCAACTTTAAAAACAATTGGCAATGACTGCTTTTCCTGTTGTGAAAAACTTACGTCTATCAATTTTCCGAAAAAGCTGGAATCGATTGGAACTAAGGCATTTTGGGGAGCGTCACTGAAAAAGGTAATCCTGCCGGACAGCGTGACTAAAGTAGGTAAGGAAGCATTTTCCAATGCAGATATTGAGTCAATACGCTTTTCTAAAAATATGAAAAAGTTGAATGACGAAGTGGTTTCCTATTGCGAAAATTTAAAAACGGTAATTCTGCCGGAAAAATTGGAGACAATAGGAAAAGGGGCGTTTTCACACTGTAAATATCTGAAAAAAATAAAATTGCCGAAAAAGTTGAAAACGGTAAAAGAAAGAGCCTTTGAGGAGTGCCGGTGTGTGAAAACTCTCACCGTACCAAAAACAGTAAAATCATTTGCTGAGAATGTCCTGTATGCCAATTACGGCCTTCGAAAAGTGGTAAATCATTCTTCACTTAGAATAACACTTAGTCACACGGGCAAGGGACTGTCGTGGAGAGTCGGAACGAGTAAGACAGCGATGGTGGGGGCCGGAAAGACCGCAAAGGCTGTGGCGGAGAAATTAAAAATAACTTACAAGCTGCACGGTGGAAAGATGAAAGAGAAAAAGACGGTGACCTATCAGTTCGGACAACAGAAGCTTACGCTGCCGACACCAGAGAAAAAGGGATATGTCTTTACCGGATGGAAGGATAGAGATGGAAATCTGGAACACCAGGAGGTAAGTGCTGATCCTTGCTTTGCCAGGACGCTCGTCTTTCCAAGAACGAATTATACTCTGCATGCCTGTTATGCGAAGGTATCAGCGAAAGTTTCCGGAGATGATTTGAAAGTACAGATATCCACAAGAAGAGAACTTCCGAAACAACACTATTATCTCATTGAATATGCAGACAATAAGGAGATGAAGAATATCCATGCCACGTATGGCGACGATGTCAATGTAGACACGGAGCGGATCACACACAGAACAGATGGAGATTTTGACACGGTTTTCATTCATGGATTGAAAAAGGGGAAGACCTATTATCTGAGATTCCGGATTATTTATGAGGAAGATCCGGAGTATGATGATAATAAACTCTACGACAGTTTTTTGGATGAGAAAGCAACCACAAGACGGGAACTCATTCACAGTGCGGGAGTTTTCTACAAAACAAAGGTGAAACTTTGACAGTAACGGTATCTTATAAGTTAAAGGGCGGAAAGAGGAAGAGGAAAAAGAAGAGATAAACCTTGAATCGGGTTTATCTCTTCTATAACATTTGAAATGATGGGTCTACGTGTTTCGAACTTTAATAATTATTTATTTAATTTTATAATCTTCCCCAAGTATATGTTCCCCCATATGTTTCTTTTGGGTAGTCAATGCATCCTTTTTGTGTAATCTTGATTTTGTATAAATTGTAAACTTTGATTTTAAGTATTCCACCGTATTTTTTGCTCTTGTAGGTATATGTCTTGCCGGATTTTTTGAATTTTTTACAAGTAACTGGTTTCATACTTCCTGTTTTCAGTTTTAATTTAAGAATTTTTTTGATTTTTCCACCGTTACTGTTATCACTCGTTTTAAACGATACATTTGCAGTAATGGAAGGGTCTTTTGTATTAGTCATTGTTGCTGAAACAGCAGCACTTGCAGATTTTGATTGTAGTATCATTCCAATAAAACAACTAAAAACTAGAAAAGGTAAAAAAAGATTCCTTTTTATTATTTTCATCATTGTTCCTCCTTGTAAATATATTTACCATCATTTCAATAATATATATCATAGTGTACCACGATAGTTATCTGATTTGTTATGCTCAAAGCATAATACAGAAAATTTATTTCATCTGTATGCTTTGAATTATGTCAATGACTTATGTAAACGTTATATAATATATACATATTTATTCAAGGGTTTTGTTTCTGATAAAATAGCAGAAACAGGAGGCATGGCAAATGGTACGTCTAAGAGTATTGGAAATTTTACAAGAGCAGAACCATACGATTAGAACCCGAGTTAGAGGTAAGGTAATGTCCGAGCGAATTGTTATCTGGGGATTTCATGAGAATAATTGAGAAAAGAGATTGAATTACAGTAATAGTTCTGTTAAGATAGAGACAGATACAAGGTGGAAAGGCGGTGTGTAGTTATGCTTACAACGGTAAGAGGTCACTATAATGGAACGCAGATTATATTAGATGAGGATATTAATCTTATGAGAGGTCAGGAACTTATGGTAACTGTTCTTGATATTGTGAAAAATGCAGAGAAAAAAAATCCAGATTTATCAAAGTATATGGGACGAGGAGAGAAAATGTTTACAGGGGATGCACAGGAATATGTGAGGGAGTTGCGAGCAGATGACAGAATATAATAAGGTTTTTGTAGATACTGCTCCCATTATATATTTTCTTGATGATGATGTAAATTATGGTCAAAAATCCAAAATGATATTTGAGGATATTTTGAGGAATAAGAAAATTATTGAATCATCAGTCATTACATGTGAGGAGTATCTTGTTTATCCATATCAAACAGGTAATGAGGAAAAGGTCAGCGCATTTTTTGATTTTGTAAATGACTGTAATATAAATTTGAATATTATGACGGAGGAAATAGCCAAAAAAGCAGCAAGTATCAGGGCTGAATATAAAGGATTCAAGTCTATGGACGCAATTCAATTAGCTACGGCATACATTACAGGTTGTGACATCTTTCTTACGAACGATAAGCAGTTATGTCAGTTTGAAGAAATTAAGTGCCTATTGATTGATGATTGGAAATGATTAAACATTAGGGATTTACAAATAGAGTCATGATGTACTGTAAAAAATTGTTTTTTAGAGACGAATATGGTGGGTAGAATAATCGGATTGGTAAGTTTTCTGATACAAAGGTATACAACATTGAAACGGCAGGATTATATAAAAATGTGCCATTTCTTTTGTGCTGACAGGAATTCTATTTTTTGGTTTCCAGTTGCGGGAATTGGTCTATTGCCAGTTGATTGTTCTGTCGGAATATATCTTGCACGGAAGTGTTATAAGAAAATACTTGCAAGGTATTCATAAATTCGGATTCGACGAAAAAGTTTTTGACCCAATTTAATAAGGAAAATGGATGTGTACATTTCCGAGCAACAATAAGATTTTGTGTGCCCCCAATATTCAGGAGTTGGAGTGCAACATATTGCAATGTTACATCTATATCAAATAGTGATATATGAAGATGAAGCAGAGATTCATGAGATAATCCGAAATGCTTTTTGCTATTAATCAGTTTAAGACCGCGCCGATAATTTCCCATGACAGTTTCAGGGGTGTCACAAGTCGCCACTTGTCCGCCAAGTAAAAAAATAAAAATTCCATCCAGAAAGAAATCTTTCTGTCTGAAATTCTCATATTTTTACTTGATGCTGAATAGTTACCACCACTCTAATATTTTATCAAGCTGTTAACGGGATTTGAACCCGTGACCTCCGCCTTACCAAGGCGACGCTCTACCACCTGAGCTATAACAGCATTCCGTAAGTTGCCTTACAAATAGATATTTTATCAAAATTCTGATATTCTGTCAACTGAAAAATGAAGGAATTCTTTTGTTATGGATGTGAGAGATACTTTCGCGCGCCAATCAGCATGAAGACAGCGGGAATCAAAAGGAAGAGATTGATAAAATCAGTTAATTCCCACACGACCGACAACGGCAGAATACCGCCCACAAAAATCATAACCAGATAGAGGGCAAGATAAATTAGCTTTCCTTTTTCGTGAAAGAGAAATTGAAAGCCTTGCATGCCGAAGAAACTCCAGCCGACGAGGGTGGCCATCGCAAAACTCACGATGGCGACAGTGAGGATCTCATCTCCGAAAAAAGGAAGTTTGGAGAAGGCGGCAGCACTCAGGGAACCGGCGGAATAGAGAAGCCATTCGGATGGATACTCCAGTTGATAGGCAACGAGGACGAGACCGGTGATGGCGCAGAGAACGACCGTGTCCCAAAAGGAGGCACTCATGGAAATAAGGGCTTGTTTTTCCGGCTGTTCTTCGGAGGCGTGACCGGCGACAAGTCCGGCTGTTCCCAGTCCCGCCTCATTGGTAAACAGTCCTCTGGCGACACCGTAGCGCACAGCTCTTCCGAGCGTAAAGCCTGCCATTCCACCACTGAATTGTTGGATACCAAAGGCCCCTTTTCCAATACTTACAAGAGCGGGAATGACATAGTGCCAGTGTAAAATCAGGTAGAGCGCACAGCCTCCGAAGAAAAAAATAGCCATACTTGGCACGATTGCCATTGAGAATTTTTCAATCCAATTTTTCCCCTGTATCAGTATGAATCCTACGACAAAAGTGGTGACAATGGCACTTGCCCAGGGAGCGACTCCAAATATCTGGGAACAATTTTCGGTAATGGCATTGCTCTGTGTTGTGCAGCCGATAAAAAAGGCGGACAGACAGAGAGCTATGCTGTAGAGAAAAGCCAGTTTTCTTTTGTTTAAAAGATTTTTTAAAAGATACATGGGACCGCTGAGAAGATTTCCCTTCTGGTCTTCGTAGCGGAATTTTGCACAGAGATAGGTTTCCGCATAGGGTGTCGCCATGCCGAACAGACCGGTCAACCAGCACCAGAAAACAGCTCCCGGACCACCGAGGTAGACGGCGGTGGAAACACCTACAATATTGCCGGTTCCGAGTGTGGCGGCGAGTGTAGTTGTGAGTGAACCGAACCGGCTGAATCCGGTGCCCTCAGATACGCCGAGAGACAGTCGGATTCCCTGAAATATTTTTCGCTGGATAAATCCAAGCTTGCATGTATGATAGAGATGAATACCGAGGAGGAGAAGGAGAATAGGACCTCCCCAGAGAAATTGATTGAGGGAAAAAAGAGGTTGCATAACTGCCTCCCAACGTTAATCAGATAAAATATATTAGGGAAAAGAGTGGAATATGACAAAGATTTGAATATATTGACAGAAAAAATAATTTTCGTTATAATTTACCCTGTAGTGGTTAGATTAGACTAACACATGACTTTGCTGATAAGTGGAGTATATGTGCGAATGGGGGGAAATATGAATATAGATGTTTGGATTGGTGTTACCATTCCTTTTCTTGGCACATCGTTAGGGGCTGCCTGCGTGTTTTTTATGAAAGGAGCCATTAGTAGTCTTGTGCGCAAGGTGCTGACCGGTTTTGCTGCCGGTGTTATGGTGGCAGCATCGTTTTGGAGTTTGTTGGAGCCGGCTCTTGAGCAGGCAGAGACGATGGGAAAGTTATCTTTTCTTCCGGCGGCAATCGGTTTTTTGCTGGGAATGGGATTTTTGCTGCTTATTGATGAGATTACACCTCATATGCATATGGACCAGACGATGGAGGGACCCAAAAGTAAATTAAAGCGGACCACCAAGTTGATTCTCGCGGTCACTTTGCACAACATTCCGGAAGGAATGGCAGTCGGTGTTGTCTATGCGGGCTGGCTGTCCGGGCAGACGACCATCACGCAGACGGGGGCACTTGCACTTGCGCTCGGTATTGCGATTCAGAATTTTCCGGAAGGAGCAATCGTCTCTATGCCGCTGCGTGCGGAGGGGATGAGTAAGCGGCGGACATTCTTTTATGGTGTCATGTCCGGTGTCGTAGAGCCGATAGGGGCGTTTCTCACAATATTTGCGGCACATCAGATTGTTCCGCTCATGCCATATTTTTTAAGTTTTGCGGCGGGAGCCATGATGTATGTTGTGGTAGAGGAATTGATTCCGGAAATGTCAGAGGGAGATCATAGCAATCTTGGTACAGTTGCTTTTGCCCTTGGTTTTGTGTTGATGATGGTGCTGGATGTGGCACTTGGGTAGGAGTGGTGGAAAATTTTATAAAAAAGCAAAGAGCAGTTAGTGTTTCGTCTAACTGCTCCTTTAATCATTTTTGCCTTTTTTCATTTCATGGCCTCCTTATGAGTCATCGGTTCAAAGTTACGAAATTCCGGCATTGCCAGACCAGAGTGTTGTCGTAGCCCGGCAGCGCTTCACAGTCGCTTGCTATTACTGAGATGGCTGTTTGTTATATTCAATTTATATATCGGCGGATTTCTCCATTACTTAACGGATAACCTTTTTACATTTTTTAAAACATTTGACGAATTGACGTTCTGCTGTGTGGGTGTTAGGATTGATATAAGAAAACGGACAATAGATGCCGGGATGGAGGTACTTATAGTGGGGAAACAATCAGAAATTAGAGAGAACAGTTCACCGATTGCGCTGGAGAATTTCCGGGTAAAGGATGAATTCTGGGAAAGAGAGATGGAACTGGTGCGCAGGGAAGTGATTCCGTATCAGTGGGAGATTTTGAATGACCGTGTAGAAGATGCGGCGCCGAGTTACTGTATGCGTAATTTTAAAATTGCAGGCAAATTGATGAAAGAGAAACGGGAGAAGGGGAGTGCTTTTGAGGAGCCGAAATATACCTTCCGTGGATTTGAGGCTCTGCCGGAGGACAAGAACCATTTGGAAGATAAGTTTTATGGTTTTGTTTTTCAGGACAGTGATTTCTCCAAATGGATTGAGGCGGTGGCATATTCGCTTGTAAATCACCCGGATGCTGAACTGGAAGCCGTGGCGGATGCGGCGATTGATGTTGTGTGTGCTGCCCAGCAGGAGAACGGATATCTGGACACGTATTATATAATCAATGGTATGGACAAAATATTTACCAACCTGCGTGACCACCATGAATTGTATTGTTTTGGTCATCTGACGGAGGGGGCTGTTGCATATTATCAGGCGACAGGCAAGGATAAGCTGTTAAAGGCCGCCATGAGGTTTGCGGATTTTATTGCGGACAATTTTGGTTATGGTGAATCGCCGGTCACAGGCAGGGAAAAAATTCATGGCTATCCGGGACACGAGATTGCAGAGATGGCGCTGGTGCGCCTGTATGAAGTGACGGGAGAGGAAAAATATAAGGAACTG
The DNA here is from genome assembly GCA_947167565.1 of uncultured Clostridia bacterium. Classification (GTDB taxonomy): domain Bacteria; phylum Bacillota; class Clostridia; order Lachnospirales; family Lachnospiraceae; genus Eubacterium_F. The sequence continues at coordinate 5,536 of CAMVIN010000074.1, read as the reverse complement.
TGCCGGTATTTTCTGGATGAGAGAGGAAAGCAGCCGTATTATTTTTCGGAAGTTGAGGAGCATGATAATTTTACAAATCACGAGTATCACCAGTCCCACAAACCGGTGCGTGAGCAGGACGAGGCAGTAGGACACGCAGTGAGAGCGGTCTATCTGTACTCCGGCATGGCCGATATGGCAAGGCTTACCGGGGACGAGGCGCTCTGGGAGGCGTGCAAAAAGTTGTGGCACAGTGCGACGAAAGAAAAAATGTACATCACAGGAGCCGTAGGGGCGACTCATCTCGGAGAAGCTTTTTCATTTCCATTTGATTTGCCGAACGATACCGCTTATGCGGAGACCTGTGCTTCGATTGGGCTCATGTTCTGGGCGCGCCGCATGCTTTCTGTGGAGGCAGACGGCGATTACGCGGATGTGATGGAACAGGCACTATACAATACGGTGCTGAGCGGGATGGCTCTGGACGGGAAGAGTTTCTTTTATGTAAATCCTCTGGAGGTTCTGCCGGAGGCGTGTAAAAGGGACGAGAGGAAGTTTCACGTCAAACCGGTTCGTCAAAAATGGTTTGGCTGTGCCTGCTGTCCGCCGAATCTTGCGCGGATTCTGAGTTCACTCCCGACGTATGCCTATTCGGAGAATGAGGACAGTCTGTTCGTAAATCTGTATATCGGTGGACAGATTGAGAAAAAGGTCGGTGATAACACCGCTGTGTTTGAGATTGTATCCGAATATCCTTGGAGAGAAAATATTGCTATTTCCTATAAGGGGAAGGATGCTGTGACAATGACTCTTGCCGTGCGAATTCCTGCATGGAGTAAAGACTATGAGATTAAAGTTCCGTCCGACAAGACCTGTCATACGGAGAAAGGGTATTATTATATTGAGGGCGATTGGCGTGAGGGAGATGAGGTGGCACTGAGGATTCCTGTTGTTCCGAGATTTATCATTTCAGATATCCGGGTGAGGGAGAATATCGGCAGGGTTGCTCTGATGAAAGGACCGGTTGTGTACTGTCTCGAAGAGGCAGATAACGGGAAAGATTTGTATCGTTGTACGGTAGATACGAAAAAGCCGGTGAGCGAGTCTGCCATTGTCATCGCAGGGCAGGAATTTCCGGCGATAACGGCAGAGGGAAACAGAGCGTTGACGTTTATTCCATACTACGCATGGGCAAACCGGGGAGAAAATGAAATGATGGTGTGGGTGAGAGAGGAGAAATAAAAAATATGTGGACTGCATAGGATAATAAAAAAAGGAATTTTTATTATCTATGTCTATTTATGTTGTTCAATCAGGAGATACCATTGACCGTATTGCGGAGCAGTACGGAGCAGATGTGACAGAAATTGCGTATATCAACCAGATTCCCTATCCGTACCGTCTTGCGGTAGGACAGGCCATTCTCATTCCGAATCAGGATTCTGCCCCGGCGAAAGAGAGCGCTCTGGCGAGGCGGCAGATTTTTTCTACCGGCTACGCCTACCCTTTTATCAGTGAGTGGGTGTTGGATCAGACGTTGCCATTTCTCACTCACCTGTTTGTATTTTCCTATGGGTTTACTACTGAGGGGGAACTTGTGCCGCCACAGATATCTGAGGACAGGATGCTTCAGCGGGCAGAGCAGGCGGGGGTGTCATCGGTGCTTGTGCTGACTCCGCTGGGGGAGGATGGACGGTTTAATAATGGGTTAATCAGTGCAGTGGTGAGAGATGAGGAAGTAAAGAGAAGGTTAATCGAGAACATATCTACAGTAGTAGAAGGTAAGAACTATCAGGGGGTGGACGTGGACTTCGAATACATATTAGCGGAGGACAGGGATTTGTTTACTACATTTGTAGAGAATCTGCGGGAAAATATGAACGCCATAGGGCGCGAGGTCAGCGTTGCGCTTGCGCCGAAAACTTCTGCTGACCAGCAGGGCCTCTTGTATCAGGGAAAAGATTATAGGGGACTCGGGCAGGCGGCGGATTATGTGCTGCTGATGACCTATGAGTGGGGCTACACCTACGGTCCGGCGATGGCGGTGGCACCCATCAACAAAGTCCGGCAGGTGGTGGAGTATGCCTTGACAGAGATATCCTCAGAAAAAATCCACCTCGGCATTCCCAACTATGGCTATGACTGGACACTTCCCTATGTGCAGGGAGTGAGCAGGGCAGTCACAATCGGAAATGTCGAAGCAGTGCAGATTGCCATTGAAAATAGCGCAGAGATTCAATTTGATGACACAGCTCAGTCTCCTTTTTTTCGCTATGTGAGAGCGGACAGACAGCATGAGGTCTGGTTTGAGGACGCCCGCAGCATACAGCAGAAATATAATCTCATCGAGGAATATAATCTTCGGGGATTTGGAGTCTGGCAACTTATGCGCCTTTTCCGCGCTATGTGGATTTTGCTGGAAGATTCTCCTTTAAATTATAATTGAAGTGGTACAATATCTACCGATTGATATGTCAGGAACATGACATTGATGGGATTGCAGATAGAGAAATATTTTTGTTTCGGCATAAATATAATAAGAAACGGGAAAACATTCGATATATATTGTGTATTTCAAAGTTGTATAGGTAGTATATAAATAATACAAAACAGTTTGAGAGGAGGAATGAATACGGCAAGGCAGAAGGCGGGTGACAACTACCCTAACTCAGAGGGAGCCGGACATTGGGAGATTTCTCAAAGATAACACAATACGGTTTGTAAGGCAAAAAATATCTGTATCATATCTTGTGATGGATGAATATGACGGAGAGCTACAACAGACGGTAGCATGTAACAAAAAAGAAAAGGAGTAAACAATTTATGAGGAAAAAGCATTTTTTTGGAATTTTGTTCAGCCTTGTAATGGTGCTGGGATCGTTGTTTGTGGTGAATACAACAGCGTTGGCGGATAGTTCTGAACACACCCACACTATCGGCACAGGAGAGAGCGCACAGACAATTACATTCACAAAATGGGAAAGTACCAACAGTCTCCCATCCGAGGAAGGTAATTACTATCTTGAGAAGGATATCACTATGATGTCTGCATGGAATGCACCGACCGGTACGACCAATCTGTGCCTTAATGGGCATACGATTAAGGGCTATCTTAATTACGATTATTTTATCAATGTAAATAACGGTGCAGTGCTAAATTTGTTCGACGAAGATGAAAATGCCGGAAAAATAACTGCCGATGGTGGATTGGGAGTTTCTGTTAATAACGGAACTCTGAATATGTATGGAGGTTCTGTAGCAGAATGTACCTGGGGTGCGGTGACTATTAGAGGTGGAACTTTTAAAATGGAGGGTGGCTCCATACAAAATAATAGTTGGAATAACTCAGGAGCTGGCGTGAGACTGGATTCTGGCAGTAGTTTCATTATGAACGGAGGAAGTATTAACGGCAATAATTGCAGCGCGAATTACGGAGGCGGTGTGTATGTCGGTAGCAATTGCACGTTTGAGATGAATGGCGGGAGTATTAAAGGGAATACCATCAACGGTTACAACGCTTACGGAGGAGGTGTATATGTTAGTAGTGGTGGCGTGTTTAAAATGACTGGCGGAAGCATTACGGAAAATCAAATGGTGGCGATTTTGAATTATCCAATGGTGCAGAAATTTACGACAATGTAGGTGTTTCTACCAGTGAGAGTCCAAGGATCAAAAATGTTTATTTGGATGGTGGCCGGATTACGATTGCCGGGGAAATGACCAATACAAAACCGATCAGTATTGATATGGAATCATTAAGCGGTGGAGTGTTCACGCAGAGTAAAGAAGGAGTAAAGGCTTCGGACTATGCAACGAAGTTTGCTTCGGAGAAGGATGGGTTTGCTGTAAAGGCAGATGGTGACGAACTGAAAATTGCAAATATAGAGCCGTTTACCTACCTTGATGCAGATGGCACGGAAAGGATAACAGATTCCTATGCGTTATTAGGTGCAGTAGATCTTTCGGCTTATAGTGTTACCTTAGATGAGGGATGGTATGTGGTAGATAAGGAATATGAGATATCTAAAAGGGTGACTGTCAACGGAAAGGTTAATCTGATTCTGTGTGATGATGCCAGTCTGAATGCGGCACAGGGGTTTGTGGTAGAGAACAAAGGCGCATCAAACGGTGTGCTCAATATATATGCAAAGAGTACAGGGGATAAAATGGGTAAATTGATTGCCGGTGGAACTTCTGGTTATTCGGGCATTGGCAATAGTAACTATGCATGTGGTTCAGTCAATATCTATGGTGGAGATATTCGGATTACCGGTGGTGAGAATGCGGCAGCCATTGGTGGTAGAAACAATTATACGGGCGGTATTGTAGGAATCTACGGTGGAACACTGGAGGCAATGGCCGGAACGGGGGCTGTAGCTATTGGCGCCGGCGCTGGCAAAAATGACCATGGATTCGTATTTCTGGGCAAAAACATCAAGGTTCTTGCGGGAGATGACGAAGAAAGTGCCACAGATGTCACCGCAACATTCGCAGATAAACACGATCAGAAGTGGGTGAAGACAACGATTGCTCAGAACGTCAAAAAAACGGTCACATTCAAGGTAGTGAACGGATTGTGGAACGAAGGCGAAGGGGATGCCGCGAAAGCGGACAAGATAGTTGAACTGACAGGGCTGGAAGGAAACGTTTTAAGGCTTGCGGCTGATCAGATACCTCAAGTTGGAGATAAGCCGTTCGATGGTTATAAAGTGGGAAGCTGGAATGTAGAACCAGAACCAGATACAGAAATCGAAACTGATACGACCTATACATACAGCTATGCAGATAGAGAAGCAGCAGATGATGTAACCGATGCAATCAATGCTTTGCCGGCGAAAGTGACAGCATCTGATAAGGATGCCGTTGTTGCAGCAAGAAAAGCGTATAATGAACTGACAACCGATCAGAAAGCAAAGATTTCAAATGTAACACTTTCAAAACTTGAGAACGCAGAAACGGTTGTTGATGCACTTAATAGTAGTGCACAGGCAGCAGCGGAAGCTACAGTCGCTAAAACTGCGCAGGCAACAGCAGAGGCAGCCCGGAAAGAAGCAGAAGACAAAGCGGTAGCAGCAGAGGCAGCGAAGGCAGTAGCAGAGGCTGCTCAGAAAAAAGCAGAAGACAAGGCAATAGCAGCAGAAGCAGAGAAGGTAGCCGCAGAGAAGAAAGCAGCTGAAGAAAAAGTAGCAAAGGCAGAAGCACAGGCAGCCATGAATGAACAGGTAACAGTTACCCAAAAGGGCAAGAAATTCACAGTTAAGTGGAAGAAGTCGGCATCAGCAGACGGATATTTCATATATGCCCGGTACTGTGGTAGGAAAGCAACAAAGCCGGTAAAGACTATTAAGAAGAATACCACAACCAAGACGACCATAACTAAGATAAACGGCAAGAAGATTAATCAGAAGAAGCAATTCTGTGTATATGTAGTGCCATATAAGATTATTGACGGTAAGAAGGTTAATCTTGGAAAGAGTACGGTGGCTCATCTTGTAGGTATAAAGAATACAAAGTATAGTAATGTCAAGAAACTTACACTTACTAAGAAGAAATACAC
>CAMVIN010000073.1 GCA_947167565.1 uncultured Clostridia bacterium | reverse complement strand
TGTTTCCGAATTTCTCTGTACACCTCATCAATCCGCTCGTCCGGAATCTTTGTGTCAAGGAAAATCTCGGCGGCGTATTTGGCCTGAGCTACCAGCATCTCAAGACCGGTTATACCAGTCATACCGAGTTCTCTTGCCTGAGCGACAAGTTTTGTTGTCAGCGGGTTAGCAATAATGTCAATAACGGCTTCACATTTTGGAAAATGAGTCAGGTCAACCGGCGAAGCATCTGTGTTTGGGAACATGCCGACAGGACTTGTATTGACGACAATCTGAGCGTCTGCATGTTTTTCAAAACACTCTTCGTAGGTCACCATGCCTTCTTTCATCGTGCGGTTTCCAACAACAATCATCTCGGATGCACAAAGTTCACTTATTCCGGCCTGAATTGCCTGAGAGGCACCGCCATTCCCGAGTACAACGACTTTTTTGTCTTTCATATCAATTCCGTTCTTTTTTACCATATAGATAAATCCCGGCATATCGGTGTTGTAGCCGTAGAGTTCTCCGCCACGGTTGACAATGGTATTGACAGCGCCGATAGCTTTGGCTGCGTTATCTATGTGGGCAAGATAAGGAATAACATCCTGTTTGTAAGGGATGGTCACGTTGATGGCGCGAAAGTCCTTCGCTTCCATAAACGGAGCAAATTCTTCCCTGCTCAGAGGGTGTGGCTCATATGTGTAATCTGTCAGCATCTCATGTATTTCTTTGGACGCACTGTGTCCTAACTTTTCTCCAATTAATCCGTATTCCATGGGGTTTCCTCCAGTTTCTTCTTTGATATGTAACCTGATTATATAAGATTTTGGGAAAAATTTCAATATTCAATAATCGTTAAGTGCTTGATTAACAAAGGATCTTGTGTTACAATCAACATATCACGGAATACCGTTATACAAAACAGGGGGAGTGAAGCATGGGACTGCAAGACGAATTTAAATTAAAAGGCGTATCAGTTTACAAAGTAAGTAAGGAAGCTGGTATCCCATATACAACGCTGTCTGATCTTGTAACCGGCAAGACAGATATTAACAATGCAAGCGTTAGAACGCTATCACGTCTTTCTCGGTATATGGCGCTGACTATGGATGAGTTATATAGAAAGATGGATACTGCCCATGTGATGCATCTGAAAAAGTATCAGGGATTGCCGACTGAACTTGATGAAAGTATCAACAATTTGATTGTTGCTATAGACATGGGGAAGGAGCTAATAGATTGTGAACTTGCTCAGGTGCTGGGGGATATCAATATGTCTGAGAGTTGGGGACTTATTGACTCGGTAAAGGCAAAGGAACTGAGAAGTTACTATGTTTTTGATGTGTTAGATGAACTTGAGAGAAGGGAGACTGAGAAGAATGGATAAGTATTATGATTTTTCTGATTGTAAGAGAAGTCGTAAGCAGTTCGGTGGGAGTGATAGAAAAGAGTCTGTATTCTTTGAGGAATCCAGATATATGCTTAAGTTTCCGGATAGGATAGCTCCGGATAAAAGAAATGAATTAAATTCTTCGTATAGAAACAATGTTTTTTCTGAATATATCTCGTGTCATATCATAAATGAGTTGGGATATGATGCACAAGAGACACTATTGGGAACATATAAAGGAAAAGAAACAGTAGCATGCAAGGACTTTTGCACGGGTGGATTTGAACTCAACGAGTTTGAAAAGTATAAAAGTTCTTTTTCTGTTGATTTTGAAAATACGAGATATCCTGATATATTTGATGTGGTCAAAGCACTTTCTAAAGACCGTGACAGAGTTGATATAGATCCTGAGATTTCTTTAACACAATTCTGGGATATTTTTATGTTGGACGTTTTGCTTGGAAACTTTGACAGACATACTGGAAACTGGGGTTACCTTTACAGTGATGAACAGGAAGTGGTTAAACTTGCTCCTATATATGATTGCGGTGCCTGCCTTTATCCAATGCTCAATGATAGCGGAATGGAAAAAGTACTATGTGACGAAGAAATGCTCCACTCGAGAATCTATGACTTTCCTAAACCTGCGTTTGAGGTGAAAGGGCAAAGAATGACATACCACAGTTTTATGCAATCCGATTTTGCAAAAAGCGATGCGAGGGTTTTATCATCCGTTGACAAGTTGAAAGAACGGTATGACAAAAAAATAATCGAAAAAGTTGTATCTGAAACACCTGGTCTATCTGATATTAGATGCGAGTTTTATATCAAAATGATAGACAAGAGGATGGGGTGTTTGTTGCTGTAAGAAAAAATTAAAGATATATAGTTATAGAATCAAATAGCGGATTTGTCCAGTATAAGGCATCCGCTTTTTTTATATGGTTATTATATTTTTTTAAGGAATATTCTTTCCGGACAGGCATATATATGTATCAAGAGACAAGCACAGACAACAGGAACAGGGAGGGATTCTCTTGATTAAGGAAGAACTGTTATCAATCTTTCCGGAACGTCTTCAGCGGGTGCTTTTGTGGGCAGTACCGGATTGGGAAAATTTACAGGAAATAAGACTCCGGTGTGGAAAGAGTATTGTTCTCGTACAAGGAAGAAAAAAAGTAGAGCCGGAGCAGGGAGGAAAAGTTGTTTCTCAGAGGGAATTCAGGGAAGTGTTAGAGTACATAAGCAGATATTCACTATATGCATTTGAGGAGGAGATAAAAAAAGGATATCTCACGATTCCGGGCGGACATAGAATTGGGGTGGCGGGCAAAGTGATAATGGAAGGGAATACAGTAAAGACGATGCGCAGTATTTCATTTCTCAATGTAAGAGTGTGTCACGAGCGAAGGGGGTGTTCGGACAATGTTCTTCCTTATCTTTTTGAAAAAGGCCGGTTTTTGTCCACATTGATTGTATCACCGCCGGGTGCCGGAAAGACAACATTACTTCGCGATTTTGTGAGAAATCTGGCCGATGGAAGCAGATATGCACAGGCGATGACGGTGGCTGTGATTGATGAGCGTTCAGAGATTGCCGGCTGTTATCAAGGGATTCCCGGAAAAGATGTAGGACAGCACTGTGATGTGCTGGATGCTTGTGGAAAAGCAGAGGGAATTCCAATGATGCTTCGGTCGATGGCACCGGAAATTATTGCGGTGGACGAAATCGGGGAAGATAGAGATTTCGATGCACTTTCTATGGCATTGACCAGTGGTTGTGGTTTGCTGGCGACAGTACATGGAAGTTCGTTGAGACACCTCTATGAAAAGAATGCGGTTGCCAGAATTCTAAGTTCTGGAATGTTTGAGCGGATTATTTTGCTCGGAAAGGATTTGTCCAACTGGATTCAGGCAATTTATGACGGCAGAGGGGAGGTGGTTGATCCGTGAGAGGACTTGGAATGCTATTTGTTATGAGTGGCTGCATTTTAATTGGTTTGTGGCATCGCGCGCTATATCTCAGAAAAAGCCGGAATCTTTTGACTTTTCAAAAGGGAATCGGCATTCTTGAAGGGGAAATTTCTTATGGACGCACACCGCTTCCAGATGCGTTTTGCGAGATGGCAAAGCGGACGAGCGGGCGCGTGTCGGTTTTTTTTGATGAGGTGTCCGGAAAATTAGAGAGCGGTACGGGAGAATTTTCAGAAATTTGGAGTGGGGCAATAGAAAAAATGTTTCGTGAGCGGGAACTGGGAACCGAGGACAGGCACGAACTGGAAGAACTGGGGAATACGCTTGGTTACCTTGATGTTGATATGCAGCTTCAGGCGTTAAAACTCTATCAGAGCAGGCTGGATCAGAGCATCCGGTCGTGGGAGAGAGAAAAAGAAAAAAGAACAAGACTGTATCCGATACTCGGTGTGATAAGCGGACTGATGATTTGTCTTCTTTTTTTATAAAAGTGAGGGGTACCATGGAAATTACATTATTATTTAAAATAGCACTTGTGGGGATTCTTGTAACAATTCTCAATCAGGTACTCAAGCAATCAGGGAGGGAAGAACAGGCATTCCTTGTGAGTTTGTCGGGATTGATTCTTGTTCTGTTCTGGGTTATTCCCTATATCACAGAATTGTTTGATACAGTGGAAGAACTTTTTCAGATTTAATTGTGTCGTTGCATTTTTTTGGGGAGGCGAGAGTATATGGTGAAAGTCGTTCTGATTGGAGTCGTGGCGATTTTTTTATCTATGGCGGCGGGGAGTGTGAGAAAGGAGTATGGCATCCTTATTGCCTTTTGCGCAGGACTGCTCATTTTTTCGTTTAGTCTTGGGAAAATCAAGGCTATGATAGAGACCGTGCATTCGTTTGAAGAGAGTATTGGAATGAATCACGAATACATCAGTATTCTCTTGAAAATGGTTGGAATTGCCTGGCTCAGCCAATTGGCAGTGAGTGTGAGCAGGGATGTTGGACAATCCACAATTGCCGGACAAATTGCGTTTTTTGGAAAGGTCAGTATGCTTCTTGTCAGTGTGCCGGTACTGCGGACTCTCATTGAAACAATTGGGGGGATGTTAGCATGAAAAGTAAAATCTTTTTGAACACGATTTTTGTTGTTTTTCTTCTTTCGTTTCTTTACCCGGTGGAAGTTCAGGCGAAAGAGTGGAAGGACAGTATTTCTCTGGATGAAGCGGAAAAAGCGTTTGAACAGATGCAAGAAGGAAACAGTGATTTTTCTATAAAAGAGTATGTGAATGGTATTGTGAAGGGAAAAAATAAGTTTTCGATGAAAGAAATTGTAAAAAGAGCGGTATCACAGTTGGAGAGGCAGTTGAATGAACAGAAGGATACATTTTTTTATATTCTGGCATTGGGGATTCTTGCAGGGATTTTTGTGAATTTTTCTGGAACAATTGGTGATCGGAGTCTGAGTGAAACCGGAATCTATATCACTTATCTTGTTTTGTTTGCGACGATGGCAGCAGGTTTTTTTGCTGTCTATGAAGTTTCCGGAGAAGTATTGTCGAATCTGCTCTTGTTTATGCGGGCGTTGATTCCTTCTTTTTCATTGGCACTTGGTATCGGCGGTGGTATGGGGACTTCTCTCGCCTACTATGAGACGATGCTGATTGCGATGAGTTTTCTTGAGACATTTATGTTGAAGGTACTCTTGCCCGGAGTACAGATTTTTTTTACGATTGGCATGCTGAATCCGCTGACGGACAATCATTTTTCAAAACTGGCAGGACTGATAAAGAGCTTCCTCGGCTGGTGCGCAAAACTGTTGTTTGGAATTCTCATTGGATATCAGGGGCTGCAGGGACTTCTATTGCCGGTCATGGATCAATTGAAAAACAACACTATGTGGCAGATGGCAAAGGGGCTGCCCGGTGTCGGGAACACGGCGGGGAGTATTGCAGATACAGTGGCAGGAAGTGGTCTTTTGCTAAAGAGTGCTGTGGGAATTGGGGGTGTAGTCTGTATTGGTCTGATTTGTCTCTATCCGCTGTTAAAAATTTTTGTATTTATGATTATGAGCCGGGTTGGTGGCGCAGTTCTTCAGCCGGTCAGTGACAGAAAAATGGTGACGGCGTTACAGGTGGCGGCGGATAGTGGAAAACTGCTGATAGAATATGTATTGGCGGGGGCATTACTATTTGTTTTTTCTATTATAATTGTCCTAGTGAGTGTAAGAGGTAACGTATGCAGCAGATAGTATCTTTGGTAAAAAATGTTGCGATGTTTTTACTTGTTGCAACAATGCTTATCAATCTTTTTTCAGATAGTGAGTATAAAAAATATATCCGGTATGCAGTCGGAATTATCGTCATGATAATGGTTCTTTCACCGGTGTGGAAAATCATTCATGAAGGTGTGACACTACGTGCTCCGGGGCAGGATTTGTCTGTAGAGGAACAGGTTAGACTTCAGGAGGAAAGGATGAGATTATTAGAAGAACATATGGAAGATGAAATGTTTAAGAAGGGAGGTGAGGAATATGGAGAGCAGACCGGGAATTAGCTGGGAAAAGAAAAGAGAAGATTTTAGACAAATACTTCACAGAATGGGACCTTTCCGGCTAGGAGCTATTATTTTATGCGGAATTGTTCTGCTCTTTCTGTCCTGTGGGGGCATGGACGCCGGCACGACCAAAAGTACATCGGAAGAGCAGGTGGAATTTACAGAGGAGGAAGAATATCGGGAACAGATGAGAACTGAACTAATGAAATTACTTGGACAGGTTGAGGGAGTCGGAAAAGTACAGGTTATGCTGAACTTGAGAAATGAAGAGGATGAGGAGCCACGAGTTGCCGGTGTGGCGGTAGTCTGTGATGGCGGTGACAATATGGCGGTAAAAAGAGAAATAACTGAGGCGGTTAGTGCATTATTTCAGTTAGAGAGTCATAAAATAAAAGTAATGAAGAGTAAGGAGGCAAAGGAGTGAAGAAACTTTTGCGTAAAAATCAAATTATTATTACAGCGCTGGTTGTCATGGTGGCGATGGCGGGTTACTTAAGCATGACGGAGAAAGATGAGTACCAAATGACGGCGTCGGATGACTCAGTGACAGACAGTGAGGTGGCGGACATTTCAGATGAGGATATTGTACTCGATGAAGACGATTCTGTGACAGGGGCAAGTGTGTCAGCTGTTGATGCGGTTGAGGAAGACAAAGAAGTGAAAGAAACGATGGCTTCCTCGGACAGTACAAAAACAGATGATGTGGCATCCAGAGACAATGCAGGGGAGGCTGTTCTTGTAAGTAATATGGTTCCCGGAAATTATTTTGAAGAGGCAAAATTGTCCAGAGAGCAGACCAGGGCTAAAAATAAGGAGACGCTTACCGAATTGGTAAACAATGAGAATACAAGCAGTGAGCAAAAAGAAAAGGCAATGAATGAAATCATGAAAATGACAAATGTGAGCGAGATGGAGACGGCAACGGAAACACTTCTTGCGTCCAAGGGATTTAACGAGGTTGTTGTCACGATTTTGGATGAGAGCGTAGATGTAGTTGTCAACGCAGAAAACCTGACAGAGCAGCAGATTGTACAGATTGCAGATATAGTAAAAAGGAAAACGGGAGTGAGTGCGGATAAAATTGTAATTTCTCCTGTTGGCAAATCGAAATAAATCTGTTATACTAAAGAGAAAGCAATTATTTATTATAACAGTAATGGGTATTTAAATAAACAGGAGGTACCAAGATTATGGCAGATAAGAGTCAGGAGTTATTTGAGGAGCATTCAGATATCGGAGAAGTACAGATTGCGAATGAGGTTGTATCCAGTATTGCTGGTATTTCTGCGAGTGAAGTTGAGGGCGTGGAGTCCATGGCTGGCGGTATTACCAACGAGATTGCAGATAAACTCGGCATGAAGAATTTGTCCAAGGGAGTCAAAGTGAGCGTGGACGGAGGCGAAGTCAGCGTCGATATCGCCATCAACATGAAATATGGTTACAGCATACCAAAGACATCGGCAAAGGTTCAGGAAAAAGTTTCACAGGCAATTAATGCGATGACAGGTTTAGATGTTGAGACGGTCAATGTTCGTATAGCCGGTGTGAGCCTTGAGCCGGAACAGTAAGATATACTATAACTGAATGGAGAGAAAAATGACACGACATGAGATGCGGGAGATTGTCTTTTCGCTCTTGTTCCAGAATGAATTTTACCCGGAGGATGAGTTTGTTGCACAACGGGATATTTATCTGGCTGAGCAGTCAATCACCGAGGAAGAGAGACAAGAGATTGTTGATAAGACGACAAAACTACTTGAGCATTTGAATGAGATTGATGAGAAGATTTCAGAGAATTCAAAGGGCTGGAAGATAGATCGGATTGCGAAAGCAGAACTTGCTGTTTTGCGTGTTGCCGTATACGAAGCACTGTATGATGATAGTGTTCCGGTTGGTGTGGCGGTCAATGAAGCAGTCGAACTTGCCAAAGAATATGGCGAGGATAATGGTCCTGTTTTTGTCAACGGAATATTAGGAAAGATAGTAAATGAATAAACAAATATACACCGTCTCTTCGATAAACCAGTATATTAAGAATATGTTCGCAAACGAATATGCCCTGTCCGTTGTATTTGTAAAAGGAGAGATATCCAATTGCAAATATCATAGTTCCGGGCATATTTATTTTACAATCAAGGATGCGGGCTCACAACTTTCGTGTGTGATGTTCCGTGGTGACCGGAGAGGTCTTGATTTTACCTTGGAGGACGGCAAAGAGGTCATTGTCGGCGGAACGATATCGGTTTATGAGCAGGGCGGAAAATATCAGTTATATGCAAAGAAAATTACGCTGGCGGGTGACGGAAGGCTGGCGGAACAATTTGAAAAATTAAAGAAGAGACTTCAGAATCTCGGTTATTTTGACGATGATCGCAAATTGCCTATTCCTAAATATGCCCGTCGCATCGGAATTGTGACTGCAGAAGGAGGGCAGGCGATACAGGATATTATGAAGGTGGCAAGGGAGAAGAATCCATATACCCAGATGATTCTATATCCTGCTAAAGTTCAGGGGGAGGGTGCGGCACAGACCATTGTCGAGGGAATCCGTTACCTGGATGAATTTGCGAAAGTAGATGTGATTATTGTCGGAAGAGGCGGCGGTTCAGCAGAGGATTTATGGGCATTTAATGAAGAGATTGTGGCTCATGCGATTTACGATTGCCGGACGCCTGTGATTTCTGCAGTCGGTCACGAAGGTGATTTCTCAATTTCTGATTTTGTGGCAGATATGAGAGCACCGACTCCAACGAAGGCAGCAGAGATGGCTGTTTATGATGTGTATCGAGTGTTGGATCGCATATATGATTATAAAGATCGTATGGCAAGAAATATTCTTTACAGAATAGAGGAAATGAGAGACCGTTTGGAACTGTATGAGAGACAGTTTAAGGTGCAGAGTCCGGAAAACCAGATTCGCGAACAGCGGCAGAGAATTGCGGATTTAGAGGATAAATTGTCCTTTTTAATAGAAAAACAAATTAGGGATAAAAAGCATGCGTTTGCGCTTTTGGCCGGACGGCTGGATGCATTGAGTCCTTTGAAAAAACTGCAGAGTGGTTATGCGTATGTGAGCGATGAGAAGAGAAATATGATAGATTCAGTGAACAAAGTAGATGCGGGGGATTTCATTAGCTTGACATTGGCGGATGGAATAATCGACGCAGTTGTGAGTGAGGTAAAGCATGGAACTGGAAAAGATAATGGATGAACTGGAGAAGCGTGTCAGAAAGATGGAGCAGGAGAAACTCTCTTTAGAGGAGTCATACCAGTGTTTTTCTGAGGGGATGGAATACATCAAAAAGGGAAACGAGGCAATTGACAGGGTTGAAAAAAAACTCCAAGTTCTTATGAATGAGGAGGAGCAGAATGGATAGGGAACTGTTTGACGGAAGAGTAAAAAATATTGAAGCAGGATTCGAGCAGTTTATGCCAAAAGAAGAGGGGTATCAAAAAACGGTATTTGAGGCGATGAATTACAGTATCCTTGCCGGGGGTAAGAGGCTTCGCCCTATGTTTATGCAGACTGTTTATGAAATGTTTGGGGGCAACGATGAAGAGGTGATTCGGCCATTTATGATGGCTATGGAGATGATTCACACGTATTCTCTTGTGCATGATGACCTTCCGGCAATGGATAATGACGATTATCGGAGAGGGAAGCTGACAACGCACAAGAAGTACGGTGAGGCAATGGGAATTCTCACAGGTGATGCGTTGCTTAATGCGGCGTATGAGACGGCATTTGGCGCTTTTGACAGTAAAACTGACAAGAATTACATTGCAGGAGCATTGAGAATTTTAGGAAAAAAAGCAGGGGTATATGGCATGGTTGGCGGACAAGTTGTAGATGTGGAGCAGGATGGCAGTTTTGTCGATGAACAGACGCTCTTGTTTGTCCATAAGAATAAAACGTCCGCTCTGATTGAGGCGAGTCTGATGATTGGTGCTGTACTCGCAGGGGCTTCAGAGGAAGAGGTAAAGACCATAGAGTCCGTCGGCACAGATATAGGACTTGCCTTTCAAATTCAGGATGATATACTGGATATTGTTGGTGACGAGAAAATAATCGGAAAGCCGGTTCATAGTGATGAGAAAAACCAGAAGACGACCTGGGCGTTTTTCTTTGGTATTGATGCAAGTCGCAATAAGGTGACAGAATATACGGAGAGAGGGATTTCGCGTCTTCGGGGAATAACTGTGAAAAATGAAGAGGCCAGAGAATTTTTGTGTGAACTTATGATGTCTCTTGTGGACAGGGAAAAATAAAAAATTGAGGAAAAAACAGTGGCGAGATTACTGAATCAGATTGTAAAAGAAAATGATATAAAAAATATAGCACCGGAGGATTACAGAGAACTGGCAAAAGAAATTCGTGTCAAACTTGTGCGAAGTATTAGTCGTACAGGAGGCCATCTTGCCTCCAATCTCGGGGCGGTGGAACTGACAATGGCGTTACACTTGTGTCTTGACTTTCCGGCGGACAAGCTGGTCTGGGATGTTGGGCATCAGGCATATGTACACAAACTTCTGACCGGAAGGGCGGATGTGTTTGACACGCTGCGTCGTCATGGTGGAATAAGTGGATTTCCTAAAGTGAAAGAGAATCCTGCCGACACCTTTGATACCGGACACAGTTCAACGTCGATTTCCGTTGCCCTGGGGCTTGCAAAGGCGAGAGATTTGCGCGGAGGCAATGAGAAGGTGTTTGCAGTGATTGGTGATGGGGCGTTGACGGGCGGTATGGCATTTGAAGCTCTTAATAATGCGGCTCAGATGCAGTCAAACATTGTTGTGGTATTGAATGACAATAAGATGTCAATCGCACGCAATGTGGGTGGAATGTCCAATTATCTCGGTAAAATCCGAACAAATGAGAAATACCGGGATTTAAAAAACAATGTTGAAAATGCTCTCGACAAAATTCCGAATGTGGGACAACCCATTGCCAAGCGAATTAAGACGACGAAAGATTCGCTGAAAAATTTTCTGATTCCGGGAATGCTTTTTGAAAATATGGGACTTATTTATATTGGACCGGTAGACGGTCATAATATTAATGCAATGGTAACGGCGTTTAACACGGCCTCAAAAATACATGACCAGCCGGTACTTGTCCATGTAATGACCAAAAAAGGGAAGGGATATCGGCCGGCAGAAGAGCGTCCGGATTTATTCCATGGTGTGACATCTTTTAATCTAAAGACCGGGGCGCCAATGACTGATTCTGCGGATACCTATACGGATGTGTTCGGAAAATGGCTGTTAGAAAAAGGTGAGACTGAGGAGAGCCTTGTCTCAGTCTGTGCGGCAATGCCTGATGGTACCGGTGTGACAGGGTTTGCTAAGAAATATCCGGAACGGGCATTTGATGTCGGGATTGCAGAGGAGCATGCTGTGACTTTTGCCGCCGGACTGGCAGCAGGGGGAATGCGACCGGTTATTTCGTTGTATTCCACCTTTTTGCAGCGCGCTTATGACCAGATTTTGCATGATGTCTGTTTGAATCGACAGCCGGTTATTTTTACAGTGGATCGAAGTGGAATTGTGGGAAGAGATGGTGAGACTCATCAGGGGATTTTTGACATTTCTTTTCTGTCAACAATTCCGAATCTTACGATACTTTCTCCGATGGACGGGGAAGAATTAAAGAATATGCTGAACTATGCTTTTGATGAGATGGATTCTCCGGTTGCCATACGGTATCCGAGAGGGGAGGTGTTCTCTTATGCAAAATATAAGGAAGAGAAGGAACAGTCCTTGGAACATCCGCGAGAATCTGCTGAAAAATTTTGCCATGAGACACTTGCCTTTGGGAAAGCGGAGATTCTTACAAGAGATAGTAGTCAGAGTATTTTGATTCTCGCTGTTGGTGATATGGTTAAGACAGCGCTTTTGGCAAGAGAAATGCTGCTTCATGATGGCTTTGGGGCAACTATTGTTAATATGCGTTTTGTGAAGCCTTTTGACGAAGAACTTGTGAGAAAACTGGCAAAGACATATTCCTATCTTGTTACAATGGAAGATAATGTGTATAGTGGTGGTTTTTCACAGCGGATTCAGGCTTTTTTGGAACAGGAAAGAATTGAGGGAAAGAGCGTTATTCCGATTTGTTTGCCGGATACCTATATCGAACATGGTTCTCCGGAAGAATTGTATGATAAATATGGCATGGATGCTGTCTCTGTGGCAGCAAGAATTAAAAGTGTTTTGACACAGAAATAGAATATCCGGAAAAGTGACATATTGTGAAAAGGAGTAATTTGGTGAAAGAGCAGAAAGAAAAAAAAGAGCGGTTAGATGTTCTGCTAGTTCAGCGCGGACTGGCAGAGTCAAGAGAAAAGGCGAAGGCAGTTATTATGGCAGGAGAGGTCTTTGTGGACGGCCGGCGCGAGGACAAAGCAGGTTCGTCTTTTCCTGTTTCTGCAAGCATTGAAGTCCGCGGGAAAAAGATGAAATATGTGAGCCGGGGCGGTTATAAATTAGAGAGGGCGATAGAGTGCTTTCCGATTGATTTGACGGAGAAGACATGTATGGATGTTGGTTCATCGACCGGAGGATTTACGGATTGTATGCTGCAGAACGGTGCAAGATATGTTTATGCGATAGACGTTGGAACGAACCAGTTGGCGTGGAAACTTCGTCAGGATGAGCGCGTGTGTTCCATGGAAAAAACAAATATTCGCTATGTGGAGCCGGAAGATATCGGTGAACCGGTGGATTTTGTGTCTATAGACGTGGCATTTATCTCTCTTACGAAAGTACTCACTCCGGTTAAGGCATTAATGAGCGAAAAGGCGCAGATTGTCTGTCTGATTAAGCCGCAGTTTGAGGCGGGGCGGGAGAAAGTAGGGAAGAAAGGTGTTGTCAGAGATAAGCGGGTTCATGAAGAAGTGATAGAGATGGTGACAAATTATGCCCTTTCATTAGGGTTTCGTGTTCTCGGCATGGAATATTCGCCGATTCGCGGTCCGGAGGGAAATATTGAATATCTTTTGTATATGGAAAATGATGAACGCGAGCCGGCTGTTGTAGGTGATTCGGTGCGGCAGGAGATAAAGGAACTGGTTGAACGGGCGCATGAGACGCTTGTTTAGTCATAAAACGAAAAAATGGGCGCAAAACGACATCTTGTCACAAGAAAGAAAACATGGTATGATGTTAAAGGCAAAATTTCTGCAGTGAAGGAAGAATGAGGGGCAGATATGGAGAATCAAAATTTTTTGATTTTAACAGACAGTGAGAAGGATTCTAATAACGAAACATCCGGTGAAATAAAAAGATATTTGGAAATTCACGATAAATGTGTTAAAATAGTAGAGACTTCGTCAAATATCGCAGATGCAGATTGGGCAGATATGGTGATTGTTCTCGGCGGAGATGGCTCCGTTCTACAGGCGGCAAAGGTGTTCGCCGGGAAGGAAGTACCGATTCTCGGTGTGAATTTTGGGACGCTTGGGTTTCTCACAGAGGTGGAAAGACCGCGAATACAGGAAACTCTTGATTGTATTCTCAAGGGACAATATGAGGTTGAACAGCGCATGGCTCTGACTGGTAAATTGCAAAGACATTCCAACGGAGAAGCGATTGGACTTGCTGTCAATGAGTTTATTATTGGCAAGCAGGATTTCGGACGAATGATTACGACAAGAGTTTTTGTCAATGATAATCTTATGGATACTTATGTGGCAGATGGAATTCTTGTGGCGACACCGACCGGTTCAACAGCATATAATTTGTCGGCGGGAGGACCTGTGCTTGAGCCGGGGATGGAGGCGATGGTGATTACGCCGATTTGTCCACACTCACTAAATAAAAGAAGTCTTATTGTTTCAGCAGATTCCAAACTTCGGATTGAAGTGGGGAGAACCAAAGAACACTACACGGATGATGCGGCGATACGGGGAGACGGACGTATGCTCTGGACCTTATCGACAGGGGATGTTATTTGGATTGAGAGAGCGGAGGCGACCTTTGATATGGTTTGCCTTGGAGATGTCAGTTTCTTTGATAAGATGCGAAGTAAGTTGAATCGGGATTAGGGGCGATGATTTGAAGCGAACAAGACAAAGTAAGATACTGGAATTAATCAGCCAGTATGAAATAGAGACTCAGGAAGAGTTGGCAAATCGTCTTGTGGAAGCTGGATTTCAGGTAACACAGGCGACAATCAGTCGGGATATCCGGGAACTTTCACTTACAAAAGTGACGGGGATTAACGGTA
>CAMVIN010000072.1 GCA_947167565.1 uncultured Clostridia bacterium | reverse complement strand
AAATAACACAATAGATGACCAATCAACCATAATCTTAAGAGAAGATACAAGTTCTATAGCAGATGTTGATGCGAGAGGAACGGTATATGGATATGCGGATGGCAAA
Source organism: uncultured Clostridia bacterium (assembly GCA_947167565.1). GTDB lineage: Bacteria > Bacillota > Clostridia > Lachnospirales > Lachnospiraceae > Eubacterium_F. Next base: position 14,030 of record CAMVIN010000072.1, on the reverse strand, counting down.
ACGGATATTACAGTATTTACGGCTAATCCTGACTTAGATGTGAAGGCAGTGGCTAATGTCGATGTTGGTTTTAAGGAGTTGACTGGTGGAAGATTCTATTTGTTAGATGATAATAAAAAGACTCTGATCCAAGAAGATTCCGTGTCTCTTAATTGCAATTATTTAGAGATAAAGACGATCTATTTTGATAAGCTTCCTTGGGATGCCTCTCAGTCCTTTGAGTTTGAATATGACAAAGATCTGATTGATGTTCAAGTAGCAAGCGATAGATTCTATATCAATTCTTTAAGTGAGAACGGGGAAACGGAAATCAAAATTAAACTTCCGGGTACGGATACGGTTCTTTTGACTATTTATTTAACGATTATAAAAAATAAAGAAGTGCCTGAAGAGTTTAAAACATTTGATGAAAAGGTATTTAATGCATATGGAAATGGAGATATAGATCCTGCAGAACTCACAGAAGATGATATATCCCATATTAATTATGATAATTCAGAAAGAATCTATTGGATATATAAGAGAGAGGGTGCGGATTATGTAGATATATCTTTCTCCAAGAAAAGTTCTATCGAGGATGGGTATGACTGGTTATATCTCTATGATCTTGAGGGAAATCTTATAGGTAGATATACCGGTAATAAAGATAATGTGGACGAGGAGACTACATTTGTTGGCAAGACGATAAGAGTGATTGGAGAAGGTTTTATACTTGGATTTGTATCCGATCGCGGGGGGACTGATGACGGATTTATAGTCACATCAATTAAGCCGTATTTTCCGGAAAAGGAGACTCCGACACCGACGCCTACACCGACACCTACAGAAGCACCAACGCCTACAGAAACAGTAACACCGACACCGACGACAGCGTCGTCAACACCTGCAGTAACACCGGCGCATAAAGAAAACACACCTAAGATTGGCGACACTGTTAAGGAAAGTACCGGAAAGGCTAAGTACAAAATACTTACTAAAAATACAGTCTCTTATGTGAAACCTACAGCTAAGAATCCTAAGTCAGTAGTGATTCCTGCCAGGGTTACTATCCGTGGGAAGAAATACAAAGTAACGGAAATCAACGCTAAGGCATTTTATGGCTTGAAGAAGCTTAAGAAGATTACTATTAAGACCAAAAAGCTTAAGAAGGTTGGAAAGAATGCGATTAAGAAGATTAACAAAAAGGCTGTAATAAAGGTTCCAAAGTCTAAAAAGAAGAAGTATAAGAAGTTGTTTCAACCAAAAACCGGTTTTAAGAAGACTATGAGAATCAAGGGATAATAGGAGAGAGAAAACATGAATTGTATGATGAATGTAATCGAGGCGAGAAATTATCTGGAGCAGGCGGGGCGAAGTGGTATCAATCTTGGTTTGTCCCGAATGAAAAAACTTTTGGAATATTTAGATAATCCTCAAGATAAGTTGTCGTTCATTCATGTGGCGGGAACAAATGGAAAGGGATCGGTTTCTTCTTATATTACCAGCGTGCTTGCTGCGGGAGGAAAGCGTGTGGGACGCTATGTCTCTCCGGCGGTATTTTGCCCGGAAGAGTTTATTCAGTATGAGGACAATCAGGGAACACATGTAATTGGAGATGAAATTTTTGTTGAGGTTGTGACAAAGGTGGCGGCTGCCGCGGAACTTATGGTAAAGGAGAAAAAAGAGTCATGGATGCCTACCCGCTTTGAACTTGAGACTGCGATGGCGTTTCTTGCATTTTTGAAATGGAAGTGTGATGTGGTTGTATTGGAAGTTGGTCTGGGGGGGAGAGAAGATGCTACCAATGTGGTAGAAAATGTTCTTCTATCGGTCATTACACCGGTTGCGATGGATCACATGGCGGTACTCGGAGATACAATCGAGAAGATAGCCGCAGAGAAAGCGGGAATTATAAAGAGTGGTGTTCCTGTTGTCACCATGCAGGACGATGAGCGTGCAGAGGCGGTTATCAAAAGCGAGGCAGAAAAAATGAATTGTGCATTTTTTTCTGTGGACAAAAGGATGTGCAGAGTGGAGCAGTGCGGGCTGGATGGAAGCCGGTTCTGGTATGATGGTTTTTTTGAGACCGGGATGGTGGGAAGATACCAGATTCGCAACGCCTGTCTTGCTATTACGGTCTGTCGTCATCTTCCATCTTTGCTGAAGGTGACTGAAGAACAGATTGGAACGGGAATTAAAAAGGCGATTTGGAGGGGAAGGTTTGAAGTTGTCTCGAGAGATCCCCTTGTCATTCTTGATGGCGCGCATAATCCGGCGGGGGCGAGGGCACTCCGGGAGACCATAGAAGAGTTGAACTTAGACAAAAAAAAACTGCATGCCATCATGGGAGTTTTTAAAGACAAAGCTTATGAAAAAATGGTGGGGATTTTAGTTCCGCTTTTTTATGATGTTGTGACGATTACACCGGAGAGTCAAAGAGGACTGGAGAAAGAAATGCTTGCCGATGTATGGAGAAAGAATGGGTGTCGCAATGTTGGCGTAGCTGAGAATGTGGGAGAGGCGGTGGAACTTGCTAAAAAGAGGTCAAAAAAGGGGGAAGGAATCGTTGTCTTTGGAAGCCTTTCGTTCATGAAGGACATTGGGGATTTATGATTGACGAAATCCAATGCGTTTATTATAATGAAAAAGGTATATGGACTTTTTTATTGGATGGTGAGATATGATTGCTCTGATTGTTGCCTATGCGAAGAACCGTATTATTGGGGAAAATGGCAGGATTCCGTGGAATATTCCCGGTGAACAAAAGCGGTTCCGAAAACTGACAACCGGAAATGTCATTGTGATGGGGCGGAAAACTTATGAGGAAATCGGGCGGCCGCTTCCGAATAGGATTACGATTGTTGTTTCAGGGACAAAAAATTTTGATGGAGAAAACTGTTATACGGTTGGAAGTCTGGATGACGCAATTGCCCTTGCCAAAGATAAGTTTTCGCAAAAGGATATTTTTATTTCCGGCGGGGCTCGATTATATGAGGAAACTCTGCGCCGTGCGGAGAATGGGGACAGAGATTTCTTTTCTTTTCGAATGTATATTACGGAGATTGAGACAGAAATCACAGGGGACACATCGTTTCCCCTGTTTGATGAAAAAAAATATAAAAAAGAGATTGTAGAACACATAGAGGGGGATATACCATATACCTATGTGACGTATACGCTGTTGTGTTAGACAATTGCCGTATATGTGAAGAAATCTAATTAAATTTCTTGGAAAAGAGGACTTGGCATGGATTACGAGAAGATAGAGCAGGCGGTGTGCCTGTTTTTAGAGGGAATTGGGGAAGATACTGCGCGTGAAGGACTAAAGGATACGCCGGTTCGCATTGCGAAAATGTGTGAGGAACTTTTCGGAGGCTACACGCAGGATGCGGGCGAGCATTTATCCCGAACCTTTCATACGGATACCGGGGACATGGTTGTGGAGAAAGACATTCAGTTTTATTCTGTTTGCGAACACCATTTACTCCCTTTTTACGGGAAAGTGCATATTGGTTATATCCCTGACGGTAAAGTGGTTGGTCTCAGCAAGTTGGCGAGGACAGTTGAGGTCTATGCCAGACGGGCGCAGATTCAGGAACAATTGACAAGTCAGATCGCAGATGCACTGATGAAACATCTGGCACCGAAGGGCGTGATGGTGATGATTGAGGCAGAGCATATGTGTATGACCATGCGCGGTGTAAAAAAGCCGGGGTCAAAGACTGCGACGTATGCGGTGCGGGGAGAATTTGAGCGCAATGCAACGTTGCAGAAGATGTTTATGCAGATGATAAAAGAGTGATAAAGGATACGAGGAGATCAAGCTATGAAAATCGGCAGAAGAGAGTTTTATCCCGGAGAGAAAACATATGTAATGGGAATTCTAAATGTCACGCCGGATTCTTTTTCGGATGGTGGCAGTTATACGGATTTGTCATCAGCTATGAAACAGGCAGAGAAGATGATATCGGAGGGTGCGGATATTATTGATGTGGGTGGTGAGTCCACAAGACCGGGACATATTCCGGTCAGTGACAGGGAAGAAATTGCGCGTGTGGTTCCTTTTATCTGTGAGTACAAAAAGAACTTTGATGTGCCGCTTTCTGTAGATACTTACAAGAGTGAAGTTGCACAGGCATGCTTAGATGTGGGGGCGGATCTTCTCAATGATATCTGGGGATTTCAGGCGGATGAGCGCATGGCGGATCTGGCGGTTCGTTACGATGTGCCGGTCTGTCTTATGCACAATCGCAATAATACAGAATACATAAATTTTATGAAGGACGTTATAGAAGATTTACAAAAATCACTTGCTATTGCGAAAAAACACGGGATCAAAGAGGATAAAATCATTCTTGATCCGGGTGTTGGGTTTGGAAAGACCTATGAACAGAATCTCTCTGTTATGAAGCATTTGGAGGAGATTGTCGCACTTGGGTACCCGGTACTTCTCGGCACCTCAAGAAAATCAGTCATCGGTCTTACCCTTGAACTTCCGGTGACAGAGCGTGAAGAGGGGACACTTGCTACAAGCGTGCTTGGTGCGATGAAAGGATGTAGTTTTGCCCGGGTTCATGATGTGGAGAAAAACGTGAGAGCACTCAGGATGATAGACGCAATAATGAGAGCAGAGTGAGGGAGTACTTTATGCTATAGAAGATCGCAAAGGAGAATGAATCAGTGGATGAAATTCGCATTGACAATCTGGAAATATATTGTCATCATGGTTTATTAAAAGAAGAGACGGTTTTGGGACAGAAATTTTTGCTGTCGTTAGTTTTATATACCGATACAAGAAAGGCAGGACGAACCGATGACCTGTCTTTTTCTGTTGACTATGCAGATATTGCACATTTTACAGAAAAAAAGATGAAAGAAAAAAATTATAAGTTGATTGAGGCGGCGGCAGAACATCTGGCAGAGGATATTTTGATTCATTATCCGTCTGTCAGGAAAGTCTGCGTGGAATTGAAAAAGCCATGGGCACCAATTCTTCTTCCGTTGGATTCTGTCTCTGTTAAGATTGAACGGCAGTGGACAAGAGCCTACTTATCCATTGGTTCTAACATGGGCGATAAACAGGCAAATATTGAGCAGGCAGTTGTCGCACTCATGAAAGATGAGCGCATTGAAAATGTAAAGATGTCTAAGTGGATTGAGACTGAGCCATATGGGTATGTGGATCAGGAAAAGTTTTTGAATGCCGCTATTTCTATTGATACGTTATATTCGCCACAGGAATTGTTGGAGTTTTTACAAAAGGTAGAGAAGGATGGACATCGGGAGAGAACGATTCGATGGGGACCGAGAACAATTGATTTGGATATTATTTTTTTTGGAGATAAAATTATTAATGAGGAAGAACTCATGATTCCGCACAGAGACATGCAGAATCGGGACTTTGTTCTTGTTCCGTTAGAAGAGATTGCTCCTTGGGCGGTTCATCCTGTTTTTCATAAAACCGTGAGTGAAATGTTGACAGATTTCAAAAAAAGGCATTTGTTAAGTGTATAAATACGAGAGAAAGTGAGGCATATATTAGTATGGTTGATTTAAAGATTTCAAGGGATAAAATAGATCAGATTGACCGCCAGATTGTCAAGCTGTTTGAAGAGAGGATGGAAGTAGCTAACGAGGTTGCGAAGTACAAAATTGAGACGGGAAAACCAGTATTGGATAAGGAGAGGGAAGAGGCAAAACTGGATACGCTTGGTGCGCTTTCACACAGTACTTTTAACGAGCGGGCAGTTCGGGAATTGTTCAGCCAGATTATGTCCATTAGTCGGAAATATCAGTACAGTGTGCTCCCTCATAAGGACATTGTGACAAATTTTAAAAAGGTTGAGAAACTTCCGGTAAAAGAGGACACGGCGGTGTACTATTTTGGTGTATCGGGTTCTCATACGCAGCAGGCAATGGAAAATTTTTTTGGGAAAGAGGTTAAAGGTATAAGCTGTGTTAGTTTTCAAGGTGTTATGGAAGCTGTCGAAAAGGGCGTGGCGGACTACGGTGTTCTTCCGATTGAGAACTCATCAACAGGAGGAATTACAGCAAATTATGATCTTTTGCTCAATTACAAAAATTCGATTGTCGGAGAGTATGTGATGAGAATCGATCAGTGTCTCTTAGCGTTGCCGGGAACTAAATTAGAGGAAATTAAAGAAGTGTATTCTCATCCTCAGGGACTTGCCCAGTGCAGTGAATTCATGAAGAAAAATTCCGGGATTCACGGCATAGAATGTGATAGTACCGCTGCTGCTGCAAAAAAGGTATCAGAGGATAAGGATAAAACACAGGCGGCAATTGGCAGCCGGAGAGCAGCAGAAGAATATGGTCTTGAAATACTTGCGGATGGAATTCAAAAGGAAAAAAATAACTGCACAAGATTTATTATTATTGGCAGAGATGAGATTTATGAGGAAGATAGTGATAAGATGGCTCTTGTGATTGAACTTCCGCACAAAAGTGGTAGTTTGTACCGGATTTTATCTCATTTTCTTTATAATGATTTAAACATGACTTTGATTGAGTCCCGCCCGATTCCGGGACGCAACTGGGAATATCGCTTTTTTGTTGATATTGAGGGGAATCTTGATATGCCGGGGGTACAGAATGCCCTTCGGGGAATCAAAGAGGAGGCAAAGCATCTTAGAGTACTCGGAAATTTTAAATCATAAGTATAGTATGGGAAAATCCATTTGCGCGCAGCGAAGAACAACGAAGTTGTTCTTCAGATGTGGCGGATTTTCACGCCACATTGTTCACAATTTCCCCACAATTTCTCCACATTTTCTTAAAAAAAAACACAAAAACCGCACACATTTTCCGGTTATGATAGACACATAAGTTGATTGATACAGGAGTAAAATAAAAATAACTTCTTATCACAGGTCATATGTAAAAAAACAGAAAGGATGTGTGTGTTATGAAGAAAATGGTAAAATTAGTTGCGGGGGCTGCCGCATTCGGAATAATTGCAGGAACGACATTTCAGGGGGTAAATTACACCACAGAAAATCTTCTCGGAACAGGAAGCCAGACGACGGTGGAATCCTCAAAAGAGGCAGGGAGTTCATCAACTGACAATGAGAGCAGCAGTTCAGCAAAAATCACGACAACAAATGTGGTCACCGGCACCGGCTCCGGAACAACCGATGTCTCAACAATCGCTGAGGAAGTATTACCATCTATCGTGGCGATTGATGTGACGGAAGAGACGACAACGTTTAATCCTTTTTACGGCGAACAGACCAGTGAGGCGACAGGAAGCGGATCGGGTATTATCATAGCAGAAAAGGATAACAAATTGTATATTGCAACCAACAATCATGTGGTTGAAGGCGCGAAGACAGTGACAATAAAATTTAACGACGAATCAACGGCTTCTGCGGAGATTAAGGGAACCGATTCTACAACGGATCTCGCCGTAGTCATGGTGGATGAGAGCAGCTTAAAAGAAGACACACTGAATAATATCAAAGTAGCTGTAATTGGAGACAGTGATTCTATCAAGGTAGGAGAGCAGGCAATTGCCATTGGCAATGCACTTGGATTTGGAACAAGTGTGACAGTTGGCTATATCAGTGCAAAAGACCGTGCCATTGACAGTGAGGACAGTGCCAGCGTCAAGCTGATTCAGACAGATGCGGCCATCAATCCGGGCAACAGTGGCGGCGCACTTGTAAATAGCAGTGGAGAGGTGATTGGTATCAACTCCTCCAAATTTGCCTCAGAGGAAATTGAGGGAATGGGATTTGCGATTCCAATGGCTACGGCAGAGCCGATTTTGACAGAATTGATGAATGAAGAGACAGTTGCTGAGGCAGACCAGGCGTATCTTGGAATTATGGGACAGGACGTAACGAGTGAATATGCACAGTATTATAATATGCCGGAAGGCATTTATGTATCCGAGGTTTCCTCCGGTTCCCCGGCAGAGAACGCAGGTCTCAAAAAGGGATATATTATTACCGGCATCAATGGTACCAATGTAACCACATTGCAGGCACTTCAGGAAAAACTTGCTAAGTGTAAGGCGGGCGACAAGGGAACAATTACGGTAAAGGTCGCTGATAACGGTGAATATGTAGAAAAAACTTTGGATGTAACCTTTGGAAAAAAATCAGAAAATCGTTGACATACTGGTAATCCTGTTATATAATATTTCAGTGTGTGTGACATGACAATACCCTTGCCATTAGCCCCGGCAGGGTATTTTCATCATATAACATAAAGTCGGCAGAGAGGTTTCGGACATTTCCTCCGGGCTGACATGGTAAAGAGATTCTATATTTTATATGGAGAGAAGAATTTATAAGGAGGATTCCCAGGATGAAAAGTTTTATGGCAAGTCCTGCCACAATCGACAGAAAATGGTACGTTGTGGACGCTGAAGGAAAGACATTGGGACGCCTTGCATCAGAGGTTGCTAAAGTGTTGAGAGGTAAGAATAAGCCGATTTACACACCTCATATTGATACAGGCGATTATGTGATTATCGTGAACGCTGAGAAGATTCAGACGACCGGTAAGAAGTTAGATCAGAAGATGTATTATCATCACTCAGAGTATGTAGGTGGAATGAAAGAGGCTACATTGAAAGAGATGATGAATAAGAAACCGGAATTTGTTATTACTCATGCAGTAAAAGGTATGCTGCCAAAGGGACCTTTGGGACGCCAGATGCTGTCAAAGTTGCATGTATATGCAGGTGCAGACCACAAACATGCAGCACAGAAACCGGAAGTTTTGGATATTTAATAGGTTTTCAGAAAGGAGATAATAACATTGGCTAGTTCAACATTTTATGGAACAGGTAGAAGAAAGTCCAGCGTAGCCCGCGTTTATCTGACACCGGGTACTGGTAAAGTGACAATCAATAAAAAAGATATAGACGATTATTTTGGTCTTGAAACATTAAAGATTATCGTTCGTCAGCCGTTGGAAGCAACTAACACGACCGATAAATACGATGTGAAGGTAAATGTTGTTGGTGGTGGATTCACAGGTCAGGCAGGAGCTATTCGTCATGGTATCGCTCGTGCGCTCAACAACGCAGATGCAGACTTCAGACCGGTTCTGAAGAAAGCAGGTTTCCTTACACGCGATTCCCGCATGAAGGAAAGAAAGAAGTACGGTTTGAAAAAAGCTCGTCGTGCTCCACAGTTCTCGAAGAGATAATCAGAACACAGGAAACTTCAAGACTCCGCATTTTGCGGAGTCTTTTTTATTATTTGTTAGGGCATAGCCCTATTTTGCGAATGGAGTTTCTCAACAGAGAAATGGAATGAGCAAAAAATAAAACCACCTGCTATGCAGGTGGTTGGGATAGCTTAAGCGTTGTGTTACAGTGAGCTCCTTTGTTACAATAATGATGGTTCGTCAGCCACATTAAAGAGCAAAGGAGGTTACTGCGAATGAGTAACAATAATAGTTTAGCACATAGTGCGTCCTGAATTCCACTACTTTTCATTAGAGGAGCGGAAATGCTCTTTGTGAGATGGAAGAAGGCCTTCCGCAATCGGCATACAGGTGCAGGCTGCAAAACACCCATAGGTGCTGTGGTCAAAAGCCATGGTATTGAGCGTATGAGGAAAAGGCGGTACATGATACTGTCAGTTGTGTTCTGTGAAGCTGAACGAAAGTGAAGAACTGATGAAGCATCGTTAATACTTACAGGAGCAGCCAAAACCAATGTCTTGTGTGAACGTTGGGATAAGCTTGTCGGAAACCTGTTTACTGGACAAGCGGCTGTCGGTGTAGAGGTTACAGGAGCATAGAACAGGCTCACAAAGGGAACAGGAGACTCCTGTATAGGAATGCAAATTGAAAAATACAAGCTAACACATATGCGAGTATGAAAGTAGAGATGTCCCATACAGGTGCGGAAGAATCCGTAGTAGTGTAGAAGCTATTGTAATGATGGTGGAGCGAAGGGGTTCTGTTATCTTAACTTTTAAATGAAACAACCAGAAATGGGAGGATTTTATGTTAGAAGGGAAGACGTGTCATATAACCCAAAATGAAGTGCTGAATGCTTACAGAATAGTAAAAGCAAATAAGGGTGCAGGTGGAGTTGATGGAGTTGACCTCAATGAGTTTGAAAAAGACTGGAAGAACCGACTGTATAAACTATGGAACAGAATGGCATCAGGTTCATACTTTCCGAAAGCGGTCAAGGGTGTGGAAATACCTAAGAAGAACGGGAATATGAGATTGCTGGGAATACCGACAATCGAAGACAGGGTAGCCCAAATGGTTCTAAGGAATCATATAGAGCCATATGCAGAGGCACTCTTTCTGGAAGATTCCTATGGGTACAGACCGAAGAAATCGGCACTTGACGCAGTAGGAAAAGCGAGACAAAGATGTTTCAAAATGAAGTGGGTAATAGTGTTTGATATAGTTGGATTGTTTGACAACATTCCACATGAAAAGCTCATGGAGTTGGTGAGACAGCATACGAAAGAAAAATGGGTGAGCATGTATATTGATAGATGCTTGAAAGCTCCCATGCAGATGCCGGATGGGCAAATAGTCGAAAGAAGGTCTGGAACACCACAAGGCGGGGTTGTCAGTCCTGTACTGTCAAATCTGTTTATGCACTATGCGTTTGATACATGGATGAGAAAGAAATTTTCGAACTGTCCATGGGAAAGATATGCAGATGACGGAGTGATACACTGCGTAACACGTAAGCAGGCAGAATTCGTGCTTGACATGCTGAAAGAGAGAATGCGAAGCTGGGGATTGGAAGTACATCCACAGAAAAGTAAAATAGTTTACTGCATGAGGAACAATGAGCATATAGAAGGAGAAGAAACAGGGTTCGAATTTCTTGGATATGAGTTTCGCCCAAGATTGGTGAAAGGAAGAAATGGTTGTTTCTTCAGGGGATTTAGTCCGGCAGTTAGTAAAGAAGCAGGAAAGCGATTCAGGGAGAGAATAAGAGTGAAGATTCAGGAAATGCATACAACGGATATCGTACTATTGGCACAAGAACTGAATCCGATTATAAGAGGATGGTGGAATTATTTTAGTGCATATGCACGAAGCGAAGCCTTTCATCAGGGTATAAATTATATCAACCTGAAACTTGTAAGGTGGCTCAGGAGAACAAGAAAGAGGACAAAACGGAGTATGGTAAAAGCGATGCATTTGTTGAGTATGATTTCTAAATCCAGCCCGGAATTATTCTATCACTGGAAAGAAGGTTATCTGCCAACGTTTTGATAACAAGAGCCGTATGATGGGAGACTATCACGTACGGTTCCGTGAGAGGTTTAGGGTGAAACTCCCTTTATCTACTCGACCGAAGTGAAATTGTAAGTATCATATAGTTTTCGCACCTAAATTTAGGAGAAAAGTGGCATATGGAAAGCTGAAGCAGGATATTGCAGATATATTGAGTATGCTGTGTAAAAGAAAAGGTGTAAAGATAATTGAAGCAGAAGTATGTCCGGATCATATCCACATGTTGGTTGAGATACCGCCGAAAATGAGTGTTTCATATTTTGCAGGATATCTGAAAGGAAAGAGTACACTAATGATATTTGAAAGACATGCAAATCTGAAATATAAGTATGGGAACCGCCATTTTTGGTGTAGAGGGTACTATGTAGATACTGTCGGTAAAAATGCGAAGAAAATTGAGGAGTATATCCAGAATCAATTAAAAGAGGATCTGGAATACGACCAGATGACACTGAAAGAGTACGTTGACCCGTTTACGGGTGAGCTGGTAAACCAGAACAAGAAATAATAAGCCTGAAAGGCTTTGTAGACAAATGATGTTGCAGCTGGCGAACTTTTCAACGAGTCTTTAGACTCAGTGCCGGTAACAGGCCCTTATAGGACCAGAACAAACCACCGGCTCAGCCGGTGGTTATGATTTATCAAAGGAAGTTGCTGAGGCCTGAAAGAAAAAATGGTGTTCTACTATGAAAGAGCATGAAAAAATAGGAGAATAGCCCTATAATATATCACACAGAATATATGTGTTTTGCAGATAGTGGAATTGCATATTCTGATTAAAACATAACTACAGCGGAGGATGGTACGACAGCCACAACAGCTGAAACACAAATAGATGCGATGGCCATAACAGAAGCAGATGTGACTTCAGTAGCAGAAACAGTGGTGGAAGAAATGGAATGTATCACTTCGGGCGGTTTTTTATTGAAATCCTTAATCTCAAAAATAAAGCAGAATTAAGTTTGAGAATATTTCTGGGAAAATATATGTTACGATGACAGTGGAGGTGCAAAGAATGAAGTATTTAAATGCAAAAGATTGTCTGCCGGAGGAACTTTTAGAGAAAATTATGGAGCATGTGGAAGGAATATATATCTATATTCCGAAAAAAGAAGACAATAAAAAACAATGGGGAAATGAGACAAGTTTTCGTAGAGAAATGGAAATTAGAAATCAAAATATATTTGAACATTTTCTGATAGGAATGCCATATGCCAAAATAGCAGAAATGTATCATTTGTCTGAAAAAAGTATAAGAAGAATTGTGTTGGAAGAAAGGAAAAAATCAGAAATGGAAAAATTACATGTATATGATGTTTTGAAAAAATACGATACAGAGGGAGAGGTAAAACAAATTTACACATCAGCCTGGGAAGTTACAGGAGAATACGTACTTAAAAAATACGAAAATAAAAAAGAATTAGTTAACAATATTAAGATGCTGACGGCTCTTGGAAAAGAAAAAATACCAGTGCCTCAAATTATTAAGACTGCGGATAAAAAAGATTATGTGGAGGAGGAAAAACAGTACTGGATTTTAACAACAAAACTGAAGGGAAGCAATATTGTTAATATGTCTTCATGTGATAAAGAGTGGTTTGTACAGATGGGAAGAATTATCGCAAATCTTCATAAAGCATTCAACAAATGTGAAGATGAGATAGAGTATTGGAACAACAGTCTGCTTGGTGAAATGGAGAGTTGGGTAAGTGACAACTTATTTAAAAAGGAATTGGATTATATTTCAAGAGAAGATATTGTTAACACAATTGATGAACTAAAAAAGGTTGATAAAGAGTTACCTAGAAATCTGATTCACAGAGATGTACATCTGGGAAATTTCCTGTTTGATAAGGGAAAGTTTTCCGGATATATTGATTTTGATTTGAGCCAGAAAAGTATCAGAATATTTGACTTGTGTTATTTTCTTTTAGGATTATTGTTAGAGGAAGAAGAAAACAAAGTAAGTGAAGAGAGATGGTTTGAAATTGTTCGATATATTGTCAATGGCTACGATAGCGAGATGCGCCTCTCTGAAGTTGAAAAATATAGCATTCCGGTTGTAATGAAGAATATTGAACTTTTGTTTGTAGGTTATTTTATCGGAGAAAAGGATGAGGTTGCAACTATCGAGTCAGCAAAACTTTTTTATTTCGTGAAAGACAATGAGGAAAAGATTAGGATAGGTATAAGATAGATAGTAACTAATAATCAAAATAAGTGTTTGACAAAACTATATTATCTAGTACAATAAAACATATTATGAGTAGTACTTCGTGCTTTCGTTAAAAAAGAAAGGAAATTAATAATATGCAGATCAGAACACTTTTTTCAAATAAGCATAGATCAATTATCGTGCCGGTAGTCAATGTCGATTGCGGGGCTATTGCTGATGGAAAAAGATACTGTGTAAAAAGTTATTCCCATTCTTAAGGTTAATTAAGAACAGAATATATAATTTTATGTATCATACACCATTAAGTAATAGAAATATTGTTTGATGGTGTTTTTTATTTGAAAGGAGTTTTATTATGGAGTATAGGATGGCTAGAAAAACTCAGGAGGATAAACAATGCACAACTATATTTTAGAAACGGATAGATTGATATTAAGGCCACTTATCGTTGAGGATGCAGAGGCTGTTTTTGCTTGGGTAGGGGCGATGAAGATGTAGCCAGATATATGGTGTACAATACTTACGAATCAGTGGAACAGGTTAAGGGCTGGTTAGAATATTTAAAACAGGAGCTTCCTGTATAATTTAAATATAGGAAGTTCACAAGAAGGAAGTTGATAAA
>CAMVIN010000071.1 GCA_947167565.1 uncultured Clostridia bacterium | reverse complement strand
CCCGCAGGGATGCGGCGCATATTGTGCTGGATCAGGACAATCCGGATTATGTAAATTCTAACAACACAAAGGGTGCCTATATGATGTATTTTTGTGTGTCCTCTACTTACTGCCGCTCGGCAATTGCGTATGCGGTCAGCGACAAAATTGATGGAACTTATACATATAAAGGAACTCTGCTGTATTCCGGTTTTACAAAGAATTCTGCAAAAGATAATAACAGTAAAGTCGATAAGCAGTGGGAGAACACCAACATTGATGAATTGATAGCAAAAGGTAAACTTTCGGGTGGTGTCAATGAGGAGTGGTTCACGGGGACAACCGGTTACAATACTTCGTACGCACCAAATGCAATTGATCCTACGATTTTTACAGATACATCGGGAAGGATGTGGATGACTTACGGTTCCTGGTCTGGTGGGATATTTATTCTGGAAATCAATCCCAAGACAGGTGAGGCGATCTATCCAAAAACAAATGGAAAGACAACAGATGGACGTGTGATAGATAAATATTTTGGAACTCATCTTGCCGGTGGAAAAACACTTTCGGGAGAGGGACCATACATTCTCTATGATGAAGAGAGCGAATACTATTATCTATATACTACGTATAATTATCTGGATGCTGTCAGTGGATATAACATGCGTCTGTTCCGTTCGAAAAATCCGACGGGACCGTATGTCGATGCAGCCGGACGGAGTGCTGTATTCCCGTCTCGGGGGACCAATCAGTATGATATTGGTATTAAGGTAATGGGGAATTACAACATTGCCGGCAGTGAACAGGGGTATCGTTCGCCGGGGCACAACTCCGCATTTGTGGACGAGGACGGACAGCGTTATCTGGTTTATCACACTCGCTTCCAAAGTAATGAATATGGATTTGAAACCAGAGTTCACCAACAGTTTATGAATGAAAAAGGCTGGCCGGTAACTGCTGTTTATGAAAATCGGGGGGATAAGATTTCAGAGAGCGGATACCAGACATCGGAAATTGTGGGAACGTATCATTTTATCAATCACGGAACAACATCCGATGGAGCAAACGTCAATAGCGGTTCCAAAATCATATTGAACGCAGATGGAACGATAAGTGGGAATGCTTCGGGTACATGGAAAGAAAAAGAGGGCAGTTATTATGCGACTTTGACAATTAGTGGCGTGGAGTATGATGGTGTGTTCTTTAAACAGCACAATGAAAAGGGCGATTCTGATGAAGTGATGACATTTACGGCAATCGGAAATAATAATATGACGATTTGGGGAGCTAAGATTTCAGATAGCATCAGTCAGAGCGGCCCGTCAGGAAAGGCGGGAACGGATTTTTCAAAAATCAAGACGCAGCCGGTGCTGAAATGTACTTTTGAAAATCAGGCAGGCATAAAGAAACTCTATGGAGATGCTGTTGTAGAAGACGGGGTTCTCAAATGTAAGGCAGATGGCGTGAGTCAGGGGAAAACATATGCAGAACTACAAGGGATTGAAGCCTATGATTTTTCCAAAGGGATAACGATTATGGCAGATATCGTTGTGGCTCAATACACAAGTGACTGGACTCCGATTTTCATGCTGGCAGACACTGAGGTTGGCTCAAACTCCAAAACCTATCCATATCATTTTACACAGGGCTTTAGCAGCATTGCAGACCTTGCTTCCGGACAAGTGGGGTATTATGGAGTGGATGTGGCGAGTCCGTACAGCTGGGACTATTTTAGCAACTTTGCAAACCGTGATAAGTGGCACACGGTGGCGGTGACGATTACAGATAGTGGGATGTCTACTTATATCAATGGGGTAAAAGTGCAGTCGGAGCAAAAAGATTATAGCTCATTGATGGAGGTGTTTGCCAAGACAAAGCATGTTTATCTGGGAGGTTCTGTGTTTGCAGATCCGGACTTCTCCGGCTGGATGGATAATGTGGCAATTTATAATCGGGCACTCAACGAAAGTGCTATAAAAGCACTCGCTACAGGACAGACATTTTCCGGTGAGGAGTATACCGGTCAGAGCAGTGAGAAGACAGCGGCCGATAATGTGGCAAATAATGAGTCAGATAAGAAAACTGCTGAGACAACAGAAACTTCAGCAAGTATGCCGGCTGTCGGAACGAAAATGAAGGACAGTAAAAGTGGAAATATCTACAAAGTAAAGCAAAAGGGAAAAACAGTTACTTTTGTATCCGCAAAAAATAAAAAGATAAAATCTGCAAATATTACTGGCACGGTTAAATTAAAAGGTGTATCATACAAGGTGGTTGAGATCGCGCCGAATGCATGTGCGAAATGCAAAAAACTGAAAAAAGTGACAATCGGTAAAAACATCACAAAGATTGGGAAAAAAGCATTTTATAATTGCTCATCTTTGAAAAAGATTACAATTCAGACAAAAAAATTGAAAATGGCTTCGGTAGGGGCAAAAGCTTTTTCGGGAATTCATTCGAAAGCGGCTGTCAAAGTTCCAAAGGCAAAGAAAAAAATATACAAAAAGATTTTAAAGAAAAAGGGCTTAAATAAGAAGAAACAGTCTGTAAAATAGCCTGATTACGGGGAGGAATAATAATGGGAGTGTATGAGATTAATATTGAAGAGTTTTGCGTGGAGAATCCTACATATCAGAGAAGAATTTACGGGAAAATATATTATCCTATTGGCCCCGGCAAATTTCCGGCAGTTATTTTGAGTCACGGATTTAACGGTTCGCATCAAGATTTTGAAATGGAATGTGCCTGTTATGCGATGAATGGATTTATTGCGTATGCCTATGATTTTTGTGGCGGTTCAGTCGCTGGGAAAAGTGATGGGGCAACGACAGATATGACAATCTTCTCGGAAAAATCAGATTTGATAGCTGCATATGAAGCAGTTCGGGGGTGGGGAAAGACAGACCCGGAGAGAATATTTCTCTTCGGGGGAAGTCAGGGAGGCTTAGTCACTGCTTTGGCGGCAGAAGAACTTCAGGATAGCATCCGGGCAATGGCGTTGTATTATCCGGCGTTCAACATTCCGGAGGACTGGAGAAAGAATTATCCGGAAATTAAAGATATTCCGGAAATTACAGAACTCTGGGAAATGAAACTCGGCAAGATTTTTTTTGAGGCAATACATGATTTCTATACCTTTGAAGAAATTGGCAGTTTCCGTGAGGATGTTCTTATTATTTACGGTTCTGAGGATCCGATTGTTCCGTCTGGGGCGATGGAGCGGGCAGAACAGGTATATGAGCATATTCGGCTTGAGGTTTTGCCGGGTGAGGGACATGGGTTTTCGCCGGAAGGAGCGAAACATGCGATGAACAAGGTTTTACTTTTTATGCAGGAGCACAGTGAATGAAATTATTAGAGATAGTTGTTCGATGTCGGGAAGAAATCGTAGTAAAGAGTAACCGTCAAATAGCTAAAATGATTCTTTTTGATGGATATTGTAAAGGTGATTTATTTTCCGGAGATATTTTACCGGGTGGCGTTGATACTCAAATCACAGATGGGAAAGGAAATATACACCTGTCAGCGAGATATGCGTTACAAGGAGTAGATGACACAGGACTTCCCGCCACTTTGTTTATTGAAAATGAGGCGTGGAGTGTTGTCGGAGATAAGTCAGAAATAATTACTAAACCAACAATTATTACGGATAGTTCATCTTTGAAATGGCTTGAAACAGATGAATTATATGGTAGAATAATGATGGTTAATGGACGATTACTGATACGTATTTATAATAACAAAAAGGAGTTGGCAAAATGACAGATAAGATTTTTATCGCACTTATGCGGGCACAGGGGGCGCATGCGGCAGCTAGCAGAGAAAAGTTTGTTCAAATGGATTTGACAGAAGGACAGCCCAAAGTTCTTTACATATTGCGAAGAAAAGAGGGAATCTTGCAGAAAGAACTGGCGTCTATGTGCAATATTAGTCAGCCCACTCTGACTGTTTTGCTCGACAAAATGATAAAAAAAGATTTGGTAAGAAAAGAAGTCTGCAGTGTATCCGGCGGCAAGCGCGGATACCAGATTTTTATGACAGAATTTGGAAAACAAAAAGCAGAAGAACTGGAAACTGTGGTTGAGGAATTGGAGAAACAGAGTGCAAAAGGACTGAGCGGGGAAGAGATTCAATTGCTCTTAAAACTGCTGGACCGTGTGGAAACGAACCTTACTTAACGGGTTTAATAGTAAATACAAAAAGGGCGTAAGTTCTAAATCGGAACTTGCGCCCAATGTTTTTTTGACCAAAACGTGATATCATTTATCTAATAAGTGTAAGGTCCAAAACATGTTCGAACATGGTAGCTACAGTTTGGAGGTTATTATGGATAAAAAAATAGTAAGACAGGCAAAGAAAGGAGATTCCGATGCTTTTGCCTCATTGATCGGGCAGTGTGAGACGAGTATGTACAAAGCTGCCAAAGCAATCTTGCGCTCTGAAGATGATGTGTCGGATGCCATGCAGGAATCAATTCTTGTGGCATGGGAAAAACTTGATACATTGCGCCGGGATGAGTTGTTCAAGACATGGCTCATGAGGATTGTCATCAATGAAAGCAACAAAATATACCGAAAGCGGCAGACGATGATACCGGAAGCGGAAATGGCCGAGTTTCAAGAATGGGAGAGCGGATATTCGAGTGTGGAGTGGAAAATGTTTTTGGAGGAATTAGATGAAAAGCACCGCATTGTGATTGTTCTCTACTATATTGAAGGCTTTAAGATCAGGGAGATATTGGAGATCTTGCAAATCGGGCAGAGTGCTGTAAAAATGCGACTGACAAAAGCGAGGAAGATTCTTGCGAATATTTATGACCGAAAGGAGAAACAAAATGAGACAATATCAAAAAGTGATACAGGAAATAAAAAAAGAAATGGAAATGCCGGAGGAAACAAGGAGAAGAGTACAGAAAACGCTTGGCGAACTTCCCGAATGGAATTTGGAGAAGACGGGCGGAGAATGGCAGAGTAAAAAAGGTATTTTTACGGGATGGCGCTATGCCAGAATCGTGGCAGCATCTTTGGCGGCGGCTCTTATCATTGGGACAACAACCTATGCGGCGATGGAAAGTTCTCTGCTGTCACGTTTTCATGGGGAGAGCGATGAGGTTCAGAAAAATGCGGGAAAACTGCTTGATACCAATGTGAAGCAGGGAAGTGTCGAAAAGTCTGAAATTTCAAAATGGGTGAGTACGAAAGTTGTTGAGGCAGTGTGCGATAAAAACAGTGTTATTGTAGAAATTGAGGCAAAACCGACAGATGCGAACAAGATTTTGCTGATACCGGAGGATGCGGAATTTGCCAATGACTTGATGCCGGGCTTGTCAAAGGACAGCGGGAAAACTGTGGGGGAATACGCAAAGGAAACCGGGAAAAAAGGAATGCATATCAACTTTGGGATTCGATATGCGGATTCCGGTGATTATATTGCAGGAGGCATGTCGATTTTTTACCGGATGGAGAAGGATGGAACAGTATATACCACGATTGAATTTCCAAATGAGGCAAAGACAAAGAATCTTAACTATCAGTATGATGTCATTCTCTATGAGCCGGAAGATGTGGAGCAGAAAAACAAAATCCGGGAGAGCTTTGATTTCACACTTACGGATCAATCAAACAGTGAGAGCATCCGCTATCTCCCGGTTGTGGAAAATCAGACCGTCAAGGGAACAAATTTTGTTGTAGATGAAGTTACTTTTGAGCAGAGTGAACTTTCTACTGTGGCAAAAGTTAAATACCGCTATATAGGAGAGACAATGGATGCGGAGAAATGGTATGAGGAAGAAACGGACGCTGACATCGTATTTTTTATGTTTGACGAGAGTGGAAAAAAACTGGAGCGGAGTTCTGTAGATGGCGGAAGTGGAACTGTGCTTGTCGAGGGAGAAGAGGGAAGAAAAGGCAGTGTCTATGAGCAGACAGATACACTATCGCTCACAGAACTGCCGGATACAATTACCCTGCGTGCAATAGATGTATCTGAAAAGGTCGAGTACGGAGAGATTACTATTACAAGGAAGTAACGGTTCTTTTAACGAATCACCAGCTCTACCGGGCAGTGGTCGGAGCCCATAATATCCGTGTGAATGGCGGCAGACACCAGTCTGTCGTTCATTCGCGTGGAAGTGATAAAATAGTCAATGCGCCATCCGGCGTTCTTTTCGCGCGCGCGAAAGCGGTAGGACCACCAGGAGTAAATCCCCTCGGTGTCCGGATAAAAATACCGGAATGTGTCGGTGAATCCGGCAGACAAAAGTTCCGTCATCTTTCCGCGCTCTTCATCGGTAAAACCGGCATTTTTCCGGTTTGTCTTAGGGTTTTTTAAATCAATTTCTTTGTGAGCGACATTCAAATCGCCGCAGAAAATCACAGGTTTTTTCTTGTCGAGTTCTACGATATGAGAGCGGAATGCGTCTTCCCAGGTCATCCGGTAGTCCAGTCTCTTCAATTCATTCTGTGAGTTCGGCGTGTATACGGTAATAAAGTAAAAATCGTCAAATTCCAACGTGATGACACGCCCCTCGTGGTCATGTTCCTCCACGCCAATACCGTAAGAGACAGAGTGAGGTTCCTGTTTGGTAAATATAGCGGTGCCGCTGTATCCCTTTTTCTCGGCATAATTCCAGTACCCGTAATATCCGGGCAAATCTAAATCAATCTGCCCTTCCTGTAGTTTGGTTTCCTGTACACAGAAAATATCTGCATTCAACTCATCAAAAGTTTCTTTGAAATTTTTATTGACACAGGCGCGAAGCCCGTTGACATTCCATGAGATAAATTTCATATGTAAATTCCTTTCATTTGCGTGATATATCTTTATTTTAGCAGAAAAATGATGGTCGGGCAATGGGGAAGAAGTTTTTTCTTGAATTTTGGATTTTTTTGTTTTATCATTCGTATATATTATGCAGACAAGAATAAGGAAAGGGGGAGAGAGGCATGTTGGTATGGTCGAAGGAAGAATTTCGAGAGTTATATGATGCTTATGTGGATATGATTTATCGGATTTGTTTCCTTTACTTAAAAAATGAGAGTGATGCCAAAGACGGAGTACAGGACATTTTTATGAAAATATGGGAAAAGCAGCCTGTATTTGACAATGAGAATCACAAAAAGGCGTGGCTGATTCAAACTACGAAGAACCATTGCATCGATATACTTAAAAGTTCTTGGTGGAGCAAGAGAACAGAACTTGAAGATTGGCAGGAGCCAATGACGGAGGTAGAACCAACGGAGAATCCGCTTCTTGAGTACGTCATGAAAATGCCGCAAAAGTACAGAGAGGTAATTTATTTGTATTATTATGAAGAGTATTCCGTAAGAGAGATGAGTGGCATTTTAAAAAGAAATGAGAGTACCATACAATCACAGTTGTCTGCAGGGAGGGAAAAACTTAAAAGAATTTTAGAGTTGGAAGGGAGGGATTTTCTATATGGATAATAAATCAATAAAAGATGTCTTTTCAACAATAATAATGTCTGAGAGGGAGAGAGAGAATTTATGGGAAAAAATTGATAATTCGATTGAAAGTGGAGAGTGTGAAAGAAAAATTGGAAAACGCAGAAAAATAAGAAAAGGAAGAATTGCGGCCGCTGTTTTACTGTTGTTTGTCAGTGTGGCGGGTTTTGCCAATGTACTGACTCATGGTAAACTGACTGAGGCAATGGAAAGGGTTTTTCATATGAGTGACAGCAGCAAGCAGATTATTAAGGAAGCTTCAGATTACCATGTCACGTTGGATTCAGTTTATGCACCGCAGATTATTGATTATGACAATAATCGGTTGATTTTTGGAGGAGTATTTGGACTGATTGTGTATGATTGCCGGACAGAGCGGGTGGTCGGAACGATGGACTTGGAAAAAATCGGCTGTCATTATTTTAATGCAGATACTGTTCAGACATTTTTTTCTGTAGAAGATAATCAATTATTGATTTACAACAGGGGAATCCAGAGCCGGAATGAGATTTGGTATAGCAGCACGTATGTAGAATATCCGGAACAAAAAGCGATAGAGAAATGCTATCAGTACGATTTGGGTGAGTGTGACCGGGCGGCACTTGATACCACGACTATTGTGGAGATGAAGCCGGTAAAAGTCGAAAAAGTAGACAGAGAGACAGATAAAAAATTGAAGAAAAATGAAATAGAAAATTTTTGGAAAAATTACACGTACTGGATATTTGATCATGCGGATTCTTATTTTCATCAGAATGCATACAGTGAATATAGTAAGATATATTTTGATGAGACGGGTATGAAATGGCAGGCATGTATCGTATTAGATGATGGTATAAGTGAGGGGCTTGAAGAGGAACAGGAGAAGAACTACCAACTGTTTCTTTGCTGCCAGAGAGTGTCGGATAAAAAAACGAACATGAAGAAACTTAAGATTTCGCTCTCTGTGTCTTCAGAGGAAGAGATATCTAAGCTCCCGCAATATGATTATCAGGGCGGTACAGAAGAGGAGAAGGCTCTTGCGCGGTGCTTTTATGAGACACCAGCTGTCTACGAGGGCTCGTATTTTGGCGAAGAAGAGAGGGAATCGTCAGACGGAGAAGCAGTGGAGGATTTTTCTTCAGAAGAATCTGATGTTGTAATACCTGTTATCCGGGTTGCAGCGGTAAAGAAGGGCAAAAAATATACCAAAGTTTTCGGAACATTTCGTTGGAGCGGATATACTCTGTCCGGAAAAACACTCTATGAATCCGGGGTAAATGGCGGTTCAGAGGGAGTGGCATATCTAAAAGAGACAAAGAATGGTTATCAGGTGGAAAAAATCATTTATCCAAGAGATGGAGGTCTTTGGGATAAAGATTTTCTGAAAATGGCAGATGGCGACAAAAAAATAGTGAAAAAAGTGAGTTTGAATCAGCAATACGATAAGCTGGTCGGTAAAATATTGCGAAAGTATGTCGCAGCCAAACAACTTGATATTGATTACTACAAACCGTTTGGGTGGGATCCGATTAAGATATCGAAAAAGAATTAAAAAGGAGAATTGCTATGAAAAAGCAGATTACAAAAGCATTAGGAATATTGTTGACAGTGGGAATGATGGCCGGTGAATTTACCGGATATCAGACAGCGAATGCTGCTACCCGAACTGATTATTACACGGTGGCAACAGATATATCTGCCACAGATGTTGAAAATTTTGCAAAGTCAGTAAAAGAGAACGTAATAAATGGCAAGTGGGAGGAACTTTCCAAGCAGATTTCATATCCGGTGCTTATTGGTAAAAAGAATATTAAGACAGCAGAGGATTTTATTAAATATGCAAAAAGTGGGACGGTAAATGAGGTTTTTTTGAAAGCAATAAAAGCGGAAGACTGTACGGATATGTTTTGCAATTCTGAGGGAATTACGTTTGGAAATGGAGAAATCTGGTTTGCGGAAGATACTTCGGAACAAAAAGGACTAAAGATTATCTCATTCAGTGAGTTTATTGATTCGGCGAAAGTTGTTGTTGCAAAACCTATAAAAATCAAGTGGAAAAAGGTCACCAAAAAGGATTCGGATGCTGCCGGGGTTCGAGCAACCTGGAAAAAAGTGAAAAAGGCAGATGGTTATCAGTGTCGCTTTTATTTGTTCTGGTCAAAAGACAAAAAGAGTTATGAGAAAAAAACAGTGAAAAAGAACTCGGCAAGTGTTTATTTTCAAGACAACGAAAATATCAAATTAAAGGTTCGGGCGTACCGGAAAGTCAATGGGGAGAAGGTTTACAGTAAGTGGGCCACTTCTATTATCAAAAAGAAGAAAATAGAAAAACTGAATAAGTAGTTGGTTGTTCTGCCCCCGCAGTTTGCAGCGGGGGCGTTTTTTTCTTGTTTCAAGTGAAGAAATATGCTATAGTAAAGAAAAGTCAGGAATGATTCGCATGAAGAAAGCATTAGTAATTATTGATATGCAAAATGATTTCCTTACAGGAGCATTGGGAAGATTATATGGAAACACAGGAGGGGAAGAATTTTCCTGTCATTCACTGTGTTGAAGGAACTTACGGCTGGCAATTAGATGAAAAGATTGAGGCGGCTCTGCCTGCCGGCAGCTCGGTATTGAACAAGCCGACGTTCGGAAGTGTGGAACTGGCAAAATCAGTGGAGGATTTTGACGAGATAGATATGGTTGGTGTATGTACCGGTATCTGTGTAATCAGTAATGCTCTCGTAATTAAGGCATTCCATCCGGAAATGAAAATCAATGTGATTGAGCGGGCTACTGCGTGCGTGACTCCGGAGAGCAAGAAGACTGCGCTGGAGGCCATGAAACTGTGACACATAAACATTAAATAATCTAATTGCTCAGTTGTGCTTGAAATAAAACAGTATACGTGTTAGAATCATTTCAAAGCATAAGTTATTTCGTAATAGTAAGTATAAGAATCGAATAGTATCTAGTGAATAAATCAAGGAAAAGTCTGAAATCTCATGTGCTTTTATTATTTTCATTGCTAAATAAATAAGGCAGGAGATTTTGGAATAAATGGATTTAATTTCTCCTGTAAAAGGAGGAATTGAATGGAAAAAGAGAGAAAAAAACAGTATCATCCACCGGCATGCGCATCATTGGAATTAGAATTTAGGGAAAATCAGGAGCAGATTGTTTTTAGACAGGAGTATCCGTTAAATACAAAGCCGAATACGATTGATTTGCTGATTATTAAAGAGAATGATGTGGCACTCAAAAGTGGGTTGGGGGCAATTTTTAAAAAGTATAACATTTGTGAGTACAAGTCTAAAAAAGATTCGTTGAATGAAAGAATTTATTATCGGACAATAGCATATACTTACTTATTGGCGGCATATGACAGAAAAGTACAATCATTGGATGAAATTACGGTCACATTTATAAGGCAGTCCAAACCTGTAAAATTATTAAAAAAGTTTAGTGAATGGGGCTTTGAGATAATAGATTATGAACCGGGAATCTTTTATGTCAGAAAATCAGGCCATGTAGATATGCAGATTATTGCGATTGGTATTCTGGACAAAAAGTATAGGTGGATAACTAAGCTTACAGACAAAGTTGAGTTGGATGATATGAAAGATATGCTAAGTGAAATTGAAAAATTGCAGGATGAGAGAGACTATTTGAATGCCGAGACTGTATTTGACATGATGACAAAGTTGAATGGAAATAAAAAATGGATAAAGGAGATGTATAGTATGGGAGCATTTAAGGATTTGTTTAAGGAGGATTTTGAAAAGAAAGACCGTGAAATTGCAGAACTGAGTGAGCAATTGCAGAGCAAAGATGAGCAGTTGCAGAGCAAAGATGAGCAATTGCAGAGCAAAGATGAGCAGTTGCAGAGCAAAGATGAGCAGTTGCAGAGCAAAGATGAACAGTTACAGAATGAGAAGAATGAAAATACAGAGTTGAGAAAAGAAATTGCTCAGTTAAAGAAACAGTTGACAGAACAGGTAAATAAAATTGCAATGCTATAGTGAAAAAACAGTGTGAAATGGAGACTAATATGAATCAAATCATTACAAGCCTGCTATTGCAGGATGCGTACAAGTTCAGCATGGGACAGGCTATTTATCATCAGTTCAGCGACTACAAGACGACATGGACATTCAAATGCCGCAACACAGATGTGAAATTTACAGAAGAAATGGTGGAGGAAATCAAGAGGCAGATTCAACTTTTTTGTGGGCTTCGTTTTACGGAGGAGGAACTGGAATATCTTCACAGGATTAAGTGGATAAAAGGTTCCTATGTAGATTTCTTAAGACTCTGGCAGCCGAGATATGAGGATTTTTTTATCACAGATGAGGCGGAGTGCGGTCTCTCGATTGAGACGAAGGGTACATGGCTGAACACTTCCATGTATGAAATTCCTACGCTGGCCATTGTGAATGAAGTATATTTTCGCATGGCATATGACTATGATGTACTCCTGAAAAGTTTTAAGGAAAAATTAGAAGAAAAGGTAAATTCGGGGTATGAACTCGGTCCGTTTAGTGAGTTTGGTCTTCGGCGCCGTCTGTCGGCGCAGGCGCAGGAACTGGCAGTAAAGTCTTTGAGTGAGCAGAGCGGGAAATTCAAAAATTCTGTTTTTGTCGGTACATCCAATGCCTATCTCGCAAAGAAATATGGAATTACACCGGTGGGGACGATGGCGCATGAGTGGATTATGTGTACCGGTCAGGGGAATTTTAAGCACAACCCGGCATACTCAAACTGGTATGCGCTGGATGCATGGGTAAAGGAGTACGGAGTTCTGAATGGTACGGCTCTGACAGATACCATTACGACCGATTGTTTTCTCAGAGATTTTCAGCTTACCTATGCTACCTTATTCAGTGGTGTCCGCCATGACAGCGGAGACCCATATGAGTGGGGTGAGAAGATGATTACCCACTATGAAGAGTTGGGAATTGACCCGAAGACAAAGACATTGCTTTTCAGCGACAGTCTTGATTTTGAGAGGGCACAGGCTCTGAATCTTTATTTTAAAGAACGCATTCATGTGGCATTTGGAATCGGTACCTACATAAGCAATGACACCGATGTGCCGGCGCTGAATATTGTGATGAAAGTCACAAACTGTAACGGCTCAGATGTGGCAAAGATTTCTGACACACCGGGAAAAGGTATGTGTAAAAATGAAGAATATGTGGATTATCTGAACCGATGTATCCGGTGGAGACTGGAGAGAAGGACGAAAGAAAATTCTTGACAGAAAAAAATGAAAGAAATATAATTGAGTACGAAAAGGACGATGGTGTCTTGGAGATTTTTCCAAGGCACCATTTTTTGCTGTTCGGTTTGATAAAGAAGGATAGGAGGAAGAGAAAGATGAAGAAACCGGTAATTGGTGTTATTCCGTTGATTGACAGGGAGAGAGACAGCCAGTGGATGCTTCCCGGATATTTAAAAGGTATAGAAGGGGCAGGTGGCGTGCCTATTGTCTTTCCACTGACAGTTGATGAAGAGGAGATAGAGCGGTTATATCAAATATGTGATGGAGTTTTGCTTACGGGTGGACAGGATATAAATCCCGTTCTCTATGGAGACAGAAAAAAGCCGGAATGTGGTGAGTTATGCAATGAAAGGGATGAGATGGAAAAGTGTTTTTACCGGAGAGCGATGATTGATGATAAGCCGGTGCTGGGAATTTGCCGGGGGATTCAATTTATCAATGTCATGACGGGAGGAACTCTCTATCAGAATCTTTCTACAGAACATCCATCCGACATAAATCACAAGCAGAGTCCGCCGTATGATGTTCCGATACATGAGGTAGAAATACTTGAGGATACACCATTGCGGGAATTATTAAAGATAGAAAAAATACCGGTCAATAGTTATCATCATCAGGCGGTTCGGGATTTGGGAGAGGGGTTGATTAGCATGGCTGTCTCACCAGACGGATTAGTTGAGGCAGTATGCATACCGGATAAAAGATTTGTCTGGGCATTGCAGTGGCATCCCGAATTTTCATACCGTACTGACGAAAACAGCAGAAAAATTTTTAAGAAATTTGTGGAGAGTAGCAAGGAGTGATTTATCATGGCAGTGACGGTGCGTCAGCTTTTTAAAAATGCAGAACAATTATACCGTGCGAAATTAATTGCGGGAGAAGAGGGACTGGATAATCTTGTGGAGTGGGTTCACATTGTTGAAGACAGTGAGGTAGGATTATTTCTCCACGGAGGGGAACTGGTCTTTACAACAGGAATAGTAGATGGCAGCGATGAGTGGCTTATGGATTTTGCCAAAAATCTTCATGAATCTCAGGCGAGTGCATTTGTTATCAATCTCGATGTCTATATTCCCGTAGTGCCGGTTGAATTGATAACCTACTGCAATGAAATAAAAATGCCACTCTATACGATTCCGTGGGAGACCAGACAGGTTGATATGACAAGAGATTTTTGCCAGAAGATAATTGAAAATGAGAACACTGAGACTTCTGAGTTGGGAATTGATAAGATTATTATGGCGGTAGAGAATAAAAATATTTTAAAGAAATATTTCGACGATACGATAGGAAAACTTAAGCTATATGATAAAGAAAACAATAGTAATCTTTATGATTTTTTAAAAGAATATTTGGAACTGGATGCCAGTCCGCGGGCAGTGAGTGAAAAATTGTTTATTCATCGCAATACGGTCAATAATTATCTGAAAAAAATAGATGCAGTTTTAGGTGTAGAGTCGATGGATTTGGAGCAAAAAGCAAAACTTCTCATCGCTTACCATATTGCCGATATGCTGCATTGAGTGT
>CAMVIN010000070.1 GCA_947167565.1 uncultured Clostridia bacterium | reverse complement strand
AAGGAAGGAACACTGGTCAAATTGAATTCCCTGACGGATGATGCGGGGACGGTCACGCTGATCAACGGCGAGACGGTCACAAAAGATCCAGATGCGGTGATTATCTATACCTGTAATCCGAGATACCGCGGGTGCCGCAAGGTCAATGAATCCGTCCTGTCCCGTATGGACATGGTATTTGACACGGTGACACCGACAGCGGAGGAGATGACTGACCGGGCCTTGTTAAAGACCGGAGAGACTGACCGCGGCAAAGTGCTGGAAATGGCGAACTGCATCCATGAAATACGTCGGTACTGTCACAATCAGAGTATATCCGCAGATGTCTGTGGCAACCGCGAGCTGATTGGCTGGGTGGAGGCCTCCATGGGAGAGGAATCCCCGGTGGATACCGTGAAAGCATCCGTCATCAGCAAGATCACGGATGAGGAGGAACTGCAGGAGGAGATCATGGAAGCGTGCGTGGCGACCAGATTTGCGGCATGACGGAATCCGGGCGGGCTGTAGCAGAAACAAAAGGAAAGGGACAGTCCTTAGTCCCCGAAGAGAAAGGAGGGCCGGCGATGGAATCGCAGGTAACAAGAAAAGAAATAATCGAAGAAAAAGAGAAATTAAAGGAAAGGGAGGTATTTACCTCAGAGGCATTTCAGAGAATGATGGATCGGATCTGTGGAAGGATCAGCAGGACAAATCCCCAGGTGATTCTTTACCCGAAGGATCCGGGCAATCTTGAATCTGCCTGTTTTGACGGGAAAGCGGTTCATATCAATGTGACGAATCCGGTCACGAGGTCTCTTCCGGAACTCGGTCTGAAGGCATTGAGCTTAAAGGGTATGCTCGGACATGAGTGCGGGCACGACCGGTTCACGCCGCCGAGATTCAGGAAGGCCTATGGCATAGGAATTCTGCGCGGACAGTTGTACCCGGAAATGCCGGAAGCAGAAAGTAAAAAAGAAAAAGAAGCGAAGGAGGAACTGGAGCAGCGTCTGAACAATGGCTCAGAGGCAGAGAAAAAGCTGATCATGAAAGTGGCGCTCCACATTCATAACATTTTAGAGGATGTATTCATTGAGAATGCCATGAGCATGCTTTTCCCCGGTTCCGTCGCGGCAGGGATATCGCTGAACAACCTGCGCCTCTTAGAACAGTGCATCAGCATTAAGCAGAGCATAAAAAAAGATTTTTCGAGGCTGACTATTCTCATCAACCTGCTTCTCCAGTATGCGAGGAGTGGGGATGTCTGTAATTATGACAATTATGAGGGAGAGATTTTGGACGTGTTCAGTACTTGTCTGGAAACGGTGGACGATGCCGTAATCGAGTTAAATCCAATCGACCGTTACCGCGCAGTGAACCGGATTCTGATTTTATTCTGGGATGCCATAAAAGAGCAGTTGGAGAAAATGGATGATATGGACGAGGAGGAAAAAGAAAAATTCTCTTCCGGCGAAGTTGGGAGAGAATGGGTAAGTTCCTCGGCAGATTTGGAAGAGTCAGAAAAGGAAACGGAAGAAAATGAATCCGAAGAAGAAAAAAACGGAGCGAAGGATTCGGAAGGGAGTGGAGAAAGGAATCCGTTCGAGATATTCGGAGAGGAAGAAAAAGCAGCCGGAGAATGTCAGGAGATGTTAGGGGAAAGTCCGGAAGCAGAACTGTCAGGGATACTTTCAGAGAGCAGACAGGAGATACAGAAGATTCATAAGGAAAATGGAGGCAGGTTCCGGGCAGGAAGTGCCGCAAGGCGCATGCCGGGATACCGGAAGATTGTTTCCGTCACAGAGAGGCGGGGTGCTTATACGGCTTCAAGAGAAGAGGATTTTGAGCGGATTTTGAATGTGATGGCAGAGAAGGAGGCAGTAGAAAAAAGAGAGAGAGCCCTGACCGCCCGGTTGAGGGAATCTGTGGAAGATCTTCCCTTGACGGATATCCATACCGGATGCCGTTTTATGATAATCCGTTCTGTTCATCCGTCGGCCGGCGCAAAAGAATGCCATGACCGGATGATGAAGGAATTAAAGCAGGTGAGCAGGAAGCTGTCGGAAAAGATGGAAGAACTGATCCGCGGGGAGGAAGAGAGTTACGATACCGGGCTTGTCATGGGACGGCATCTGGACATGAACTCCTTTGCTCGTCCGGACCATCGTTATTTTGCAAACCGGAATATCCCGGACGGGGAAAAGAAGCTCGCGGTCTGTGTGCTCGTGGACGAATCCGGCTCGATGAGTTGGGAGGACCGCTCGACCTATGCGCGGACGGCATCGCTTGTCTTATATGACTTCTGCCATAATTCCGGCATTCCGGTCTCTGTTTATGGGCATACGGAGGATGCGGGGACAGTGAAGATTTTTTCCTATGCGGATTATGGATCGGTGGACGGCAACGACCGCTACCGGCTCATGGATATTAGTGCGAGGAGTAGCAACCGTGACGGGGCGGCTCTGATTTTTGCTGCGGAACAGCTTCTGAAGCGTCCGGAGGAAAAAAAACTCCTGATTCTGATTTCAGACGGTCAGCCCGCGGCTTACGGTTACATGGGCGAAGCGGCCTGTGAAGATCTGAGGGGCATCAAGAAATACTACCGGAAACGGAATGTGGAACTGATTGCGGCGGCGGTCGGTGATGACAAGGATGTCATTGAGGAGATCTACGGTGACGGTTTTCTGGATATCAGTGATCTGGCACGGCTTCCGGAGCGACTTGTGAATGTCGTGATGAATTACATGGAGTAATGATATGGAGTAAGCAGCAGGAATATCTTGTGCGGGGGCAGATGGATGTCTGCCCCGGTACAGGAAACGGAGAAACAAAGAGCAGTATGGAAGAAAAAGCAGCGCAAAAAGCGTGCGCGGAAATGGAGGCAGACTATGGAAGAAAATACAGTGATGTTTGTACCGGAAAAAGAGCTTTACGATAAGCCGTCGAATCAGATCGCCGTCTACAAGACGAGCAAACAGCTGATCGAACTGCTGGACAAACTGAAGAAATCAGGGTGGAAATATACCAGCAAGATCCATGCGAGCGGGGATGTGGAAGACGGTAAACAGCACTCCCTGATCGGCTTGCGGATGCTGGATTACTCGAATGGGACAGGGGAGAATACAAAAAGTGTGTTCTTCAATCTGTCGCCGGAGCAGATCCGATATTGGTACAGCCGTATTGCTGTGCCGGTCAATGTGTTCCAGATGAGCAAGGAAAAGATATTTGGAGAGACCGATGAGGATGGGAATAAGACCGTGACGAAACTTTTTGTTACGCGCAATCCGGTGGATAAGAACGGGAACATCATGAATTATCCTTGGTTTATCCAGATTGAAAACGGTGTTGGAAAGCCGCAGAAAACGAAGACAGGCGGCACTTTCTGCAAATCGGGATCCTATGTGTGCAAGGACAGAGTAGGGATCAATATGAATGATGAGGATCTGTTCTGCCTGCTGGCGCGGGCCGTATCCCTGATCGATTCTTTTGAGAAGGAATATGCCTACCGCTGGCAGAGACTTTCAGACAATGATGTGCTCTATATCGGGGTATGCAGTGAGTTCCGGCATCTGATGAAAGCCGGGGCGGTGATGCAGTCCGGGATTGTGGCTCGGCCGGGAATCGCTACGCAGCCGGGAATGGCAGTGCCTCGGATGACAGCACCGGGCACTGTCACGGCGACAGAGGCAGACACCGCGAGAACAATGGCGGCGGCAGAGGCGATCATGCAGACAGGAATGTCGGCACCGCAGGAAGCTCTGCAGGCTCAGGGCATGGCACCGCTTCAGCCGGGAACCATGTATCAGACAGGAACACCGGAAGCACATGCAGGTATTCCGATCCAGGGCAGTACGGCAGTACCAGAACAGGCAGATATGACGGCACAGGCAATAGCGGAACAGATGGCTCAGATGATGAGACAGCAGAATATGGGAGCAGGCCAGCCGGCTCCACAGGGAGCACCACAGACAGGAGCGGTTCCGGCCGGCATGGCATATCAGCAGCAGGCCGGCATGCAGCAGGTGGCATGATGAGAGCGGTAAGTGAGCGCGAGGGCTGGTATGCTCTGACTATTGCAATCGTATTTCATGTCAATGCGACAAAAGCCTTCCGGTATTTCTGGAACGGCGTACCGGGAGAGAAGCGGATGAGGGAGGCAGAAGACGGTGAACCGTTAGAGGCCTACCGCAGTAAGCGCGTGCTTGCTGTTCATCTGTTCCTGTCGGGATATCCGGTTTCAGAAATTGCCTGCTTCTGCGGGTGTACCGAAAGAACAGTAAGGAAATGGCTGTCGCAGATGGGATTTTGACAGAAAAACAGGGGAACAAAAGAGAGCGGGGCAGACCTGCTCTCTAAAAAAATAAGAGATGAGGTGAAAGTGATGAGTCAAAAGAAAATTAGAGACAGGAGAAAAAAAATCAAGGTCTATTATATTGGTAAAAATGCGGATCAGGACGAGTTCTACCTGATGGAACCTTTTTGGGATAGGAAAAGAAAGCGATGGCAGTTTGGAGAGGTCTATATTGAACTGGGAAAACGCAGCCCGGACTCAGCATTTGCTCAGAGGACAGATTTCTCGGTCTGGGATTTTGTGCCGGATGATTTTAACCGGCTCGCCCATGACTTTTCTAAACAGGAGTTCAAGGAACTATGCCGGTGCATGGAACTCTTCTTTTCCATTGAGAAATTTCTGGAGGGAGAAAAGATATCAGAAGATTCCGGTAAAACCAGTCTTTTTAAGCATTGTCTTGAGTCGGTCATCTATCCCGGCCTTTTTGCAAGAATCAAATGGATTGTCTGTGATAGCAGATACGAATAATTTCTTCAGGAGAGAGAAGGGTATTATTCCATGGATTAAGAAGAGTATGTTCATTCTGTTTTGGCAGAGTGGGCATACTCTTTTTTATGTCAGGTACTGCTGTTATGGATAATCTGAATTGATATATAGGATAGATATTGTGTTTAACTACAATAAAATAGTGTAGTATAAAGGGAGTATTCATTTTGCCGCTTTTCCAGTAAAATAATACTGGAAGGGTTGGTGTTGAACTATGGTGACAGGACAGAATATCGCCGTCAGGATCGATGAGCTGATCGGCAGAAAAAAATGGACAAAGTACAAACTTGCGAAAGAGGCAAGAATTGCGCAGAAGACATTATATAATATTTTTGAAAAGGATTCGATTCCCCAGATTACGACGGTAAGTCAGATCTGTGAGGCATTGGATATTTCCCTGTCCGAGTTCTTTGACCTGGCAGGCTCTTACCGGGACAGTCATCTGACGGAAGAGGAACGGCAGTTTATAGAAGGATACCGTAGTTTCGATGAAAGGCAGAAAGGCCGTATGCTGGGTTATTTTTATGCGCTGATGGAAGAAATCAATAAGGACTGATTCGGAAGACGGAAAAGGCTGGGCATCTCCGGAAGGGGGTGTTCTTTTTTTGGGAAATTTTGAGTGTAAAATTCTGTAATTTCTTGTTATTTTCTGTTAATCCATGTGTCTGATTTCAGTAAAAATAAAAATTTTTTTAAATTTTTTCATTTTTTATATCAAGATTGCAGGGGGATGATGACTTCTTATATATTGGAGGGGGAAATAGGGAGAGTCCATAAGACTGGAAGAAAGGCGGATTTATGGATGAACAAAAGTTAAGTGAGGCAGAGCAGGAGGATTTGCTCCGCCGATTCGACAGTTTCTCAAAAAGAGTAATCCGTACCGAAGTGGACTGTCAGATGGCGCGCTGGTACAAGAAACTGGAGAAAAGAAAAAAAGAATTTCCTTATGAGGGCTGTCCTGAATTTCTGGATTGGGCTTACACAGATTCCTATGATTCAGAAAAGAACAAAATCCGGATGGGACAGAGGGAATATCTGTTTGAGGATGAAGATCTGTATGAGGCAGTCAACGGACTGTGCGATTCCCTGAAAAAAGTGCTGCTCCTCACATATTTTGATGAGAGGTCGGCAGAAGAGACAGCGGAAGAACTAGCCATACAGATTGGTACGGTATATCGTTATCGCTCAAATGCCCTGAAATATCTGAAGGAGAAACTTTGTGAAAAATAAGTCAGGACAGAACCGGTATGGTATGCCGGAGATCGGATGGGTTCTGTCTGCCTTAAATGATGATGTGGAAGCATTGGAGCGGCTGATGCAGTTTTACCGTTCCTATCTGCGTTCCTGTATCTTTATCAGGGCAGGATTGTACAGTATGGCATATGGAGATATTCCGGTAGAGGATATATCACAGACTGTGATGCTCCGGTATATCATGGCAATACGAAAATTTACACTTTAAAAGGAATCCGGTGGGACTTTTCCTGATGACCTCCAGATGAGAACGTACCTTGACAACTGAATAGCATATGACAGACGTAACTGTCCCGCTGAGCTGTTCCGGGAATGCGCGGAGACTTCCAGGCAGGATGAGCGGTTTTTGTTCCACGGATGACAGGTGTGGCAACCTGTGCGAAGATAGCGGGATGGGGATAATGATACTTCCGGTGTACGGCTGGCTATTGGAATAGGCAGAGGTGAGAATCCTATGAGGCGGGTGCCAGACCGCCGCTGTCATATGTATGATTTAAAATCTTACAAATAAGATATTTTAGTTTCTGGTAAACAAGGAATATTTTACCATAAAACTGTTAATACTTTGTATAATAATGAGTTGAAAAAGGAAAGTGAGGAGAGAGTATGCCTACGAAATTATTGATGGCAGATCGAAATCAGATTCCGTGCCTTGATTTTTTAAAAGTCGAGGTGGAAAATGATTTGCAGGAAAAGAAAAATAAGATATTGAGCCTGACCGGTGGTACTGATGACGTGTTTTTAATTGACGGAGTTGTAGTTCAGATCGAATGTGTGCGAGAGGATATTACGCCGGAAGAGGCAATGGAGTCTTATATTCGTTCTTTTGCCAGAATAAGCTACTGAAATTTTTGTGGACAAAGCCTAATTTTTAAGGTAAAATAAGTCTGGGACATGAAATGATGGTCGTGAAGAGTTTAGGACCTCGGAGCGGCTGAAATCAGTCGGAATCCTTGGCTTATTTTATTGGGAATATTCTTCTAATACTAAATAAGTAAAGGAGACGCTATTACAATGAAAAAAGAGAATGTCAAAGTCTATGATACGGCAGCCTATATCCGTCTGTCAAGTGATGATATGGATATTGATGGTGTTCAGAAGACAGAGAGTAATTCGGTATCCAATCAGAGAGAGTTACTTCGGGAGTTTATTCGAAGTAATGAGGATATGCAGCTCTATGACATCTATGTTGATGATGGATTTTCCGGCAAAGATTTCAAACGTCCTGAGTTTAAAAGAATGATGACAGACATTTATGCGGGAAAAGTCCAGTGCATTGTATGCAAGGACCTTTCCCGTTTTTCGCGTGATACGATAGAGGCAGGAGAGTATCAGAAACGAATTTTTCCCGAGTTAGGAATACGGTTTGTGGCGATTGGCGACCATTATGATTCACTTACTGCATCATCAGTGGAAAGAAATTTGATGGTTCCGGTTAAAAATATGGTAAATGAATCATATCTTGCTGATGTATCTGCAAAAATTCGTATGAGCCAGGACATTAAAAGGAAAAATGGACAATTTATAGGCTCTTTCACTGTTTTTGGATATAAAAAAGATGAGCACAATGTAAATGCATTGGTTTTGGATGAATATGCAGCAGGAATTGTGAGGGAAATCTTTTACAGTAAAATGGATGGAATGAGCATGTCCGTTATCGCAAATAAACTGAATGACAGGTATGTGCCTTCTCCGCTCGAATATAAAAAAATGAACGGAGAAAAGTATACCAGTGGGTTTAGGGCTGGAAAAACAACTTTGTGGTCAGCCGTTGCTGTCAGAAGAATATTGATGAATGAGATCTATACGGGAACAATGGTCCAGGGAATGAATGCAACAGCCGGCTTTAAATCCAAGCAGCGGAAAAAGAATGCAGATGGTTCTGATTATGTTGTTAAAGTTCAGAACACGCATCCGGCGATTATCAGTAAAACAGATTTTGAAATCGTTCAGCGTTTAATGAAATTTGACGGTCGGTGGAAAGACGGAGATCCCAGTATTTTTAATGGTATACTTTTCTGTGCGGATTGCAATACTCCGATGATTCGTCGAACATACCATAACAAGTCGGGCACAAAGAGAATGTATGTTTGTAAGACGAATAATCTGGGAAATGGATGCAGTCGCCATGCAATTGAAGAGGAAAAGTTAAAAAAGATTGTATTCAAGGCACTAAAGGTGTATTTAGAAGGCTGTCTTGACTATTCAAAAGTATTGGAAAAAGCAAGGGAATATCAGGTTACTTTTGATCAGATTCAGGACTATGATGAGGAACTGAATAAGCTCCATGAGAAATATATCATTGTCACGGAAGATATAAAAGGGTTTAAAGAAGATATGGAGTCCGGAGTTATTACACCGAAGCAATTTGAGCGCTATACAGAAGATTTTACCAAAAAGGCGGACAGTATCTTGAAACAGATATCAGATAGTGAAAGGGTAATAAATTCCCTATTGAAAAATGGTGTCGCTGCCGGCATAGATTTGGAGGTCATTAAACAGACAATCAGCATACCTAAACTGGATCGAAGAACTTTGGTTCGCTTTGTTCAGGCGATTTGGGTATATGAAGGTGAAGAATTGCGTTTAAAGATTGAGTTTATGTTCCGGAATGAAATGCCGAAGCTTGAGGCTATTAAAAAGTGCATTAAAGAAAAAGATGATAAAGCCAAGTATGAGGACTGGGAGGTGATTACCAGTGCCTAAGAAAGCAAGGAGATTTGTGACTTCCCCAGAATTTCAAGCAAGCCAAAATGTGATTCCTACTTATGAACTGGGTGGCTATGTCCGATTGTCAGTCGATCAACATGATAAAAAAACAGATTCTATTGAGAATCAAAAGGATGTAATCCGGCAATTTGTGTTGAGAAATAATGAGTCACCTGACAGAAAGATGGTATTCAGCGAGCCGAAGTTTTACGAGGATAAGGGAATGTCCGGAACTAATTTTGACAGGTTGGGTTTTGAACACTTAATGGATGATATCAAAAAAGGGAAAATCAACTGTGTTATTTGTAAGGATTTTTCGCGCTTTGGCAGAGATTTCCTTGATTCTGTTAAATATATTGAACAGATTCTGCCAATGTATCAGGTGCGATTCATATCAATTTCTGATCACTTTGATTCGATGGGGGATGACGCAGATACGAGAAGGTTTGAGATGCGTTTAAAAAATCTGATTAATGATATGTATGCGAAGGACATTTCAAAAAAGATTTCCGATTCAAAACGAATCAGTCAGTTAAAGGGTTCTTTTGTAGGGAGCAGATGTCCCTATGGGTATAAGGCGGAGTGGCAGAACAGAGTCAGAGTGCTAATTCCAGATGAAGAGGCTGCTGAGATTGTTAAATATATTTTCCGTACCTATTATAATGGGATGACAATTCGTGACATTCAGCAGGAATTGTTTGACAAAAAAGTATTGCGACCAAAGGAATATCTTCAGACCGGGCATGTCTATCAACAGGAAGGAGATCCACTCTTTTTGTGGAGACGGATGACAATAATGGATATGCTTCGAAATATAGTGTATTCAGGTTCTATGGCTCAAGGAAAGTCAGAACAACGATTGTATGAGGATCGAAAAGATCGAGAGTTCATACCGGAAAAGGAGTGGATTGTGAAACATGATACGCATGAGGCACTTATACCGATAGAGATATTTCAAGAGGTCAGTGACCGGGTAAACCGCGGCAAGAATCAAAAGATTGTCAAATCAGCAAAAGAACGAGGAAAGAAGGAGAGAAAAAATGCGAAATATGAAAATATTTTTTCTGATGTGATGTATTGTGGAGACTGCCAAAAGAAACTGGGAGCCACATTTTATCAGGGAAGAATTGAGGATATTCGCAAATATCGGTATTGTTGCCGGGGATATTATTTAAAAGATAGCAGGAAATGTATCAAAAAAAGTATTACAGAAGAGAAACTGATAGAGATACTTCGACTGATTGTCAGGGAGACATTAAAAGAGTGTCATATCAAAGAAAAGGATCTGGTGAAAAAAAATCAGGAGGCGGCAACAGAAATTTTAGAGAGTTTTCGGGCGGAACTGGCGGAATTAAATAAACGGGAAGGAGAATGTGAAGGAAAAATAGAGGATGCATATTTTCAGTTCAAGGGAAAAGATATCGAAGTAGGTGATTATTATACGGTTCAGAGGAAAATGACAGTTTGCATAGAAAAGTATAATGACCAGAAAAAAGAGATTATGAGAAAAATGAGTCAGGTGAAGAGAGAAGTTGAGCGTCAGAATAAATTTCTGAGAAGTCTCTTAAAGGCATCCGGGCGAGAGAAATTTGATAAACTGCTTGTAAACGAACTTGTAGATTCTATTTACCTGTATTCAGATGAGAGAATATGCATAAATTTAAAATTTAAAGGTGGTGATTTGTATGCAGGAAGATAATATATTAATAGGTTACTGTCGTCTTTCGAAAGATGATCCTTTTCAGAATGAAAGTGTTAGTATAGCAAATCAGAGGCTAATTATACGCGATTATGTCAGGAAACATCCGGATTTACAGAAGTATAACCTAAAAGAATACTATGATGATGGTTTTTCAGGCACAAATCTTGAACGTCCGGGAATTAAGAAAGTGATTGCAATGGTTGAAAAAGGTAATGTTTATGGAATCATTGTAAAAGATATTTCACGATTTTCCAGAGACTTTATTGATATTGGAATATATCTGGAAAAAGTTTTTCCAGAGAAGAGGGTAAGATTTATTTCGATCAATGATGATTACGACAGTAATCTGGAATATGCCTGCCCGCTCAACATAGAAATGAAATTCAAGAGCATTCTCGCCGATTATTACTGTAAGGATACATCTGAAAAGATAATACAGGCGTTAGATAGCAGGAAGGCACAGGGGAAATTTATAGCAGGTTCAGCTCCCTTTGGTTATAAGAAATCAGAGGAAGACAGAACCAAACTTGTACCGGATGCAGAAACACAAAAAATAGTTAAGCAAATATTTTCGTTTGCAGAACAAGGACACTCTTTATACGAGATTGCCAAAAAACTGAATGCAGAGGAGATACCTACTCCCATGATGTTTCAAAAAATGAAAAGAGATTTGAACCGGGAACCGTTGGGAGGGCGGAGTTTTTGGTCAGCGAAGACAATTGCTAATATACTGACTAATGAGGTATATATAGGAACGATGGTTTATGGCAAATATGAGCAAAAGGCAGTTGGAGCAACACAGAAAAAGATGTTGCCACCCTCTGAGTGGAAAAGAATATATCACAATCATGAGCCGATTATTGAAGAGGATATATTCTATGAGATTCAGAGGAAATATTCGAATCATCAAAACATTGGGAAGGGAGAGCTCAAAAGCGCAGATGCTGAACAGATTCTGCTGAAAGGGAAAATATATTGTGGTGGATGCAAAAGAAAATTGCACTTTCATCAGACACAGCAATCGGATTTCCTGTTTTACTGTCGGACAAGAGAATATGTGAGGTGGGAGGGGTGTTATAAAGGAAAAGATTTATTGAGTGAAATTTCAGAAGTAGTTCTCTATCATCTGAAAAAATATAAGGCTAATATTTATGAAAAGGATTGTCTGTCAAAAGAAGAGAGAGAGGACTGCATGGAAAATAAAGAGGAATGTCATTTAAAATATGAAGAAACTCAGGCAGCAATCGGAGAAATGAAAGAAGAAATCCAACATTTGCAAAAGGATTATTTTGATGATATAATTTCTGCAAAAGAGTATGTTGAGAGAAAGACAAAGATAGATGTCCGACAGACAGCATTGGAAAAAGACCTTGGAATATTGTGGAAGCAGGGAAAGAGGCTCCGCGCTACAATAGAGGAAGATGATTTGAGGCTGAAGGAACTGGAAACCATGAATCGTGTTGAAAAACTGAACTGCGAACTGGTGGATAAGTATATTGATAAGATCTATCTATATCCTTCGCACAAGATTGAGATCATATGGAAATCAGATCAATGATAAACTACGGTATCGGTATCATTATTATAATTTAAGAAGAGAATCATAATTTTTCTGTAAATTGTTTAAATATGGAAAAAAACAGCTATTTTTTTTTAAAAAAAGAACTTGACATAAGAAGGAATAGTAAGAAGAATTGATGATTTGGGGCGAGTTGTAGTTCCCAAAGAAATAAGAAGAACCCTGAGAATACGCGAGGGTGACCCTCTGGAAATTTTTACGAACCGCGAGGGGGGAATTATTTTGCAGAAATACTCGCCTATCGGGGAACTGGGACAGTTGGCGGCGGAGTATGTCGAGGCGGTGGCACAGGTCACTAAATGTACGGTATGTGTTGCTGACCGTGATATGATTGTGGCAGCGGCAGGTGCCGGCAAAAAGGATTTTCTGGGGAAGGATATTCACACCGATTTAATCCAGAGCATTGAACTCAGGGAGACAATGGTGGCATCGGGTGACGACGTAAGATTTTGCCACATTATTGCGGATGAACCGGAAATTTATTCCGAGGCATTCAGTACGATTGTATGTGAGGGAGATGCCATTGGGGCGGTCATTCTTCTTTCGAGGAATGTGGAACGTAAATTCGATGAATTTGAGAAAAAAATGGCGATGTGCGGAGCGAGATTTCTTGGAAAACAAATGGAACAGTAATATTTTGCATTTTTTGGAAAGAAATGGTATGAAAAACAAGAAAAACCTTGACAAATGCTACGAAAAAAGGTATATATAGATGTATAGGTTATTTTTAAATCTAGTAAAAAAATTTCAAGGAGGATTCAATCCATGAATAAGACCGAATTAGTAGCAGCAATTTCTGAGCAGACACAGTTGTCCAAGAAGGATTCGGAGGCAGCTTTGAAGGCATTTATCTCCGTTGTTACAGATGAGTTGAAAAAGGGCGAGAAAGTACAGTTGGTTGGATTTGGTACATTTGAAGTTGCAACAAGAGCAGCAAGAGAGGGTATCAATCCTCGTACTGGAAACACTATGTCAATTCCAGAGTCCAAAGCTCCTAAGTTCAAGGCTGGTAGAGGCTTGAAAGACGCTGTGAATGAATAATTTTCGTTTGCATAATGGATAATCAGGCACTCTTCTGTGAAAGCAGGAGGGTGCTTTTGTATGTGGCTTTAGAAAGAAGGAGGACAATCATGCGATTAGATAAATACTTAAAAGTATCCAGACTGATTAAGCGCCGCACAGTAGCGAATGAAGCATGCGATGCCGGGCGAATTCTTGTCAATGACAAGGTGGCGAAGGCGGGGACGAAGATAAAAGTGGGTGACATAATTGAGATTCAGTTTGGCAACCGCAATACAAAGGTTGAAGTGCTTAGTGTTGAAGAGACCTACAAGAAAGAAGAGGCAAAAGAATTGTATAAGCCATTGTAACATAAAATGCTTTCCTGACACATATAGTAGTGAGAGAAGGGTGGGAAATGTGTGTGAATGGAGGCGGATTTATGGTACAGGGACAGGAACAATTTAGGCAGAAAACAAGTCAGAAAATTAGTCAGAAGCTTACCATGCAGGATAGAAGGCATGTGGAACTAAATGGAGTTACAGAAGTAATCTCCTTTGATAACCGGGAGATTTTACTGGAGTCGGTGGAAGGAATGATGCGTTTTG
Organism: uncultured Clostridia bacterium; assembly: GCA_947167565.1. GTDB lineage: Bacteria > Bacillota > Clostridia > Lachnospirales > Lachnospiraceae > Eubacterium_F. The sequence goes on along the minus strand of CAMVIN010000070.1, from coordinate 662 downwards.
CCGGCGAGGAGATGAAAGTAAAACGTCTGGCACTCGACCGGGGAGAAGTAGAGCTGGAAGGCAAGATTCAGGAGATTTCTTACCATCGGTCAGGAAAGGACAAAACGGCAGGAATATTTAGCCGTCTGTTTGGCTGATGGAGATGATAATCAGCCAGCTCCGGTATTTCTTTGCGTCTCTGCTCTATGGAATCCTGTTGATGGTGTGCTATGACTTTTTAAAAATATTTCGTCGTTGCGTACGGCATGGAAAAATATTGCTATGGATTGAAGACTGGCTGTTCTGGTGTGTTGCAGCTTTTGTCGTATTCCAGATGGTCTTTGCGCTGAACTATGGCATGATAAGGTTCTTTTTTGTCGTTTCACTCATTTTTGGTATGTGGCTGTACCGAAAACTTGTAGGAGAACATCTCGTCAGTGGAATCTGTGCGATTTTTGCGCCGGTTCATCGAATGTATGTTTGGATAAAACAAAAATGTGGTAAAAAAACGGCAAAATCGAAAAAAAGTTCTTGAAATTCGTGACAAAACTCATTATAATATATTCTATATTATTGTTTGCACATTTAGGTGCGGCGGAATGTTAAGGGGATATAGATGAAGGGAAGAAGAAAAAGACGGACCAGTTTGTATTTGGTTATGTTGCTGATTGGGCTTTTTTGGG
>CAMVIN010000069.1 GCA_947167565.1 uncultured Clostridia bacterium | reverse complement strand
GTTGACCATGGTGAAGTGCTTCCAACTAAGGATAAGAAACCGGCGAAGGCTAGTTCAAAGGAAGGGAGCGATAAATAATGTTAATGCCTAAGAGAGTAAAACATCGTAAACAGTTTCGCGGCTCCATGAGAGGAAAAGCGACACGTGGAAATAAAATCACTTATGGTGAATTCGGTCTTGTGGCAGCAGAGCCGGCATGGATTCGTTCGAATCAGATTGAGGCAGCCCGTATTGCCATGACACGTCACACCAAACGTGGTGGTAAAGTATGGATTAAGATTTTCCCTGACAAGCCGGTAACAAAGACACCTGCTGAGACTCGAATGGGTAAAGGTAAAGGTGCTTTGGAGTACTGGGTAGCAGTAGTTAAGCCTGGCAGAGTGATGTTTGAGATTGCCGGCGTACCGGAAGAAACGGCTAGAGAGGCACTTAGACTGGCTATGCACAAATTGCCGATCAAGTGTAAAATCGTTTCTCGCGCAGACTTAGAAGGAGGTGCGGGCAGTGAAGAGTAAAGAGTATTTGAATGAATTGACAGGTAAATCATTGGCTGAGTTGAACGATGAGTTAGTAGCTGCCAAGAAAGAGCTTTTTAACCTGAGATTCCAGAACGCAACAAATCAGCTTGACAATACAAGTCGAATCAAAGAAGTAAGAAGAAATATTGCTCGTATTCAGACAGTGATGACGAGAGAACAGAAAGCAGCTAACTAATCTTTGGAAAGGAGGATTTTGTTGTGGAGAGAAATCTTAGAAAGACCCGTACAGGTAAAGTCGTAAGTAATAAAATGGATAAGACAGTAGTTGTAGCTGTCGTAGATAACGTAAAACATCCGCTTTACGGTAAAATCGTAAAGAGAACTTATAAATTGAAGGCGCATGATGAGAACAATGAGTGCAATATCGGCGATCGTGTCAAGGTAATGGAGACAAGACCGTTATCCAAGGACAAGAGATGGAGACTTGTTGAGATTATCGAGAAAGCCAGATAAGTAGCAAGGAAAGGAGTATCAATTATGGTACAGCAGGAAACCAGACTTAAAGTTGCCGATAACACCGGTGCAAAAGAATTGCTTTGTATCCGTGTTCTTGGCGGTTCTGTTAGAAGATATGCGGCTGTTGGTGATATCATCGTAGCTACGGTCAAAGATGCAACACCAGGCGGAGTTGTTAAAAAAGGTGATGTAGTAAAAGCTGTTGTAGTTAGAACAGTTAAAGAGATTCGTCGTCCGGACGGTTCTTACATCCGTTTTGATGAGAATGCGGCAGTTATCATTAAAGACGATAAGACTCCAAGAGGAACACGTATTTTTGGACCGGTAGCAAGAGAGTTGAGAGAGAAGCAGTTCATGAAGATTGTTTCACTCGCTCCGGAAGTATTATAAGGAGGTGTCATCAGATGGCAATGTCAAAAATCAAAAAAGGTGATACCGTTCGCGTTATTGCCGGTGTAGATAAAGGAAGAGAAGGAAAAGTCCTTGAAGTAAAGAATGGAAAAGTTAAAGTCGAAGGCATCAACAAAGTAAAGATGCACATCAAGCCAAATCAGGCAAACCCAAAAGGTGGTATTGTTGAGGAAGAGGCATTCTTCGATGTTTCCAATGTAATGTATGTTGTAAATGGTGAAGTTACCCGTATCGGTTTTAAGGTTGAAGAAGGTAAGGATAAAGTTCGCTATGCCAAAAAAACAGGCGCAATTATTGATTAATTAAGAGAGGAGGTACTGTTAGAATGGCTAGATTAAAAGAGACATATTTGAACGAAATCGTAGATAATATGATGAAAAAGTTTGAGTATAAAAATATCATGCAGGTACCAAAGCTCGACAAGATTGTAATCAATATGGGCGTTGGTGAAGCAAAAGATAATTCAAAAGTTTTGGACACAGCAATCAGTGACCTTGAGACAATTACCGGTCAGAAGGCTGTAGTGACAAGAGCAAAGAAATCTGTCGCAAACTTCAAACTTCGTGAGGGACAGCCGATTGGTTGTAAAGTAACTCTCCGTGGCGAGAAGATGTATGAATTTGCAGACAGACTGATTAACCTTGCGCTTCCTCGAGTACGTGACTTCCGCGGTGTAAACCCGAACGCGTTCGATGGTCGTGGAAATTACGCTCTTGGAATTAAAGAACAGTTAATCTTCCCTGAGATTGAGTATGACAAAGTAGATAAAGTAAGAGGAATGGATATCATCTTTGTTACGACTGCTCAGACGGATGAAGAAGCACGTGAACTCTTGGCACAGTTTGGTATGCCGTTTAAGAAATAGTTAGGAGGTAATTTCATGGCTAAGAAGTCTATGAAGATTAAGCAGCAGCGCAAGGCAAAATTCTCCACCAGAGAGTACAGCCGCTGCAAACTTTGTGGTCGTCCACATGGATATTTGAGAAAATACGGGATTTGTAGAATTTGTTTCCGCGAGTTGGCTTACAAAGGTCAGATTCCGGGCGTGAAAAAAGCAAGCTGGTAAAAGGAGGAAACGGTAATGACTATGAGCGATCCGATTGCAGATATGCTTACAAGAATTCGTAATGCGAACACTGCAAAACATGATACAGTAGATATTCCTGCTTCCAAAATGAAGATTTCGATTGCCGAGATTCTTTTGAAAGAAGGATATATCAAGAACTTTGAAGTAGTAGATGTAGATGGTTTCAAATCGATTCATATTACCATGAAGTATGGTAAGGATAAGAACGAGAAAATTATTTCCGGTCTTAAGAGAATCTCCAAACCGGGTCTTCGCGTATACGCGAGCACAGAGGAGCTTCCGAAGGTTCTCGGTGGTTTGGGAATCGCTATTATTTCCACAAACAAGGGTGTTCTCACAGACAAAGAGGCACGCAAGCAGAATGTTGGTGGCGAAGTATTAGCATTTGTTTGGTAAACAACGTCTTGACGAAGTCAAGCCGTGTGGAATTTGCTGGCGCAAATTCAAATAGTTTCTATTAGTATATAAACTCTAAAAAAATAGGAGGTACCGGCATGTCACGAATTGGAAGAATGCCTATCGCGATACCTGCAGGGGTTACTGTAGATATTGCAGAAAATAATCAGGTGACGGTTAAAGGTCCGAAGGGAACTCTTGAGAGAGTATTGCCTTCCGAGATGACCATTACAAAAGAGGGCGAAGAAATAAAAGTAACTCGTCCGAATGATTTGAAGAAGATGAAATCTCTTCATGGTCTTACAAGAACATTGATTCAGAATATGATTATCGGTGTTACAGAGGGATATGAGAAGAGACTGGAAGTAAACGGTGTTGGTTACCGTGCTGCTAAGCAGGGCAAGAAGCTGACACTTTCCCTCGGATATTCTCATCCGGTTGAGATGGAAGATCCGGAAGGAATCGAGGTTACCGTTGATGGACAGAACCTCATCATTGTAAAGGGAATTGATAAAGAAAAAGTTGGTCAGTATGCAGCTGAGATCCGCGAGAAGAGAAGTCCGGAGCCATATAAAGGCAAAGGTATCAAGTACGTGGATGAAGTTATCAGACGTAAAGTCGGTAAGACTGGTAAGAAATAAAGAAAGGAGTAAAATAAAATGGTTAGTAAGAAGAATAGAAGTGAAGTTCGTGTAAGCAAACATAGAAGAATTCGCAGCCGTTTATCTGGTACTCCTGAGCAACCACGTTTGTCTGTGTTCCGCAGCAATAATCATATGTATGCGCAGATTATTGATGATGTTGCCGGAAATACAATCGTATCCGCTTCGACTCTTCAGGCAGATGTTAAGGAAGGTCTGGAGAAGACGAACAACGTAGAGGCCGCTGCAAAACTCGGTGAAGTTATTGCGAAGAAAGCATTAGATAATGGTGTTAAGACGGTAGTATTTGACCGTGGCGGTTATATCTATCAGGGTAAAGTAAAGGCATTGGCAGACGCAGCAAGAGAAGCTGGTCTGGAATTCTAATAAGGAGGAGAACACATGAAACGTGAAATTATTGATGCTAGTCAGTATGAATTAGAAGATAAAGTAGTATCAATTAAACGTGTAACCAAGGTTGTTAAAGGTGGACGTAACATGCGATTCACTGCGCTTGTCGTTGTAGGTGACGGCAACGGACATGTTGGTGCAGGTTTAGGAAAAGCGATGGAAATTCCGGAAGCAATCCGTAAAGGAAAAGAAGCAGCAATGAAATCTCTGATTGAGGTACCTCTTGATGAGAACCAGAGTATTCCACATGATTTTATCGGCAAATTCGGAAGTGCATCTGTACTTTTGAAGAAGTCTCCGGAAGGTACCGGTATCATCGCCGGTGGTCCTGCACGTGCCGTATTGGAGCTTGCCGGATTCAAGAATATCCGTACAAAATCTTTGGGCTCCCGTAATAAGCAGAACGTTGTTCTTGCAACACTGGAAGGCCTTAAGAACTTGAAGACTCCGGAAGAAGTAGCAAGACTTCGCGGTATTCCGGTAGAAGAACTGTTGGGCTAAGGAGGTGCGTAAGAAATGGCAGATAAATTAAAAATCACATTGGTGAAATCTACCATCGGTGCAATTCCAAAGCACAGAAAGACGGTAGAGGCACTTGGTCTTAGAAAATTGAACAAGACAGTTGAGATGCCGGATAATAAAGCAACACGCGGTATGATTCAGCAGATCAGACATCTTGTAAAGGTGGAAGAAATCTAATCAAGGAGGTGTAGGAATGAATTTATCAGAATTAAAACCGGCAGACGGCTCAAAGCACAGCAATGAATTCCGTAGGGGCCGTGGACATGGTTCAGGAAATGGTAAGACAGCCGGTAAGGGACACAAAGGTCAGAAGGCTCGTTCCGGAGCTCCGAGACCGGGCTTCGAGGGCGGTCAGTTGCCATTGTACAGAAGACTCCCGAAGAGAGGCTTTACAAACTACAATCACAAAGATATTGTAGCAATCAATGTAGATTGCCTAAATGCTTTTGATGACGGTGCAGAGGTAACAGTAGCTGCACTGGTTGAAAAAGGTGTTGTCAGCAATCCAAAAGATGGAGTAAAAATCCTTGGAAATGGAGAATTAACCAAAAAGCTTGATGTGAAAGTAAATGCTTACAGCAAGAGTGCTGCTGAGAAGATTCAGGCTGCAGGTGGAAATGCTGAGGTGATCTAATGCTTACAACAATTGAGAATGCATTAAAGACAAAAGAAATCCGTATGAAACTTCTCTTTGTTCTGGTGGCGATGATTATTGTAAGAATCGGATGTAATATTCCGGTTCCGGGTGTAAACACTTCTGTTATGCAGGAGTTGTTTGACAGCAACCAGTCACTCGGATTTCTCGATGTTATGACAGGTGGTTCATTCTCGAGAATGTCCATCTTTGCATTGAACATTACACCATATATTACAGCTTCCATTATTTTGCAGTTGCTCACAATCGCAATTCCGCGGTTGGAGGAAATGCAGAAGGATGGAGAAGATGGTCGCAGAAAGATTAATGAGTATACCAGATATCTTTCTATTGTACTCGCATTGATTGAGGGTATCGCTCTGGTAATCGGATTCCGTAATCAGAATATGTTTGACGAGACCGGTTCCAAATATGTAACGCTGACGCTGGCTGTTGTTGCTATGACAGCAGGTGCAGCATTCATGATGTGGCTCGGTGAGCAGATTACAGAAAAGGGTGTTGGAAACGGTATTTCTATTGTGTTGTTGATTAACATCGTAGCCCGTATCCCAAGTGATTTGTCAACTCTGTACACGACATTCGTTGCAGGGGCGGCAAATATCACAAATGCAATTGTTGCAGCGACTATCATTATTTTGATTATCGTGGCAATGTTTGTATTCATCATTCTGTTGCAGGATGGTGAGAGAAAGATTCCGGTTCAGTACGCGAAAAAGATTCAGGGAAGAAAAGTGGCAGGCGGACAGTCCAGTCACATTCCTTTGAAAGTAAATACAGCGGGTGTTATTCCGGTCATCTTCGCAAGCTCCATGATGACGCTGCCAATTGTCATTGCAAGTTTTGCAGGTGTTCGTCCGGCGACAGGACCGAACGCAACGATTATTCAGAAACTGTTGACCGTTTGCAACCAGAGTGACTGGTGCAAATTCGGAAGCTGGGGAGAATTTAAATATTCTCTCGGTCTGCTGATTTATATTTTGCTCGTGATTTTCTTCGCGTATTTCTATACATCAGTGACCTTCAATCCGTTGGAGATTTCTAACAACATGAAGAAACAGGGCGGATTTATTCCGGGTGTTCGTCCGGGTAAACCGACGACAGAATACCTTACCAACGTTCTGAACAGTATTATTTTCATTGGTGCTGTCGGCATGGTTATCGCATGTGTTCTTCCGATTTTCTTCTCCGGTGCATTCGGGGCAGACGTTTCCTTCGGTGGAACATCTCTGATTATCGTTGTCGGTGTCATCATCGAAACCGTAAAACAGATTGAATCACTTGTATTGGTTCGCCACTACAGAGGATTTCTTGGAAATTAATAGTGAACATTCAGCTCTGCGAATGGGGCAGTTTACTACTTGAAATAATCGGCCCCCTGTCCGGATTCCGGACGGGAGGTCGCTTATAGATTATTGAGATTATTCATTTTTAATAAAAGACGGAGGTATTTGTTATGAAAATAGTTATGTTGGGCGCACCGGGTGCCGGCAAGGGAACACAGGCAAAAATGATTTCCGAAAAGTATGGAATTCCGCATATCTCCACAGGAGATATCTTCCGTGCAAATATCAAAGACAATACAGAATTGGGACAGAAAGCAAAAGAGTATATGGATAAGGGACTTTTAGTTCCGGACGAATTGGTTGTAGATTTGGTTGTTGACCGACTTGCTCAGGATGACGCAAAGAAAGGTTATGTATTGGATGGTTTCCCGCGTACAATTCCGCAGGCGGAAGCATTGACAGAGGCATTGAATAAAATTGGTGAAAAGCTTGATTATGCGATTGATGTTGATGTACCGGATGAGAATATTGTCAACAGAATGTCTGGAAGACGTGCATGTGTTAAGTGTGGCGGAACATACCATATTAAGTATAATCCGACAAAGGTTGAAAATGTCTGCGACGCTTGTGGAGGCGAGTTGATTCTTCGCGATGACGACAAGCCGGAGACTGTTCAGCAGAGATTGAGTGTGTATCATGAGCAGACACAGCCGTTGATTGACTATTATACCAAAGAAGGTATTTTAAAAGAGGTAGATGGAACGGTTGACTTAAATGACGTATTTGATGCAATTGTAAAAATTCTTGAGTAATAAAAACTATGGCAGTAAGTATAAAAACAGAAAGAGAAATACAGCTCATGCGCGATGCCGGTAAAATACTGGCAGAGGTGCATGAGCAGTTGGAAGAATTGATTGAGCCGGGAATTACTTCACTGGATATTGATAAAAAGGGCGAGGAACTAATTCGTAATGCAGGATGTATTCCTTCGTTCAAGGGATACGAAGGCTACCCGGCATCAATCTGTGTCTCCATTAACGATGAGGTTGTTCACGGAATTCCGCGGAGTGACCATCGACTCATGGAGGGAGATATAGTCAGTCTTGACGCAGGTGTCATTTATAAGGGATACCAGTCTGATGCGGCGCGTACACATGGTGTTGGTAAAATCAGTGAAGAGGATCAGCGGTTAATTCGGGTGACGAAAGAGAGCTTTTTCAAAGGAATTGAATTTGCCAGAGCCGGAAATCATCTGTATGATATCTCAGCGGCTATACAAAAATATGTAGAACAGAACGGATATTCCATTGTCCGCGACTTGACAGGACATGGTATTGGCACAGAAATGCACGAGGAACCTGCTATACCAAACTTTAAGCCACTGTTCCGAAAAGGACTTACCTTACAGGCGGGTATGACATTGGCGATTGAGCCAATGGTAAATGCCGGAAAGAGAAAAATATGGATATTAGAAGATGACTGGACAATTATTACAAGAGATGGCACAAAATCCGCGCATTATGAGAATACAATATTAATTACAGAGGATGCTCCGGAGATTTTATCATTATTGTAAAAACAATTGTTAGAACGACATAGAAGCGCAGAGGACGCGCAAAATTGGAGGTAAAAATGTCAAAAGCAGATGTTATTGAGATTGAGGGAACTGTTGTTGAGAAACTGCCAAATGCCATGTTTCAGGTTGAACTGGAGAATGGACATAAAGTTCTGGCACATATCAGCGGAAAGCTTCGTATGAACTATATCCGCATTTTGCCGGGAGACAAAGTGACTCTTGAGTTATCCCCATACGATTTGACAAAAGGACGAATTGTCTGGAGAGATAAATAAACAATGAATTTGATAAAAAAGGGAGATAAAGCAGCCATTGTCTGCTGTTCCAACGGACAGGACAAGTCGGCAGAAGACACGGTTCGCCGGCTCTGTGAAAAATTGCAGCAAATCGGACTCATTCCGGTGCTCGGAGATTTCATATATAAAAAAGAATATGGACGCAGTGGAACAGCTCGGGAACGGGCAGACAGTCTCATGAACTTTTATCGGAATGACGAAATAAAAGTTATATTTGACATATCCGGCGGAGACCTTGCGAATGAAATTCTCCCCTATCTGGAATTCGATGAGATTGCCGGGAAAGATAAATTATTTTTTGGATACAGTGACTTGACGACGATTATTAATGCAATATATGTGAAGACAAACCGGCAGTCTGTACTGTATCAGATTCGCAATTTTGTATATCAGTATTCCGGGAGACAGATGATAGATTTTTGTGACAGCATGATGGGAGAAAGTGACAAATTATTCAATTTCTCCTATCATTTTCATCAAGGCCAGGAAATGAAGGGCATTATAGTAGGTGGAAATATTCGATGTCTTCTGAAATTAGCAGGAACAACATATTTTCCGGATTGCAAGGGGAAGATTCTTTTTTTAGAGGCATTTAGCGGAAGTGCGTCACGGATTATTACCTATCTGAGTCAACTGGAGCAGATAGGGGCTTTTTCCGAAATATCCGGTGTGCTGCTCGGGACCTTTACCGAGTTGTGCGGAGAGGGTGAGGAGCCTGTTTTGGCAGCTGAACTCGTTCGCGACTGCATCGGAACCAATATACCAATTGCATACACAAAGGAGATTGGGCACGGACCGGATTCCAAAGCACTGTGTATCGGACAGTACTATGATTTGAAAAAGAGAGGGAGAATTTAAAATGAAAAAAATTGTTACAATGATGGCTGTAGTCATGGTTGGTGTCATGAGCCTGACATCTTGTGGAGGAAACACCAATACAAACACGACACAGACAGGGAGCGGTTCCAATGAGTCTGGTACAGCTACAGATAGCACTCAGACTGCCAGTGGAAGTGCAGCAGAGGCGACAATAAAAAATAAGGATATTGAAATTAAAGATGGTGAGACACTCACAGGAAAACATCATGTCAAGATTAAAGTAAAAAAATATGGTACGATGAAGCTGACTTTAGATGCTGATAACGCACCGATTACCGTAACGAACTTTATCAAACTTGCCAATGAAGGATTTTATGATGGTTTGACTTTTCACCACATCACCAGTGGTTTTATGATTCAGGGTGGTGATCCGAATAAGAACGGAACCGGAGGTTCTGATCAGACAATCAAAGGGGAATTCTCCCAGAATGGTGTCGAAAATAAGATTTCGCACAAGAGAGGCGTAATCTCAATGGCGCGTTCTCAGGATCCTGACAGTGCAAGTTCCCAGTTCTTTATCGTGCATGTGGATGCTGATTATTTAGATGGTCAGTATGCTGCATTTGGAAAAGTAACAAAGGGAATTGAGGTCGTGGATAAAATCTGTCAGAAGTTTGGTTCCGCGGAGTTAGTACCGGAAGAAGACCAGCCGGTAATTACCAGTATTGATGTAATAGATTAAGTTTTTGAGCGGCGTTTTATGACGCCGCTTTTTAAATTTCAAATTAAGACAAATTTAAGATTTTTCCGATATAATTATCACATAGTTATTACGGATAGTTTTTTAGAAGGTGTGGTGATTGGTTATGGGGAAGATGAAACGATTGATTGTGGCCGGTATGTTAGCGGTGGGGTTAGTTGCAGGATTGGTGGGAGAAGCAAATGCTGGTGAGGCGGCAGAGTATTCTGTTCCCTCTGAGGATACTATTGCGGGGACAAATTGGGCTGTTCTTGCGCGCAACGACACTCAGCAGCCGGAAATTGTTACATTGGATAATTTTGACACATCGGATATCGCGGATGAAGAGGAGAACATTAAGGTTATCACAAAAGCGGCCAGTGTGGACGAACAGGAGGAATGGAGTTGCTTTTCCTCGTACAAAGTATATAATTGTCTGACGGAAGAGGAGAGGCAGGCCTGGGACAGTTTGGACGCCGAATGCATGAGTCTTCTCGTGGGAACAGAGACGGCAGATTATGAAAGTCAGATATACTGGACTTCGTATGTGGAGAGCACCTCTCTTACGACATCGCAACTGGAGAATTTGGCATTTTGTTTCCGGTATAGCAATCCGCAGTATTATTTCCTGAGCAATTATTATGCACCAAAATCAAGGCGAGGGAAAAAATACATCCGTATTTCTATCTATGATGCCTTTGCGGATGGAGAGGCAAGGGCGCAGGCAACGGAACAACTAAAACAACAGGCAGATATATGGCTCTCAGAGTCAGAGACCTGTGAGACAGAATTGGAAAAGGCAATTTATTTTCATGACGCGATTTCGAAGAAAGTTGATTACGACAATGAATTTGTCAAAGCAAGTTCAACAAAACAAGATGAACTTGAGGAAACACATTTTACTCAGAGCGCATACAGTGTATTCTGTAAAAATGCAACTGTCTGTTCAGGTTATTCGCAGGCCTATGAGATGCTTTGTAATGCAGCTGGAATTGAAGCAATTGCAGTTACATCTGAGGAACATGCATGGAATAAAATCCGTGTGGAGGACTCCTGGTATAATGTGGATTTGACATGGGATGACAATTCGACAATCAGTTATCAATATTTTATGAGAAGTGATGCTGTTTACCTTGGAGATAAGCAAATTTATCGGGAGTATCATACAGTAAGTGATTTGTGGAATGAATACCTGCCTGCATGTACACTGGATACCGGTTCAACAGCAGCGTCGGTGGGAGAATTGCCGGAGACAACGGACCAGGTTTCGCCGCCTGAAATCCAGATTTCAAAGACAATATTAGGGAAATATATCATTACGCTTAGTTCAACGACAGATGATGCGGAGATTTATTACACGACAGACGGGACAGAGCCATCCCAGGCAAGAACGAAGAGTTATCGTTATTCTGAGTCATTTAAGACGGCGGATGCTACGATGGTTCGGGCAGTTGCAGTGCACGACACCATGTATGACAGTGACAGGACACTGCCGGATGAAGAGGATATTGCAAATGCGGTAGTTGTGGAAGATGAAGAAGAGGAAGAAACAGAAAGTTCTGATAATAGCAGCTCACAGCATGGAAGTTCTACTAACTCAGCCACAGAAAACAATTCTGCTTCCACAGGAACATCATCGTACAATGACTCAGCAACAGACGGAGATAATACATCCTCGACCGGAAGCACTGCCTCAACTGACAATTCCGCAAGTGAAAATTCTGCAAGTAATAATTCCACAAGTGATAGTTCTACAAGTGATAATTCTGTAAGCGGGGAGAACGCAGTGAAAAAGGGAACAATCGCTGTAGTTGGAAATAGTATTTACAAAGTGACAGGAACGGCAACCGTGAGTTTGACCGGGTTGGTGAATCATCATGTGAAGGTCTACACGATGAAGAAAAAAGTTAAAATTCAAGGAAAGACATATCAGGTCACCGGCATTTCGGCGAGAGCATTTGAAAACAACGCATATTTGAAAAAAATTGTGGTGTCTTCCAGTGTAAAGAAAATTGGGAAATACGTTTGGAATGGCTGCAGCAAATTGAAAAAATTGATAATTAAGAGTAAAAAATTAAAAAAGGCCGGTCTGAAAAAGAAGACCTTTGTTGGAATCAAGAGTAAAACTATACTTAAGGTGCCGGCGAGCAAGAAGAAAGCATATCAGAAACTTTTTAGGAAAAAAGGATTGTTAAAAAAAGTAAATATTTCTTAATAATAATGGATTTTCGTTGTTTCTCGTGATGGTATTCAATGAATACTTTTGATAAATATGTGGGTTTTGGTATTGTATAATTCATATATCATGGTATAATTCTAACGTGTAGCACTTTCGTTCATAGTTATTTTGCGAGGTGCACAGTGTCAAAAAAAGCCAATAAAGAATGGAGGACAACGAAATGAAAAAAAGCAAAGTGATGTCATTTTTGATGATGTTTGTGCTGGTTGTAACATCTGTGGCGGCACCAATATTGAATGACACATCAGCCAAAGCTGCATCTATTGACCTGGGAAAAATCCAGATAACCGGACAATCGGATTGGCAAGATGGAGAGGTGTTTAATCCTACCTATAGAATCCAGTCAGATAACTATGCGTCTTCAATGTTTGATACAGCGGTGGCGATTAGCGATGAAAATGATAATCAGTTGTACAACAGTAACGTTGACAGCAGTGCAACTGTAAAAGTAAGCAAAAGTAAGACATATTATGTTTATTTATGGATTTATTTAAGCGATTCAGATTATCCGGGGACTATTAGTTCAATGTATCTGAATGAAAATAAGGTTCAGGACGATAGTTCAGATGGTTATAGTTTGGTAAGAGATGCTACGACAATCCAGGTCAGACAGAAACTTGCCTACGCGCCACAGACAGATACATTGCAGCTTTCTTGTATGGTAGAATTGCTGCTCGGTGATGTAACCATTGATGGGCCAGAATCATGGGACGTTGGGGATACATTCGATTGTTCAGCATATACGGTGAAGTCATCTAAAATCAAAAAATTATGCGTGTTTTACAGACTTACGGATAAAGATACAAACACAGTGGTATATGATTCCAATGAACCGAGTAAGTATTCTTCGTTTAAGTTTGCCAAAGGGACAACATATGATTGGAACATATATATAAATCTTGATAACAGGGAAGAATACGAAAATTATTATTGGATTCGCAACTATGACTCCGTCAAACTAAACGGGAGAACTGTAGAGGCATGGATCATAGAAGATGGCAATCGTTTGCGTATATCAAAGGAATTAAAGTTTACAGTGGCGACAGGGAAAGTATCTGAAAAACTAGATGATCTTGAGTTAGGAGTTGTAACAGTAAAAGGAAAGACAGAATACAATAGTGACGAACCTGTAGGAGGTGTGTATACAGCGACTTCTTCAAGAGGTATTCTGCTTGAGACCAGTTACAGAATATCGAATTTAGCTGGTAAGACAATATATGATTCCGACGAACCTGCATATGTAGTTCTCAAAAAGGGCGAAAGTTATAAATTAAATCTTTTTATATGGATTCGTGACAGTGAGGACGATGATCACTGGATTAAAGGCTGTTCAGCTGTAATTATGGGCAGTACAGACTATGAATTTAGCATTATAAATGACAGCAATGTAATAGAGGTAAGCAAGACATTTGTTGCAAAAGAGGCAGAGAGAACAGACGAGAATAAGACGGAAGAGACAGAAACAGAGAAATCTGGCAGCGAATCCGGTTCACAGGCGAATAATGCGACTATTATCGAAGAGAAAGGTTCTTCTTCTGGACAAAAGGCATCAACGAGTAGCAGTAATGGTAGCAAGACAGAAAATAAAAAAAATCAACCGATTAATATTAAAGTAAAAACAAAAAAAATCAGCAAGGGCAAAAAAGGTTTGACATTAAAGAAGTTGATTTTGGTAAAAGATGCTGTGGGAACTGTAAAATATAAGCTCACAAAAGTCAATAAAGCAAAATCATCCTTTAAAGTGAATTCTAAGACTGGAGCAATCAAAATAAAGAAAAAGCTTAAGAAAGGCACATATAAGCTTACAATTACAGTTACGGCAGCAGAAACAGAAGACTATAGGAAATATACAAAGAAGGTTACCGTAAAAATTAAAGTGAAGAAATAATAAAATTTCTTGACAAATGAATAAAATTGTAGTACAATATGACTTGCGTTGCGAATGAGCAGCGCAAGTCAGTGTATTGACACACAGAACGGGGTGTGGCTCAGCTTGGCTAGAGCGCCTGATTTGGGATCAGGAGGCCGCAGGTTCGAATCCTGTCACCCCGATTCGATGACTGTTTTCGGACAGTCATTTTTAATAAATATATGGATGATAGCATCATCCCATGCGGGTGTAGTTCAATGGTAGAACACTAGCCTTCCAAGCTAGATACGTGGGTTCGATTCCCATCACCCGCTTTAGCGGGGGTATTCATTCGCTTTAGCGGGGGTATTCACTCGCTTTAGCGAGATTCTCGTTGAGTGTGCCAGTAGCTCAGCTGGATAGAGCAACGGCCTTCTAAGCCGTGGGTCGGGGGTTCGAATCCCTTCTGGCACGTTGGTAAATCATATATAGATTTCACCTTTATGGTGGGTATAGCGCAGTTGGTTAGCGCGTCAGATTGTGGCTCTGAAGGCCG
>CAMVIN010000068.1 GCA_947167565.1 uncultured Clostridia bacterium | reverse complement strand
ATAGCGTACCATTCCCCTATAGGATGTTGTAAAATAGAAATAAAAACTGTTTTCATTCGTGCCAAACGGATTCGCAGCAATTAATGGTTCTTCAAAACTAACATCCTTCTTTTTAATAACTCTGTCCAGGCGCTCCCTCGCCGCCGTAGATGAATCCACACGAAATACCCCATCATTATCAAAATTGAGAACATTCTTTTTGTCTCCGGAAAGCTGTAATTCAACTGCTGTCTTTCCTATCTCAAAATTGTATGCCCGATCCTCTGACTGATCACTCTGCTCGGACTCAACACGGCTGGCAAACTGACTTGACTTACCGCCATCCCGCGTCAAAAAATATATTCCTCCCCCGGTCAGGGCCGCCAAAATAACAAGGGTAATAATCACCGGCTTAAGCCTCTTCTTCACTCCAACATCTCCTTATCCAGTAACTGTTCAAAATCACTCATTGGCATAGGTCTCGAGTATAAATATCCCTGTGCCATATCACAGCGAATATCGCGAAGATAATCCGCCTGAGATTCCGTCTCGACGCCCTCGCACACAACATGCTTATCCAGCTCCTGCGCCAGTTCAACTGTCTTTCGTATTATAATCTTACTCATATCGGAAGTCTCCGTCTCATCGAGAAAAGACTTGTCAATCTTTAATATATCTACCGGCAGTTCTTTCAACAGATTCAACGAGGAATATCCGGTACCAAAATCATCAATCGACCAGCGGATTCCGTATTTTTTGAGTTCTCCCATCATAGATGCAAATCCACTCAGATCATCCTGAAATATGCGCTCTGTCAACTCCAGTTCAATATATTCCGATGGAATCTGATACCGGTTAAGTACATCTGCAATTTTAGAGACATATTGAGAATCCTGCAGAAGAATGCGCGACTGATTGATGGAAACTGCAACATTTTCTTTCCCCTCTGCCTTTCTCCGGTTTATCATCTCACACACTTTTTCCAACATATAAAAATCAATTGTGCTGATGAATCCGTCTTCCTCAAAAACAGGAATAAACTCATCCGGATATACCATCGTACCATCATCATGAATCCAACGACACAAAGCCTCTGCACCAACTATTTTATTCTGGTCGAGCGAATATTTAGGCTGAATGAACACTTTAAATTCTCCGTTATCAAGTGCCGACTCCATCGTCGCTTCAATCTCCTTCATCTTTTCGAGCCGGCGGAACACCTTGGAGTCATAAAAAACAACCTCAACACTATTGCTCATACGAAGCGCTTTTCGAGCCGTATTGGCATGCTCTACAATCTTGTCCACCGCCTCTTTATTATCCGCAAGAACATAGACTCCAAATCCCAGTTTCGGAGTTGCCTCCGGATAATTCTCTACTACCATTTGATGAAACTCTTTCCCCAATGCATTTAACTGGCGTTCCAAAGACTCTTTATCGTGAAAAGTAACAAGAACAATAAAATGATCTGCCACACTTCGACAACTGATTTTAGCCTCTTTACAAAAAGTTGTGAGCAGCGTCGCAAAATTTGCCAAAAGCTGATCTGCCAATTTCAATCCATAGAGGTTATTCACCCGCTCAAAATGCTTGATATTCGTACACAAAATTGCATACTTATCCTCCGGATTCTCATCTAATACATCTTTCAGTCTTTCTTTAAACGACTCTAATGTATACAGCCCGGTGAGCGCATCATACTGGTTCTGTTTTCTCATGTTTTCTGCAAGAAGCCGGAGCGACTCCCCATTAATACTCCTTGACTCAAATGTGCGCATAGAATCACCCGTCAGAGCCGTGTGAAGAGAAACAATCATATATTCTCCATTTTCTAAAAATAGCATCGCCGAAAAACGGAGCCGTTCATAAATCAGTTGTACCGGATGTGGAATGCGAATATCCAATTCTCCGGTCACACTGATACAGTCCTGTGATAAAAACATTCCATCTGAAGCGATCACTTCAATCGCACATCCCCTCGGAAGCGAACTCAACTCTTTTTTCAATAATTGCCTAAATTCCCCCCTGTCATGTGACACATAATACTCTCTGGAACCAATCCACCGAATCCCACTACTCACATGGTGAAAAGATTTTTCTATATCCCGTTCTACATAAATTGCGTAAAAATGATCGAGAACTATTTTTTTTGCCTCCTCCTCTAACATTCCGCGTGTCACGGCATTTAACTGTTCAACCTTTGTTGCCACACTACTACCTCCATACTATTTATATACAATATTTTGTAAAAAACTCCCTTTATACGTTTATCTGTCCCACTTATCACAGAGCGCATCAATCTGATTCGTAAACTTCGCTGTCTCTTTGTTACTGAGCCCTTTATTCTTGCGTATCACACTAATCAGTCTCTGACCGGCTGTCATAAGTCTCTCAAACAAATCATCCGCACGCCTTGACGCCGCTGTCTTCTTCTTGACAGCAATCGGCTGTGCCTCTCTGATAAACTCTCCCGTAATCAAATCAAATGCCGTTCCACTATATGGTGCTGATGCAATATATCCTGAGTCCTCTAACGTCCTCACAAAACTCTCGCACACCTTATCCTCGCCATGTACGACAAAGACTCTTTTCGGCGGTCTCTCCGTAAATCCGTTCACCCACTTCAGAAGTCCATCCCGATCTGCATGACCGCTGATTCCCGCCAATTTCACAATCTTAGCCTTAACCTCAACCTGCTCACCAAACAATCTGACTTGATCAACGCCCTCTAACAAGGCACGCCCGAGTGTCCCTCTCGTCTGGTAGCCGACAAATACAATGGTACTGTCTTCCCTCCATAAATTGTGTTTGAGATGATGACGGATACGTCCCGCCTCGCACATACCGGAGGCAGACAAAATCACTTTCGGATTTGGATTGAAATTTATCGCTTTACTGTCATCACTTGTAATCGAAAGTTTCAAATCCGGAAAACCAATTGGATTGATTCCTCTCTCCACAAGTTCCCGCGCCTCTTCACTAAAACATTCCTGAACGTTTTTGCCAAAAACATTGGTGGCATCTACTGCCAACGGACTGTCCACATAGACCTCAAAATCCGGTTCTGCCGTCACTAACTTCTGTTCTTTAATCTGGCGCAGAAAATAGAGGAGTTCCTGTGTACGCCCCACAGCAAAAGACGGAATCACTACGTTTCCTCCGCGCTCAAAAGTCTCCTGAATAATCGCCGCCAGGTCTCCCACATAATCCGGTTCCTGCGAGTCATGGAGCCTGTCTCCATAGGTAGACTCCATCACCACATAGTCCGCCGCTTTTGTATAAATCGGATTGCGCAATATCGGCTTGTTTGTATTCCCGATATCACCGGAAAATACAACACATCTCTCATCTGCACCCTCTTTTGCAAATACTTCGATTGAGGATGACCCCAAGAGATGTCCTACATCTGTAAAACGCACGGTAACCTCATCGCAAATATGAATCTTTGTATCATATGCACAGGGAACCAGGAGCCGAATCGCTCCCAGCGCATCCTCCATTGTATAGAGCGGCTCATACACACCACCGCCGGATCGCTGCGCCTTTCTGTTGCGCCATTCAGCCTCAAACTGCTGAATGTGCGCACTGTCCCTGAGCATAATCCGACTCAGTTCCACCGTTGCCTTTGTCGCATATACTTCTCCCCGAAAACCTCTCGCGTACAGCATCGGCAAAAGACCTGTATGATCAATATGCGCATGTGTCAGCAAAATAAAATCAATGTCAGAAGAATCCACCGGAATCTCCTGATTCTCAAACAAATCCTGTCCCTGCTCCATACCGATGTCCACGCAAAACTTTTTGTCTCCTACTTCCATATAATGACAACTTCCCGTCACTTCATGGTCCGCCCCAATAAACTGTAAGTTCATGCTTCGTCACCTCGTTGTCTTATTTTGTATCATTCTCTTTTCATAAATATTCCGTTCAAAAATCTACTTTTATTATACTTTATTTCCAGCCATTTGGCAAGAACACAGTTGAATGTTATCGTCACATTTGATATAATAACGTTATCATTTATCAAATGAACAGGAGGCAGTCATGAAAGACAGACGAATTGTTGTTGCCCTCGGACGAAACGCTTTTGGCGAAACTTTCCCTGAGCAGCAGAAAAATGTAAAAAAAGCAGCAGAATCCATCGCTGATTTGGTAGAATTAAAATATCAGATCGTCATAACACACAGTAACGGTCCTCAGGTAGGTATGATTCAGACAGCAATGACAGAATTTTCACGTCTGGATTCCCGGTATACCGTTGCTCCGATGTCACTCTGCGGAGCCATGAGTCAGGGATATATCGGCTATGACTTGCAGAATGCAATTCGGACAGAACTTCTAAACCGCGGAATTTTTAAACCAGTCTCCACAATCATCACTCAGGTGCGTGTTGATCCGTTTGCCAAAGCTTTTCAGCATCCATCCAAGGTGATTGGTCGTGTGATGAGCAAGGAAGAAGCCGATGCCGAAGAAGAAAAAGGAAATCATGTTGTGCAGGAAAGCGGTGGTTATCGCAGAATCATTGCTTCCCCACGTCCGATTGAAATCTATGAGATTGACGCTATTACTGCTCTGCTTGATGCCGGTCAACTGGTTATCGCAGCCGGCGGCGGCGGAATTCCGGTAATGGAACAGGGAACAACCCTAAAAGGTGCCAGTGCTGTGATTGAAAAGGATTATACGGCAGCCAAGCTTGCTGATATGATTGACGCATCTCATCTCTTGATTCTCACCTCCAGAGAACAATTGACCTCAGATGACGGCAAGACACTTGGCAACCTCACTGTTGATGAGGCAATCAAACTCATTGACGAAGGACACTTTGATCCGATTACTACGCTTCCGAAAGTTGATGCCGGAGTCTCCTTTGTCTCCGCTGAAAAAGGAAGAACGGCAATTATCACAAAGTTAGAAGAAGCATATCAGGGAATCAAAGAGAGAACGGGAACCATTATTAAATAAACTTTGCAATTAAATCAGGGCGCCAGCTAACCGCTGACGCCCTCAGTGTTTAGAACCATTTTAATAATTCTTTGCATTGATTTCAAAATAGGATTGTGGATGCGCACACACCGGACATACCTCCGGAGCCTCGGTTCCCACAATAATATGACCACAGTTTCGACATTCCCAAATCTTTACTTCACTTTTTTTGAAAACCTCCTGCATCTCTACATTTTTCAAAAGTGCACGATAGCGCTCCTCATGATGCTTCTCAATCTCACCTACCATACGGAATTTTGCAGCCAGTTCCGTAAATCCCTCCTCTTCTGCTGTCTTGGCAAACTCTTCATACATATCCGTCCACTCATAATTTTCGCCGTCAGCCGCCGCCTTAAGATTCTCCGCTGTACTGCCGATTCCGTTCAACTCTTTGAACCACATCTTGGCATGTTCCTTCTCATTGTCTGCTGTTTTGAGAAACATAGCTGCAATCTGCTCAAACCCCTCTTTCTTTGCCTTAGAGGCAAAGTAAGTATACTTGTTTCTCGCCTGGGATTCTCCGGCAAAAGCCGCCTCAAGATTTTTTTCTGTCTGTGTTCCCGCATATCGATTTGCCATTATTCTCGTCTCCTTTTTATTAATTATTTTACTGTTTGAAAAAGCCTCTCCCGCATGGGGGATACCAGTGTACCGGGCAATTTCATCTTTAACTGTGACTAGATCATGAACATTTAAATCATGAACTGAATGATGCCCTGTCACTCTGGCAAACATTTTCAGTTCTGCCAGTGATACATTTAGAAAATTGCTGACTCTTTGAGCGGACTTTTCCACATCAAGCCGCTTTCTCAGTTCCGGATTCTGTGTCGCTATCCCCACCGGACAATTTCCTGTTCCACAGATACGATACTGCTGG
This sequence comes from uncultured Clostridia bacterium, assembly GCA_947167565.1. GTDB lineage: Bacteria > Bacillota > Clostridia > Lachnospirales > Lachnospiraceae > Eubacterium_F. The sequence goes on along the minus strand of CAMVIN010000068.1, from coordinate 8,639 downwards.
CAGGCCGCCGCAATCAAACCAGCACTTGCAATTGCCACTGCATCTGCTCCCATAGCGAGCGCCTTGGCAAAATCAGAGGATATTCTAAGTCCTCCCGTGATTACAAGTGAAATATCTGACTGTATACTATCCAGATATTTTCTAGCTCTTGCCAGAGCAAATATAGTTGGCACCGACGTGGATTCCCGCAACACAAGCGGACTCGAGCCCGTCGCTCCCCCGCGCCCGTCAATTGTGATAAAATCCGGCTGTGCGTAAATACAGTACGCAAGATCACTCTCTATTCTCCCCGCAGCAATCTTGATGCCGACAGGTCTTCCTCCTGAACGTTCTCGCAGCATAGAAACCATATCTTTCAAATCTTCTCTGGAATTGATTTCCGGGAACTTGCTCGGACTCTGTATGTCTTCACCCTGCTTCTTACCTCGTAGACCGGCAATTTCTTTTGTCACCTTTTCCCCCGGAAGATGTCCGCCCATTCCCGGTTTTGTTCCCTGTCCAATCTTAATCTCAATTGCGTCAGAAGACTTAAGATTCTCATCGGTCACACTATACTTATTGGGGATATACTCAAAAATATACTTGTATGCCGCTTCCCTTTCCTCTGGAAGAATACCACCCTCCCCACTGCACATCGCCGTCTTTGCCATAGCGCTCCCCTTGGCCAATGCCACTTTAATCTCTTTGGAAAGCGCCCCAAAAGACATGTGAGAGATATAGATGGGATTTTCAATTACCATCGGCTTTTTCGCATGTTTTCCAATAATTGTCTTCGTCTCAACATCATCCCCATCACCAAGTGGGAACGGATTCAACTGTGCACCGAGAAGCAAGATATCATCCCAGTCCGGCATTGGCAATCTCGTATTCATTGCACTGTCGAGTGTCATTCCTGTCACGGCCATCTCATGAATCTCCTCCATGTAACGACTCGTCGTATCACGCCTCGCATACTCTGCATCATAGGACAGTTCACCCTCATATACAGATGTCACTTCCACCTGTCCCGTTTCTTCTGCCTCCACCTTTCGGAATACAGAAACCGGCTGCTTGCAGACCGGACACTCTGTCAGTTCCGAAAAACTCTTTCCCTCTTTTTCTTCATCAAAAACCGCACCACATATACTACATACAAATACCGCCATAAATGCCCCCTTTTCTTTTAATTTTGTTTTCTGCGACACGCTGGACAGATGTGACTGAGTTTCAAATCGTAAGACAAAATCTCTTCCTCAATCTGTGACTGAAGCAATGATGTCAAATCCTCCAATGTGACATCGGACAATCCGCCGCACTCTCTACAGACCAGATGATCGTGTCTCGTCATTTTGTCGTATCTGTCCGGATAACCCTCCACCGACACTTTGCGAATCAAACTTTGTGAATATAGCTGATTCAGATTATTATAAACAGTGGCAAGCACTATCCTGGGCTCCTGCTCCTTTATCCTAAGGTAAATCTGTTCTGCTGTGAGATGAGCATCGGACTGATTAATCAAATCCAGAATCTCTCTTGCATACTTTGTCATACTCTCATCTCCACACATTAGAATTATTCTAATTTTAATATATTTTAATCATAATGTCAACAGTTATTCATAAATTATCCTCACTCTTAATCAAAAAGCACTCTTGAAACTCAAGAGTGCTTTTTGATTATCTTTTTTTAACTGCCTTTATTTTTCAGGATAACGGCTCAAGGCAAAAATACCGCTTCCCTCCGTACCGAAAATCTCATCGGCATAAACTTTTCTGTCCCAGTACACAGAACCATTACTTGTCGTACCATTCAGAGAAATCACGACATTCCCCTCTGCCACCGTGTATACCGTGCGCTCAACACCGTTCTCATCCTTCTCTGTGCCAATCGTCAGAATTGTGATAGAATGCTCCTGACCGGTCGCTCTGTTCTGTTCAGGAACATAATAAATAATATCACCAACACGAATATCCTTTGCCTGAATCTCTTTCTTCGCAATATCATAATACCTTGCCGGGAGGTCGCCAAACGCCGCATCACTGAGCACCATGTTAAATGCAATACAGCCGGCACCTCCATCCGGTACACGCTGATCCGTTGCCTTCGTCTTTCCTGCCCATTCATAGCAGTAATTTTTTGTCCACTCACTGTATTTTGGATACTTCTCTTTCAGGGCAACAATGCGGTTATACACAAGTTCTTCCGTCAACTCAACTGTTGTGTCTACGCCCTTGGCACCACTTCCACTCTCAATGCGAACCACTGGCAAACTCTTGCTATCCGTCGTCGATGTGCTTGAAGAGGAATTCTGCGTACCGCTGTTCGTTGATGAGTTGCTGCCGGAATTGGTGCTGCTGCCATTGTTGGAAGCTGCCTTCTTCACGGTCACAACACAGCGAAGTTTCTTACGTTTTATACTCTTAGCTCTTGAATTCTTGATATAGTAATAAACCGTTGCTGTAACAACTGCCTTCCCCGCCTTTTTAGCCTTGACTGCACCTTTTTTAGAAACTGTTGCGACTTTTTTCTTCGAGGACTTCCACTCCACAGACCGAATCACTTTTTTACTTTTTTTGTTCTTGACCTTTAACTTCTTCTTCTTACCTACTGTGAGCGTCAATTTCTTTTTGGACAATGTCATCTTTGATGCCGCCTCTGCCGTGTTCCCCGCAGCCGGGCCGGCACATGCCAGAACCAACGTCAAAACCAATGTTTTTACTAATACATGCTTTCCTTTTTTCATTGCAACCTCCTGCTTTTGAAATGTACAAAACAATACCTACATATTATACCAAAAAATTTTCCATATGGGAAGAATTTTTTAATTCTGTTTGCGAACAATTTTATATTCATTGTCCTCCTGAAAATATGGACACCTTGTATAAGATGTACTGAAAAACCTCGCCATCTCATCCTCATCGAGATTCACCTCGCACTCCGCATACCCATCATCATCCTCTACAAAAAAGACGCAAAAATCACAATCTGTCATGTTTTCTTTTTTCCTTTCACCCGGATTACACAAGAACGCTTCTTGCTCCCATAATATCCGTAAATGCGGACTTTTCCTGCACGCTTAGCTTTCACCGTTCCGTATTTGGTAACCTTCGCGATCCTGTTGTTAGAAGAGCGCCATTTGATATGATTTTGTACCCGGGAGATGGATGCACTCATACGCAGTCTGAATTTTTTCCCGACACGGAGTGTTTTCTTTTTGCAGTTAATTCGCATCGTGCTGACCTGACTGAGAAACTTTTTGTACTCCGGATACGCCGTCTCCCGATACATATCCACATAGGAAAACAGCACATACCCCTCTGTATTCGCCGCCCTGATCTTGGCGAGCTGCTTTACAAGATTGCTCGAACTCTTTCCCCACCCTGTGTCATCGCTGAGTTTGCAGCCGGCGCGGTAAAGTGCCAGACCGATATACATCGGGACATCATTGGTGTTAATCTCCTGCCACTCCTTGAGGCGGTCAGTAAAAAGCTTTGTCTTCTTTCCGTTTAATATGTATCTGTCAGACCAATAAATTTGCGGAATAATATAATCCACATACCCTTTTTCCGACATCCATGTCTTGACATCCGCACCGATTTTCTCGCAGTACTCGATATTGCCTGCCGGACTGATTCCAAATTTAAGACTTTTCTTCCCAGCCTTAACTGTCTTATACACAGCCCGAATCATTTTATTGACATTCTGTTTGCGTTTTGCCTTCGACACCTTGTTGTATTTCTTCTCGTTGGTCGGATAAAAATAATCATCAAAATGAATACCATCTACATCATAGTTTTTGACAATCTCCTTGACTTGAGCCACAATCCGCTCCGTTGTTGACTCTTTCCCCGGATCGAGCACCTTTTTCATCGTGACACGGTACGGATTCATCCATGCATGAAATTTGAGTCCGTATTTGTGTGCATAACTGATTACAATTTTTAGAGGATCATAGTCCAGTCCGTCTTCTTTATTTTTTGTAATCCTCTTGCTCCACTTCACAACTTTCGAAGGATAAATCGCATCATCAAAGGAACGCACATGAAAATATACCGTATTGCACCCATTTGACTTAATGCGGGCGAACAGTAAATTGGCGTTAGTTCTGAATTCGCTCTCTGGCACATCCGGTCCAAGACCGGCATCCGCGTACTCAAAAAACGAAAACCACACCCCCTTTGTTCCAAGCGTCCCTGCGCTCGCCTCTGTCCTGTATCCAAGTCCCAAAAACATAGCAGCCATTACAACTGCCAGAACAGTAACTACTCGTTTCATTTCCTATGAATCCTCCTACACTATGTAATGGCACAATCACTTTAACCTACTGTGCCTCAAATAACTCCCTATAAAACCCATCCTTATTGAGCAATTCCTCATGTGTTCCCTGCTCAATAATCTTTCCGTCACGCATGACAAGAATCACATCTGCCTCCCGAATCGTAGACAATCGATGTGCCACAATAAAACTGGTTCGCCCTTTCATCATAAGGGCAAATGCCTTCTGAATCCTCATCTCCGTCCTGGTGTCAATTGATGAAGTTGCCTCATCAAGAATCAACATCGGAGGAAGGCACAGCATGACACGGGAAATACAGAGTAGCTGCTTCTGTCCCGCAGACAAACTACCACCATCCTCGCCAATTATTGTATCATAGCCTTGTGGCAATCTTTTGATAAAACTGTGTGCATGACTCGCTTTCGCTGCCGCAATAATTTCTTCCTGCGTCGCGTCCGCTTTTCCCATTGCAATATTATCACGAATTGTTCCTTTCTTCAACCATGTTTCCTGAAGAACCATGCCATAATGATTTCTGAGACTCTCTCTCGTCAGTTTTTTAATCTCTTTTCCCGACACTCGGATTTCTCCATCATTGACATCATAAAATCTCATGAGAAGATTAATCAGCGTTGTCTTTCCACAGCCGGTCGGACCGACAATCGCAACCCTCTGACCACTTTTTACATAGAGATTGAAGTTCTCAATTAAACGCTGGTTTTTCTCGTAGGAAAAAGACACATCTTTGACCTCAACCGTGCCATCCACCTTTTGCAGAACAATCGCATGCTCCGGTTCCGCACTCTCAGCCTCCTCATCTAAAAGTTCAAATACCCTTCCGGCACAAGCAAGCGCATTTTGCAATTCTGTTACCACACCGGATATTTCATTAAACGGCTTTGTGTACTGATTGGCATAACTGAGAAAACAAGACAGGCGACCGACTGTAATCCCCCCTCTCGCAGCGTAAATCGCCCCAAAAATCCCAACACAGGCGTAGACAAGGCTGTTGACAAAACGTGTACCGGGATTGGTCAGTGAGGAATAAAATGTTCCCTTCCGGGAATACTCTCCCAGTTTTTCATTGATTTCATCAAAACTCTCCATCGCCTCTTTCTCATAGCCGAACGCCTGTACAACTTTAAGATTTCCTATCATTTCGCCGACAAATGCGGTCTGTCTCCCCCTCTCCTCGGACTGCAGACGGAACATTTCATACGTCCGCTTCGCAATGAAGCCCGCCACAAGAAAAGAAACCGGTGTTACCAGTACAACAACTATCGTAATCGGCACGCTGACACTGAGCATAAAACCAAGCGTTCCAAAAATGGTGATAACCCCTGTAAAAAGCTGGGTAAAACCCATGAGAAGTCCGTCAGCAAACTGGTCCACATCCGCGATAACACGGCTGACAATATCACCGTACGAATGACCATCAATGTATTTCAGCGGAAGATTCTGTATTTTAGCAAAAACATCATCTCGAATATTTCTGACTACACAAAATGTAATTTTGTTGGTACAGACATTCATTAGCCACTGAGCTAACATCGTAATGCTAATTGCTACACCAATTTTTTTCAATATGACGATTATCGCCGCAAAGTCCACCTGACTCTTTCCCACAATACAATCCACCGCATCCCCGGTCAGCACAGGTACGTACAAAGAGAGCGCCACCGTAATCACAGCAAGCAGGAGAGAGAGAATAAAATAAAACATATAGCGGCGGATATAGAGAATCACTCTCCGTATGGTTTCTTTCTGAGACATATCAATGCGCCCCCTTTCCATACTGGCTCTCATAAATTTCCCGGTACACTTCACAGGTATCAATCAATTCTTTGTGAGTTCCCATACCGGCAATCCTGCCGTCATCCAGCACAACGATTTTGTCCGCATTTTTCACGGAAGCCGCTCGCTGGGAAACTATAAAAACAGTCATGTCTGTTAATTTCTCACGGAGAGATTTCCTGAGCGCCGCATCCGTCGCATAATCCAGTGCCGAGGCACTGTCATCTAAAATCAGGATTTCCGGTCGCCGAACCAAAGCTCTTGCAATGGCGAGCCTCTGCCGCTGCCCGCCGGAAAAATTTCTTCCCTCCTGCTCAACCGGCTCATCCAGTCCCTTTTTTCTTTTTTTTACAATTTCCTCTGCCTGAGAGATGCGAAGTGCCTCCCACATCTCCTCCTCCGTTGCATCTTTTTTCCCCCACAGCAGATTGGAGCGAATCGTCCCCTCAAAGAGCACAGATTTTTGCAAAACAATCCCTACTTTTTGACGCAGAGCATCCAGAGGATAGTCTGCCACCTCAACGCCGTTCACCAAGAGACTTCCCGCTGTAATATCATAAAACCTCGGTATCAGATGTACCAGCGAAGTCTTTCCCGAACCGGTTCCCCCGATAATTCCAATTGTCTCTCCGTTCTTAACACTAAAATCAATATCCGTCAGCGATTCCTCTCCCGCTCCGGGGTACTTCATACTCACATGAGAAAATACAACCTTGTCATCCGATATCCCGGAATCATTTACAGCGTTCTCCCCGCTGACAAGTCCGGGCTTTTGCTCAAATAATTCCTGTATCCGGTTGCCACATGCAACAGATTTGTTGAGACTGACCGTAAGACTTGCAAGTTTTACCAGCTCCACTAAAATCTGCGACATGTAATTGACCAGAGCCACCACCTGTCCCTGTGACAGAATACCGACATCTACTCTGACGGCGCCTGTCCAAATAAGAAAAATAATAGCAACATTGACAATGACATAAGTGACAGGATTCATTACCGCCGAAATCCGTCCGGTAATCATCTGCATTCGGTACAGCACACCGCTCTCTTCAGAAAATTTCTCTTTTTCCTCCTCCTGTTTGTTAAATGCACGTAAAACACGTACACCTGTGAGATTTTCTCTGGTTCTCCCAAGCAACGTATCCAAAGCAGACTGCACCTTTTGGTAGAGAGGAATATTAATCAGCAAAACTCCGAAAATGACAATAGCGAGAGCAGGAATCGTCACAACAAAAATGAGTGCCGCCCTGCTGTCCACAAAAAACGCCATGACCATTGCCCCGAGCACAATAAAGGGAGAACGCAAAAAAAGGCGCAGAACCATGTTTACCGCTCCCTGCACCTGATTCACATCACTAGTCATACGGGTAATCATCGTTGCCGTTCCCATTCGGTCAACATCTGAAAAAGATAGTTTTTGTATGTGAGAAAACAATTCATGCCGGAGTTCCGTAGCAAAGCCTGCCGCCGCTTTTGCTGCAAAGAACTGTGCAGTCACTGAGGCAGTGAGTCCCACCGCTGCCAAAAGAATCAGCACACCCCCCATCAAAAGGATAACTTCTGTATTCTTGCCGGCAATTCCGACATCAATAATATAAGCCATTACAAGTGGCACAAACAATTCCAGTGTCGCCTCGAACAGCTTAAATAATGGAGCTAATATACTTTCTTTTTTATAATGAATCAGAAAACGCAATAACTTTTTCACAGCATCTCTCCATCCGTAATCTCTTGCCTTTTAATCATGTCCCGAATTGCATTATACAACTCCGGTTTTAATTTGTCCAGTGTTACCGGATGTTGATATAAAATAACACTATAACACGTAGAACTTATCAGTTCAACAATCATATACAGCATGAGGTCCGGATTGTGAAACTTTCTACCGGACTGTTCAAGCAAGAGAGTATAGCCATCATAAAAACTATACTCTCCCGCTTCTCCCTGCCCAAACAGAGTGTTGCGAAAAACACCTGAACTGAGATTTTTAGAAAGAAACTTAAGAAGAATCTTGTCTCCATTTAACTGATTGATAATATGATCCGCAATAAAGACCACCTTATCTTCCAATTCTGTTACCGGCTGCTTCTCCAATTCCTCCGCCGCCCGATGAAACAAGGCATTTGCCTTAGCAGCAATCAATTTGTCTCTCAAATCAAATTTGTCTTTAAAATAAAGATAAAACGTCCCCTTTGCCATGTTGGCCCTTTTTGCAATATCAGAAATCGAAGTATCATTAATTCCTTTTGAAGTAAACAAGGTAAAAGCGGCCCCTAAAAGAGACTCTCTTTTGAGCTTTTTTTTCTCATCCAACTTTCCCATCTCAGACCTCCATGACAAATATCTTTCTTACTCGTCTTTTTCTACTGCTTTTGTCTCAATAATAAACTTCACTTCACCGTTCATATCATCGCCGAGCCCACTGAAGGTATTATATTCTTTTCCGGCATCCAGCAACGCTTTTACTCGATCAATCATAGACTTAACATCGGTCTTATAAGTCTTTTTAATCTTCTTAATACCCTTTTTGTTGAACTTCGTCATGCCGCTGTCCAATTTATCCGCACCATCTGCCAGCTTGCCTGCAGCG
>CAMVIN010000067.1 GCA_947167565.1 uncultured Clostridia bacterium | reverse complement strand
GAAGAGAGTCTGTGATGTGGCGGAGGATTTGAGAGAAGAGATTCCTGCCCCGGAACTTGACAGGGACTTGGAGGAAATGTTGAGGGAAACAATTGTGTTTGAGAGGATAGTGAGCGAAAAATAATTATGTCGTCTAAAGATTTACTGTTAGGGCATTTCATGCCTAAAATAAGGCTGTTCGTTCCATATGGGTTCTTTTTCTGGGTATTCTTTCGATAAGATAATCAGAGTATATTGGATGTACTCAAATCTTATGGAGAGAAAGGAGGTGTGGAGTTATGAGAGGAATATATGGACTCTCCGGATACGGAAGTTTACTCAGTTCAGGCAGGAGTAATTCTTTATTATCCATGTACAGCGGTTTATCGCAGTATTCCGGAATCAGGGCGGGAGCTTATGCAAAAGCCGCAAGAGCTTATTATTCTAAAGCAAATACGCAAAACAAGGCAGATACGTCTGACATAAAGAAGGAGGCCACAGAGCTTACCGACGCGACAGCAAAACTCACCAATAAGGGCAAAGATACCCTGTTTTCAGACTCTAAGGAGTATGATAAAGATGACGCTTTCAAGGCAGTGAAGAATTTTGTTGCGGAGTACAATGATACGGTAAGTTCTCTGGCCAAAACATCTGATTACCGGGTGAAATCAGCCGGCAATAGTATGACAAGAATGACAGGCATAATGAGTAACAGTCTGGCAAAGGTCGGAGTCACAGTTGGCAAAGATGGAATGTTGTCTGTCGATGAGGAAACTTTTAAAACTGCGGATGCAGGCAGAGTAAAAAACTTGTTTGGCGGTAAAAATTCCTATGCGGGAATTGTATCGTCTTCGGCGTCCCGTGTGGCTTCACAGGCGGAGAGAGAAGTGACCGGTTATGCAAATGGTCTATATGGGTATAACGCCCTGCTTTTCAATCATTATCACAGTGGGATGTTTTATAACGGATTTTTCTGATTTGTCATGGATATTGTGTGAAAACCATATAAGATTCCATAGGCTGGGGCTGTCGCACGAAAAGTGCGCAGCCCCAGTTTGTAATTTAGAAAATCTAATCACTTTTAACATCTCTAATTCTAACCCTTTTTAAGTTCTTTGTCAACAGACGATTTATTTCAATCATTATCGCAGTGGGATAAAAAATTATAACGGATGTTGTCTTTAATGAGTGGAGCCTATTGCAAAATGTTTCATAATATGGTATCGTTGGGATATGCCAACAAACGCTATGCGGTATATCATTGGAAATGAGGAGAACCTAAGATGACGATTGGTGAAAGACTTTTCAGTATCATGAAAGAGAAAAACATATCAATGCCTGAGTTATCGCGCATGACAGGCATATCCCGACATACGATATATGACTGGCAAAGAAGAAATACCAATCCGGGGGCGGATAAGATCATGGTTTTATGCGAGGCATTACAGATCACGACGGAGGAGCTACTTATCGGAAAGCGCAGTTCTGTACCTACGGCTCATGACACATCCGTCTTCATGGATGGTACGGAGATAGAACTGGTTAAAGAGTATCAAGAATTATCGGAGTCAAAGAAAAGGCGATTATTAGCATACATGAATATGCTTCAGAATACGAAGGAGAAACCCGTTATGGAGAGGAATGCAGAAATAGTTGTTGACAATGAGGGGAAGAAGCTTGTTAAAATAAACGCTATCAGATTCAAGGGTAAAAGAGGGGTCAATTGGAATGATGTCGAGGAGTATCTGAGACAGTTTGTCGGGGATATTTATGAAATAGCGGATAGTAATGAAATGGTGTATATCGGAAGTGAACTTCCCGATGAATATGCGCATTCAAAATACACAGCAATGCTTAAGGGAACAGTTGCCAAAGCTAAAGCAAATGCATCGCAAGGAATACCTGAGCTGGTTGATATTGCGATAAATAAATCCGTCGAAAGTAATCGGAAAACTAAGCATAGTAAGGAAGCAATGTATGGGTGGTACAGATATGATTCGAGATTTGCTCTGCCTGTCTTTGGAGATGATGGGGCAATAGAAAGATATAATATATTTAGAGCTACAATGCTGATGCGTCATGCTAAAGATGGAAAGGTATATCTCTATGATGTTACAGAAATAAAAAAAGAAACAGATACCCTTTTCGGATCCGAAGATCTTACCCAGTAAAAAACCCGTTTCTTTTGGAAATAAGATAACATAGTTTATAATTAGTGTCAATTAGAATTTAAAAAATTTTAGGGAAAACATATGTCAGTGCAAACCAAACATTGGTGGGCGCAGGCCCACCTTTACTTGTGATTTCCTTCGTGATATGATAACACTATAGTAATTGTTTGGCACCCGCATTCGCAGGGTGCTGATATAATACAAACAGGAGGAGCGCAACATGAAATTTTTACATCTGGGAGATTTACATTTGGGGAAGTCACTGTTAGACTTTGATCTAATCAGTGACCAGAAATATCTGCTGGACCAGATTTTTGATATGATCCGGACTAAGAAAATTGATGCGGTACTGATTGCCGGAGATATATACGACAAGTCAATTCCGAGCGAGGCGGCAGTGCGCCTCTTTGATTCTTTTATCCGGCGGCTCGCAGAGGAGAAAATTCAGACATTTATCATAAGCGGAAATCATGATTCTGAGGAGAGATTGAATTTCGGGAGCAGTCTGTTTGAACTGAGCGATATATATATAGCGGCAAAATATGAGGGAGTACTGTATGAGAAGACGGTGTTTGATGATGAGGGGGAGATTCACATCTGGCTGTTGCCTTTTGTAAAGGCGTCGGTTGTCAGGCACTATTTTCCGGAGGAGAAAATTGATTCTTATGAAAAAGCAGTCCGCGTTGTTCTGGAACATGCACAGATTGACAGAACAAAGAGAAATATCATTCTCGCGCACCAGTTTGTGACGGGAGAAAATTTGGAAGAGCCGGAACTGGGAGGTTCCGAGGGACTTTCAGTACAGAGCGTGGGACTGATTGAGAAAATCAGTTACCGGTGTTTTGATGATTTTGATTATGTGGCACTGGGACATATTCATTCGCCGCAGAGAGTGGGAAGAGATGAAGTCAGGTATTCCGGTTCGCTGATGAAATACTCACTCCGTGAAGCCCGGCGTGCAAAGACGCTTCCTGTTATCACAATGGGAAAAAAGGGAGAAATTGAAATTGAGACAGTGGAATTAAAGCCACTTCATGACCTTCGGCATATCAAGGGAACGATGGAAAATCTCTTGAAAAAAGAAAACATTGTGAACCCGGAGGACTATATCTATGTGACGCTGATGGATGAGGATATTATCACAGATGCAGTGGGTATTTTTAGGCAGCATTATCCCAATATGGTAAAACTGGATTATGACAATTCTCATACACAAGAAATCGAATCGATTGATTTTTCAAAAATAGGGGAGAAAAAGGAGTTTCCGGAACTGATTGCAGATTTTTATCACCAGATGTATGGCTGTGAAATCAGTGAGGAGGAACAGAAAATCATGAGAGAAGTCGCAAGAGAGGCAGGTGTACATTATGAAGCCGATTAAATTAATTATGAGTGCATTCGGTCCCTATGCCGGGGTGATGCCGGAGATAGATTTTGAGCAGTTTGAAAACAAGGGACTCTTCTTGGTGTCCGGGGATACCGGTGCGGGGAAGACCACTATTTTTGACGCGATTTGTTTTGCTCTCTATGGTGAGACGAGCGGGACACACCGCGACAAAAGATATCTGAGAAGTGAGTACGCAAAGCCTTCGGTGGAGAGTTTTGTAGACTTTTATTTTTCGCATCAGGGAAAAGAATATCATATAAAGCGGGTGCCGGAATACGAGCGCCCAAAACAGCGTGGAGAGGGAATGACAATAGTGAAAGAAAGTGTCCGGCTCTACGAGGGGGAAGAACCGGTCTGTGAGGGACTTAAGCCGACCAATGAAAAAATCAGGGAATTATTGAATATTGACAAAAACCAGTTTAAACAGATTGCCATGATTGCGCAGGGAGAATTCTGGAATCTTCTCAACGCAAAGACCGAGGAGAGAACAAAGATTTTGCGTACCATTTTTCTCACAGATAATTATAAATCCATTGAATTTAAATTAAAGGATAAGATGAATGAAAAATTCGGAAAGAAATCCGATTTGCAAAAGAGTATGGTTCAGTATTTTCACGATGTGTCGGTGGATGCGGAAGATGAGCTGGAGTCTGAATTGACAGAATTGCAGAGAAGAGCAGAGGAAACAAAGAGTGTATGGAATTCAGAAGAAATTCTTAATCTTCTCGTGCGTGTGATACAATCCGACGAAGAGAAGCTAACGCAGAGTGAAGAAAAGTTAATTCGGGCTTCAAAGCAGTTGGATGATGAGAAAAAACAACTGCATATGGCAGAGAAAGACAATGAGTTTGTAAGGCGTTATCAGGAACTCTTAAAGGAGCAGGAATCGTTAGAGAAAGATACAGAGAAAATCGAAGAGTTGAAAATTACATTAAAAAAGAGAAAGGCGGCCACACTCTTTGTTTATCCGGCTTATTCTGAGTGGAAGAAAAAAAGTGATGAGTGCACACAGAAGGCGGGAGAATTAGAAGGCAAGAAAGAGCAATTAGAAAAAGCGGAATCCGATTTGAAAAAAGCAGAAAAAGAAGCAGAACAGTTGGAGGAGAAACAGAAAGAAGCAGATGAGTGGAAACGTGTTTCAGATAAAATAGAAGAAGAGAAAAGTAAATATGAAGATAGAGAGAAACTGCTCGTTCAACAAAACACACAGGAAAAAGATGCGGAGAAAATAAAAAAGCAAGAAGAGGAGTTTGCGCGGGAAGAGAAGAAACTTGAGGATAAAATAAAGGAATTGGAAGAAGTGATTTCTTCGCTGAAAAACTGCCCTCAGAAACTTAGTGAGAAGAAGGCAGAGCGTGAAAAACTTATGGAGCAGCTGCGAATCATCCACAGAATTCTTCAGCAGGATATTCCGGAGTGGGAAGCCCGGAGGGACAGTTTGAAAAAGAGCCAGAAAAAATTCGAGCAGCAGAGGGATAAATATGACTTGGCAGAAAAGGATCGGGCACATGCGGAGAGAGTTCTGGAAAATTCCCGTGCCGGAATTCTGGCCGGAAAACTCACTGCCGGAGAGCCGTGCCCGGTATGTGGTTCCAAAGATCATCCTTGTCCGGCGACACTTCCCGAGGAATCAATTTCTGAGGAAGAATATAAAAAGTTAGAGGAAAAAGCGGATAAGCTTCGCGGGAAAAAGGAAGAAGCAAACAGGGAGGCAGAAAAAGAAAAAACAGCGCTGGAAAAGACAGAGGAATATTTGCGGCAGAGTATTCGGGATTGTCTTTCGGGAGACTTGTCGGAACAGGAGTTGATGGATGACAAGCTGGAAACCATGATATCAAAAATACATCAAGTCAATGAGACAATCAGCGCGCGGGAAAAAACCTCAAAAGAAGAAGAGGAGTCATTAGCCGGGAATTGTGAGGTGTTAAAGCAATCGGAGGAAGAACTGCAGGATGTCCGCGACAAAAAGATGAAGGAGTTGAGGAACAAAAAGGAGACGCTGGCAGAGAAAAAGCAGGAAAATGAAACGTCGCAGGCACAGACAAAGGCACTTCTTCAGTCGCTGCGTGAACTTTCCTATGAAAATTGGGATAAAGCGCATGAAAAGCAGGAGGAAGCAGCGCAAAAGGAGAGGAGAATACGTCAGGAAATTGAGAAGATCCAAAAGCAAAAAGAAGAGGCTGCTAAACGTCTCAATGGATTGACCTCTGAGGTCCGCACTCTGGCACAGGCGCAGAAGGATAGAGAAGAAGAGGAAAAGACTTGTCAGGAACTTCTGATAAAGAAAGTCAAAGAGCAGCAATTTGATTCCGCAGAAATCATGTTAGAGTATGTGGTGTCAGAACAGGAATTGTCGGAAACAGAAAATACAATAGATGATTTTGAAAAGAAGCGACAGGCTGTTCAGGTCAGAATCGAGCAGGCAGAGAAAGATGCCGGAGAAAAAGAATTCGTCAATACGGAAGAATTAAAACAGTCAGTGGACGAGCAGGAGAAAGAATTAAGCAATCTTCAGAATAGAAAAGCTGTTATAGGAGCAAGAATAGAGGAAAATAGAAGGAGACATGACCGGATTGCCGAGGGCAGCAAAGACCTGGAGGAGGCAGACAGACAATATAATGTGTATCTCCGCTTGTATAACCTTGTCAGCGGACAGGTAAAAAATACTGGGAAAATCACATTGGAACAGTATATTCAGGCTGCCGGATTTGATGGTATCATTGCCGCCGCTAACCAGAGACTTCTGCCGATGAGCGATGGACAGTATGAATTGTTTCGGAAGGAGGACTCTCTCGGAAAAAGGAGCAGCACATTTCTTGATCTGGAGGTGTTAGACAACTATACCGGCAAGCGGCGACCGGTTGGAAACCTGTCCGGTGGGGAGAGTTTTAAGGCGTCACTCAGTCTGGCACTCGGATTGTCCGATACCGTATCCTCAAACCTCGGTGGGATTCAGATGGATGCGCTGTTTATTGATGAGGGCTTTGGCACATTAGACAAGAAATCCATGGACAGTGCCATGGATATCCTGATACATCTTTCGCATACGAATAAACTGGTGGGAATTATCAGTCACAGAGAAGAACTGATGGAAAATATCCCACAGCAGATCAAAGTCACCAAATACAAAGATGGAAGTGCCCTGTCTATTCAGACAGGCGACTAAAATCAAACGATGGGTGCTTTGCAGTGCGGGGCGATTAAATTAAAATCTCCCCGCCGCAGGCATCTAATGTCACGGAAATTTGTCCGTTTTCCACCGGATAACACTCGCCTGTAATTGCCCCCGTAAATTCCGTGCGGCTGCCCTGATACGGAATCCGAATCGTGGCAGCAGACTCATCGTTGTTTACTGCGGTGATGACATCTTTGTCATCAAGGGTTCTTGCAAATGCGTACTGACGTGTTGTGAGCAGGAGTTCACGGTATTCTCCATAGGAGAGGACTTTGGATTCCTGTCTTATTTTGCCAAGTTTGGCGATTAATTGCGTATATTTATTGGTTGAAAGGGCATCGCTGTAGTCTTCTAAGTTGAGACATGGTCTGAGAGACGCATCGGAGCCCTTTTCTTTTTTCCCCTCAATGCCGAATTCGGAACCGTAATAGATGGATGGAATTCCCGGCAGGGTATACATGAGAATGTGGACGACATCAAAGGCTGCCTGGTTTTGCAGCTTGTTGATAATGCGCTCTACATCGTGGTTGTCGGCAAAGTTGTAGAGTTTGAGGTTCTCATAGTGGCAGCCCCCCATATCATAGAGACGCTTCACTGTATGGGCAATCTCAAAGAAGTTGTGGTCATTGCAGCCGGACCAAAGTGCTTTGTTGAGATGGTAATTGGTGACGGAGTGGAGCATGTCCGCATTCACCCACCGGTTGTACTCACCGTGAATGACCTCACCCATCAGCCAGAATTCCGGCTTCACTTCATTTGCCACCCGGCGCATCCCTTTCATAAAATCAAAATCAAGTACATCGGCGGCATCCAGACGAATTCCGTCAATATCAAATTCTGATACCCAGAAGCGGATGACATCGTAGATAAAATCCTTTACTTCGGGGTTCCACTGGTTTAATTTGGCCAATAGATTGTAGCCGCCCCAGTTGTCATAGGAAAAACCGTCGTTGTATTCATTGTTTCCGCCAAAATTCACGTTGCAGTACCAGTCTTTATAACGGGAATTTTCACGGTGTTCCTTTATGTCACGAAAAGCAAAAAAATCGCGTCCGGTGTGGTTGAAAACTCCATCCAGAATGACACGAACCCCCTTTTTGTGACAGGTGTTTACAAAATGTTTTAAATCGTCATTGTCTCCCAATCTTCGGTCTAAGGTTTTGTAATCAATCGTGTCATATCCGTGAGAGGAGGACTCAAAGAGTGGTCCGATGTATAAGGCATTGCAGCCTATTTGTATCATGTGGTCAATCCAAGGTTCCATGTCCCGTAAGCGGTGAACAATCTCGCCGCCTTCATTGATTGCCGGCGCACCGGAAAGACCAAGCGGATAAATGTGATAGAAAACTGCTTCATCATACCAAGCCATATATAATATACTCCTTCCTTCTTCAAGTTTTCATAGTAATTACTATGAAAAGCTTTATTTTACAGATATTATACCACAGTTTTCACAAAAATGAAAAGATATCTTGTAGAACCGGCCTTTTTTTGCTAAACTGTTGTATAGAAATCAGGAGGTAAGTCTATGTACCTGGATTTATTTGATGAATTTGATAAAATAGTCATACAGTGTCATGACAATCCGGATGCCGATGCCATTGGTTCCGGTTTTGCGCTCTATACTTATTTTTGCGAAAAAGATAAAAAGGTCAGATTAATTTATACCGGAGATAACCATATTACGAAGCCGAGTTTATTGCTTATGATAGATAAACTTCAGATTCCCATTGAGTATGTGGAGCCGGATTTTTCCTGCTCTCTTTTGATTACTGTGGATTGTCAGTACGGAGGCGGAAATATTACTTGTCTGAAAGCACAGCAGGTTGCCATGATTGATCACCATCCGGGGTGTGTTCCCATGGATGAATACTGCATGATTAAGACAGATTATGGGAGTTGCTGTACAGTTGTCTGGGAATTGTTGATGGACAAAGGGATAAATGTGAACAACAATATCCATGTTGCTACTGCGCTCTACTATGGTCTGTACAGTGATACCGGTCAGTTGTCAGAGATTTATCAGCCTCAGGACAGACGGCTTAGAGACTATCTTCAGATTGACAGAACGGTTATGGATCGGATTGTAAATTCAAACCTCTTGCGGGAAGAGTTAAGAATTGCCGGGGATGCGCTGTTTCACTACTACTATGATGAAGAGTGGCAATTTGCGATTATTCCGACAAAGCCATGTGATCCGAATCTTCTTGGTGTTATCAATGACTTGGCGATTCAGACAGATACCATCAATTTGTCCGTTGCCTATTGTGAGACGGCGATTGGCTATAAGTATTCTGTGAGGAGTAATATTAATGAGGCACGTGCCGGACACGTTGCCAATTATATTAGTGATGGGATTGGCTCCGGTGGAGGTCATGTCAGTAAAGCGGGCGGCTATGTATTGAAGAGACTGTTCTATGCAAAGTATCCGGATATGAATTTTGGTGATATGTTACAGGAGAAAATACGAAAGTACGAAAAAAACGAAGCTATGACCGGAGGGATCGGGGAATGATGTCAGAAGATTTTGGGAAAAGGCGTATCATCAGAACAGGTTTTCTCATAGGTCTGATTGTTGCTTTTTCGATTACTGTGCCGGCTTGTGGGAAGAGGAAAGATAGTAACCGTGTAAGAGAAAATCAGGGGGAGACAGTGGCAGCTTCGGCACCGGCTGTCTCTTCTTCCGTTGCACAGCAATCACTTACAGAGATTAGCTCCACGTATGCCGGACAGATTGCTGCCGGCTTGATTGGCCCGGTGAGGGAGCATTTTTCAGAGGTGCTGGCATCTCAGATTTCGGAGGAAAGTCTAAAAAAATCATGGGAAAATGTTGTTGGTGAGGCCGAGGGCTATCAGGGAATTGAACGTGTTGAGGAGAGCGAAGATGGCGGAAAGCGTCTTGTTCTTGTTACTTTGCGCTACAAACAAAATCAGGGAAGAACAATTGAATTTGGATACAATGCCAGTGGTGAAATTGTCAGTATTTTTTTTGATGAGACAACTTTGAAAAGTTCTTCCGGGAACAAAGAGGCAAAAGAAAAAGCAGATTTGGAGGAGGAGATGACAACAGGGGATTATGAGGAGACAGAGGTAACGGTAGGGAGTGTAGAATACCCGTTGAAGGGAGTTTTGACCATACCATATGGGACAGAACAACCTCCTGTGGTCATTTTGCTGCCAGACGGAGCAGAGTGTGATGAAGATGGTACAATCGGGAAAGCGGAAAATAAGCCGCTTCGGGATATTGCCAGAGGTCTTGCCGCCGATGGAGTGGCATCTCTTCGCTATGAACAGCGCGCGAAGGCATATCCGGATAAAATGACAGGTGATTCAGATCCCGGAGCATTTTTGCTAAAAGATGCAGGGCAGGCAGTCAGTCAGATGTTCAATGAACGAAAAGTGGACCGGGAACATATTTATATATTATGCATGGGGAACAGTACAGATTACCTGGCTGCGATTGTCAAAGAGAAACCCAAAAGAATTGCGGGAGCCATTCTTATGGGGGCAAGACCTGTCGCTATTACAAAGACATATTATGGAGGGGAGAAAGATGAGAATATCTCGTCGGATGCCCGATATTTTATGGAGGAAAACAGCACATTTCCGTTGCTTTTGCTGCACGGAGAGAAGGATTTTGAGACGACAACGGATGAATTTGAACAGTGGAAAAATATTCTTAAAGGACGTGCGCATACCGAGTACCGTTCTTTTGATAAATGTAATCATTATTTTATGCGTTCTACAGGTGATGAAGACCGGTCAGAATATGACATAGAGGGAACGGTAAATGGGGAGGTAATCCGCACAATTGCGGAGTGGATACATTTGTGATATAATACAGACATCTATGTACTATGGGAGAGAGAAAGAGGATGAAAAAAGAAGTGTCAGTTATTGTTCCGGTTTACAATGCGCAGACATATTTGACAGAGTGTATCGAAAGTATTGTGAGACAGGAGCAGGTGGACTGTGAACTGATTTTAGTTGACGCAGATTCAGAGGATGAGAGTGGAAAAATCTGCGACGAATATGCGAAGAAATATGAGCAGGTTCGGGTGCTGCACCGGGAAAATGAAGGTGTGTCGGCGGCGAGGAATGCCGGGTTGGAGAAGGCAGA
This sequence comes from uncultured Clostridia bacterium, assembly GCA_947167565.1. Taxonomy (GTDB): domain Bacteria; phylum Bacillota; class Clostridia; order Lachnospirales; family Lachnospiraceae; genus Eubacterium_F. The sequence continues at coordinate 3,885 of CAMVIN010000067.1, read as the reverse complement.
GGGCGAATATATTGTTTTCGTTGATTCCGATGACTATTTGCCGGATGAGTATACTTTGAAAAATATGGCTCAGTTTGCAAGAGACTGTGGAGCTGATATTGTAGTCGGGGAATATTCCCGGCTGTGGAACGGAGAATTACTTCCGGCGACCAGTCATCAGGCGTTTTCAAAAGACAAAAGAGAGAGTGCTGATTTTCGGTTTAAAGGTTTTTTTTCCGTGGGGACACTTTCTTATGTGTGGGGAAAGATGTACCGGCGTTCTTTTCTTGAACAGTGGCATATGACGTTTGCCCGGTATGATTATGCCGAGGACAAGTTATTTAACATTCTCTGTTACATCAAGGGAGCAAACTATGGATTTTATCATAATCAGGTATATGTGTATCGGAAAAATGACGATTCCATTTCTTATCGGTATCGCATGGAGTCGGAAAAGACGTGGATGCGTCTGGCGCAGCAATTACATGATGAATTGACATGTGCCGGCAAAAAAGAAGAATTTGATCTGGTAGGAAATATTATTTTCTTTGCCTGTTTTTTTGATTCAAAGATGGAATATGAATTCTGTGGAAGAAAATGCAAAGTTGTTAAAGCACTGCTGCGCAGATATGCGGCTTATCCATTGGCAAGGGAAGCATTTGCCGCATTTGCGGGTGGAAAATATATCAATCAGATTTCTTCCGGCATGTGGAGAGTTATGATTCGGGGATTTTGTGTGGCTATGCATGTTCATCTATACAGTCTGCTTTCATGGGGAATCAAACTTCTGATTGTGGGGAAGATGGATCAAAGATTGTCAGATACCGGAAGACGAGACAAAGAGTGAAAAAAACATATCAGATTCGACGGGCGGCGGGAATTAACTGGCTGCTTGATATGTCACAGAAGGGGTATCCGGAATATCAAAAGCCGGTTCCGTTGAATGATTCAGCGGCGTATTTATGGAATCTTTTACAGGAGAACCGGTCAATCGATGAGCTTGCGGACAGATTGAGCAGGGAACAGGGAATTGCGCATGAAACTGCGCTGTGCGATATAGAGGAGTTTGTACAGCAGTTAGAGAGCAGAGGTATTAACTTGACAGGAAAATAGAAACTCATCTTGGAGGAGCAGAATGAATGTACTGTTGATTGGTGGTTCAGGGCATCTCATGAACCAATTAATTATAAAATACAAAAAAGAGGGTTATCGTGTCTATCTTCTCACGGGAAGTCACTATAAGAAAAGTGACTACGCGAAGGTTTTTGAGTGCTATCAGTTTTCCTATGACAGTGATGATTTGTATGAGATTTTCGAGAGTGTCAACCCGGATGTCACAGTGTGTTTAGGGGCGTTTGATACGAATTTTAGATGGAGTGATCCAGAGCGTGAACTGGTAAAATATGTCTCTTCCTTTATGAATATTCTTATTGGTTATGCCACGGCAAAGAGGGGAAGATTTATTTATCTTTCTTCGCATGAGGTGTTTGGTATGTCCGGCGAAGGGCTGATTGATGAGAGGCAGAGAGTTATGGCGATAGACCATAAGGGAAGTGCTCTGGCAGAAGCAGAAAAGTTTTGCCTGGATTACCGGAAAAAATGGGACTTGGATATTATTGTTCTGAGGGTAGACCACCTGTATCTGATGCCGGAAACCCGGGAAGATATCGTTGACTGCTGTTCTGAAATGTGTGTTCGCGCACTTGAAAAAGGTAATATGATAGCCAGCCGGGAAAAAAAATTCTCTATGATATATGAGAGTGATGTTGTCCAATATATTTATCTGGTATCTGCCAGAAAAAAAGTAAAGCATGACATCTATCATCTGTCATCAGAAGAAGTGATTTCGGAGTATTATATGGCATCTATGATACAGAAAAACTGTAAAGATGCGATTAATATAGTGGAAGACTATACGAAGCACAAATGTATTTTATCAAATGAAAGGCTCAGTGAAGAATTTGGAACAGCGGTGTATCATCATTGCAATGAAATGATTCCGAAAATTATAAAGCATATCTGCAGGCATCGCGAGAGATTTGTTTCATATGGAGAGCAGCCACTTTCGTGGTGGAAGGTGCTTTTTTATAAGCTTCGATGGTTTTTGCGCCGTATGATTCCTTTTATTGAAAACTTGATTTGTTTTGTTCCGTTTTTTATGTTAAACAACCGCTCTGTGGGAAGTGAATATTTCGCCAAGATTGATTTTTATCTGTTTTATGTTCTTTTGTTTGCGATAATTCATGGACAGCAACAGGCAATTTTTTCGGCGGTACTGGCGGTTTCCGGCTATCTGTTCCGGCAGATGTACACTCGTTCCGGGTTTGAAGTCGCGCTCGATTACACCACTTATGTGTGGATGGCGCAGCTTTTTATTTTAGGACTTGCCGTAGGATATATGAGAGATCAGATTCGGTCGATCAAAAAGGAGAGCCGGGAGATAGAGAGCCATCTCGAACGGCAGTTGACAGATATAAAAGATATCAACAGCAGTAATGTCCGAGTGAAAGATGTGCTGGAAACACAGGTGATTGCTCAGAGAGACAGTATTGGTAAAATTTATAATATTACTTCGGCACTCGATCAGTATACGCCATCGGAGGTTATGTTTTATGCGGTGGAAATGATGTGTAAACTGCTTCATAGTCCGGATGTGGCGATTTATATGGTTGCCAATCCGACATTTGCCAGATTGTTTTCAGCAAGTTCTGAGACGGCAAGGCAGATGGGAAACTCTATTAAATACAGGGAAACGGGAGAGATGTTTGATGACATGAAAGAGCATCGGGTATATATCAACCGCAGTCTTGAACCGGAGTATCCGCTGATGGCAAATGCTATTTATGAGCAAGAGGAAATGCGAATGATTATCATGGTATGGGGAATTCCGTGGGAGAGAATGACGTTATCCCAGGCAAATCTTCTTGTGGTAATCAGTTATCTTATTCAAAATGCGCTGCTGAGGGCCAACCGCTATTTGGAGGCTTTGGAAGAAGAGCGTTATCTGCCAAACACATCGATTCTTGAGCCGGAGGCTTTTGAGTCACTGGTACAGGCATATGATAAGGCAAAGAAGAAAAATCTTACGGTCTCCACACTTTTAGAAATTCAAACGAGACAGTATGGGATGGAACAGGCGGGAGAAATTTTGAAGGATAAGCTGAGACAGGCGGATTATCTTGGAATGATGCGCAACGGCAATCTGTACGTGCTATTGACGAATACGAATGCATCTGAGGCGGAGATTGTTCGAGGGCGTTTTGCGCAGATTGGGATTGAGTCTAAAATTGTTGACAGATTAGAGGGATAACATGAAACTGGCAATTCTTGTGGTTGTTATCAACCTGCTTGTAACAATTGGATATTATCTGGCAGTGGGATATTTGCGAGAGGAAAAAGATGGTGAGGTCGTTCACAGGGAAGAACCGATTAATTATCGGACAAAGGCAATTGTTATGTTATTGTGTCCGGTAATCGGACCACTGTATGTCGGTCTTTCTTTTCTGTTGTTCAAATACTTTTTTTCTAAGACAGCGAATCTCGATGATGTTATATTTAGCAAGGATCGAGTAAAGACTTACATGCATGCAGATGAGGAGCGCGGACGGACGATGGTTTCCATGGAGGAGGCGCTGGCGGTTACCGACAGGGAGAATCTTCGGACACTTATGCTCAATGTCGTAAGAGGAAATATACAGGATTCACTCAACTCGATTTCTATGGCACTGGGGAGTGAAGATTCCGAGACTTCACACTATGCGGCATCTGTTCTGCAGGAGGCATTGAATGATTTTCGTACAACCGTGCAGAAGGGAATCCGGCAGATTGAGAGTGAAGAAGTCTGCAAACCTCTTTAGTAAGTCTGAACGAAAGAACGTTATTGCCGCCCTTAAAAAAGAAATGGAA
>CAMVIN010000066.1 GCA_947167565.1 uncultured Clostridia bacterium | reverse complement strand
CAAGTTCCATGACCCGGTACATGAGTGCTGCCTGCTCCCCATTGAGGCGGATTCCCCGAAGCGCCTTAGCCGTCAAATGAACAAGTAATTCTGCCGAATCCGCCCCATTCTCAAGACACCACTGCGCCAACGTATCCAACTGCAGCATTTTTTTCAGAGTATACTCGACGGTTCCCGCCAGATAATGTCCCTCCCGATTGACAAAATATAACTGGTAATCCGGCGTATAAATTTGAATTATTGTCCGTCCATTTTCTAAAGGATATAAAATTTCAGTTTTTGTCTGTGCATGAACTACAACAACCGAATCAATCTGATCATCCTCACAGGTCAACAGATGGTCAAACATAACTTCAGATAAATCTTTCGCCATCTGTTGAATCGGCAGGTCAGATTCCTCCTGTGTACTTCCCATAAAAAGTTCTTCATAGAGAACGCAAATGTCCTCTGTCACCCTGTGATGAGTCAACTGACGCATGGTAAATGCCAGTATACTATCCGCATACATTTCATAAACATCCGGCCAATCTGCTTTTTTACGTATAATATAAGCATACAGAAACGCCTTGCACCTGTCATTGAGGTGGTTTTCATATTGAAAATAGGAGAGAACATTATCCGGCAGACGAAACGTCGCATGATAGTTAATCGTGTACATATAATACTCATATAATTCCGTCATTCTCAGGCGTTTTTTTACCCCCAGATCAAACCACTTGAAATATCTGTTTTCCCGCTTATCATTGCGAATCAACATACCACAAATACTTCGAAGAGTATCCTCCAATTCAAATTTATCATACAATTGTTCCAGCAGAGAAAACATCATCGGATTCCAAACCATCGTCCGTCTTGTCAGAACACTGACTGCCATTGCCATATCTTTCGTAATCAGATCGTGACGCAGACCATATTTCATCGCCATCATCACCGGAACATCAAGAGATGTCACCAATGTCACATCATTCTGATAAACGCGAACCAGTTCGGAATACAAAACGGGACTGTTATTCCCCTGTTCAATCTGTCTGCGTATATCTTCCTCTTTCCATTTCCAAGTGCGATACCGCTCTGACACCTTCAAGTGGAGAACAAAAAATATCAGCCCATTATACCCCTTCTCCTCATAATATGCCAGAAGCCGTACTACCTCTTCCCGATCCTCTTCCCTTTTATTGAGAACATATTTTATATACTGAACTAAGATGTAACTCTCCACTTCTCTGCTGTTCGCCCCGTCTTCCGGCTCTTCCAGCCTCTCTGCTTCCCTGTAAAAATTTAAAATTCTCTCCTCATCTCCGCGAAGTCCGTTCAGATAACCGGCAATCGGCAGTTCATACCCTTTTCCCACTATATTCAATGCAGATTTTCGCTCTTTTAACCCACGCAGAAAATCTTCTTTTTCTATTTTTTGTTCTGCAAAATCCAGTGCCAATCGAAACAGAGAACTAACCAGCGCCTTTTCCCGACGCCTTTTTTCCCTCTCCTCTGCTCCAGTCAGGTCGCAGGCATAAATCTGTATTTCTTTTTTTTCATACAGAGTAGAAACAATGATACTCCCTTTCTTTTTGCTCCCTCTGACTCGTTCTGCTAAAATGGTAAACGAAAGTATATATTGATTGTTTTCAAAATCACTGGTTCGAATTGCCGCTATCTCCGGCTCAATAAAGTCTGCTGTCGCCTCAATATGAACACCGATACATCCCCAAGTATTGACTCTAATCCGGAGTGTGTCCGTGATATCCGTCCCCTGCAGTTCATAGTGAATTTCTTTTGCGCTTCCGGAAGCCGGATGACGGACGTTGAGACGTATGGGGTCTTTTTTCCCCATTGCTACCAGAAACTCTTCCATACTCTGCATTTTTGAGTTCTTCTTTACCAGATGACGATAGAGAACTTTTCCCGCCTCATCGCGGTACAAAAAGACATCCGAAAACGCCGGCGAGTGAAACAATGCCGCCGCACTCTCCGGATTTACTTCTATTCGTTGTCTGAGGTTGCTATAATCTTTTATGATGGTCGAGGTGTCTTTATCTTCTAACACCGTTGCGACAATCTTTGCCTCGAACGGAATTACTGCCTCACCACAATCTGTCACCAGATACAGTTGCCCCTTTCTGGTTGTCCCCGCTACCAGGCCTGTCGCATCAAATTCCATGGTCAATTCATTTTTTTCCGAATGAAAAACAGGAAGAAAATTTACTTTCGGATCATCCGTTGCACCGAAGCCCTTCATCACAGAACCCCGCTTGTTTTCTACTGTAACCCGAACATTCTTCTTCTCCCCTGCCGCCACATCAAACATCAATTGTTTTGGCGTAATCACCAATTCCGGTGACTCATATATAAAATTCCCTTTTGCCAATGCCAAGACTCTTTCTCTCATTTGCAACCTCTCATACATGTAAGATTCATTACCTCAATATAATAGTATACCATTTTTTTAAAAATATTGAAATAGTTATTTGACGAAAAAGTAATTAGATACTATACTATATTTTATACTACGCGATTTTTACGCAGAAAAGAGGCAAAAATGAAACCAAAAGAGCATTTTCACGGAAGTGATTTAGAAAAGATAGAAAAGGTCTACGGAATTCGAAAGGAAGATATTATCAGTTTTTCTGCCAATGTCAATCCCCTCGGTGTTTCTTTCCGGCTGCGCGATACGCTAACCAACCATATTGATGCCATTACAACTTATCCCGACAGAGAGTACACCTCCCTGCGCCGCTGTATTGGTGAATATGTGCAGACTGATTACGAAAACATCGTGGTCGGAAATGGCTCGACCGAATTGATTTCTCTCTTCATCCAGAGCACGCATCCCAAAAAAGCACTGATTGTCGGACCAACTTACTCCGAATACGAACGCGAAGTATCCATCGGCGGCGGTCGTTCCCACTATTTCAGCCTGACAGAAGCCAGTGAGTTTCGCTTGGACACGGATGCTCTGACCGAAGAATTATCACATGATGTAGATTTGCTGATTCTATGTAACCCAAACAACCCTACTTCCTCTGTTATCAAGAGAGGACAAATGCGTGACATTCTGGATTACTGCAAGAGAAAGTCCATTACCGTCATTGTCGATGAGACCTATGTGGAATTTGCAGAGGAGCCGGACGAAGTGACCGCCGTTCCTCTGACCGAATTTTATAACAACATTGTTATCCTCCGGGGTATCTCTAAGTTTTTTGCCGCCCCGGGGCTTCGACTCGGCTACGCCATTTGCGGCAACCGGGATTTATTGAAGGAAATTAATCAGAAGAAAAATCCGTGGACGATTAATTCTCTTGCTGCCATTGCCGGAGAAATTATGTTCACAGACAGCAAGTACATTCAGGAAACACGCAAACTGATCAGCACCGAGCGCGCGCGAATCTGCGCCAGGCTCAGTGAAAATCCAAACTGCCGCTCCTATCAGCCACACGCAAATTTTGTGCTTGTGAAAATTCTGAATGACAAAGTAACCTCAGAAGATGTGTTTGACCACCTGATTCGAAACAATCTCATGATTCGGGACTGCTCCACTTTCCCGTTTCTGAACAACAAATACATCCGATTCTGTTTTATGATGCCGGAGCAGAACGACCGACTGTTAGAACTGCTTTTTGAGGCGCTAAACGAATAAAAGAAATGCCGGCTGCGTGTTGCCTTGCAGCCGGCATTCTTTTATTGCTCTTCTATCTGTGTATAATCTCGTGACGCCCCGGTCCGTTCGAAACCATTTTCACCGGAACCTCCAGCTCTTTCTCAATAAATTCAATATATTTGCGGCAGTTCTCCGGAAGTTTGTCATATTCCGTAATCCCGCGAATCTCAGTCTTCCAGCCCGGAAGCACTTCATATACCGGTTTTGCTTTCTTAAGCAGGGAAGTTGTCGGAAAATCTCTTGTCACCTTTCCATCAATCTCATAGCCGACACACACCGGTAATTCATCGAGATAACCAAGTACATCAAGCACTGTGAGTGCAACCTCCGTCGCCCCCTGCACGCGGCATCCGTAACGACTTGCCACAGCATCAAACCAGCCCATACGTCTCGGTCGCCCTGTCGTTGCACCGAACTCTCCACCGTCTCCGCCGCGCTTTCTCAACTCATCTGCCTCATCGCCAAAAATCTCGCTGACAAATTCGCCTGCGCCAACCGCACTGGAATATGCCTTGACAACGGTGACAATTCTCTTTATTTCATACGGCGGAATTCCCGCACCAACTGCGCCGTAACCGGCAAGTGTAGAGGATGAGGTAACCATCGGATAAATTCCATGGTCAGGATCTTTGAGAGAACCGAGCTGCCCCTCCAAAAGAACTCTCTTTCCTTCTTTTCTCGCCTCGTAGAGATATGCAGAGACATCACATACATACGGCTCAATCATCTCTTTATACTCCTTCAAGGTTGCCATCACCTCATCGACAACCAGAAGTGGTTTATGATACAAATGCTCCAGAAGAACATTTTTCTTCTCACAGATTCCCGTAACCTTTTCACGAAGAAGTTCCTCATCAAAAAGTTCGGATACCTGAATTCCAATCTTTGCGTATTTATCTGAATAGAATGGCGCAATACCTGACTTTGTAGAGCCAAAGGACTTGCCCGCAAGCCGCTCTTCCTCATATTCGTCGAACAATATATGATATGGCATCACAATCTGGGCACGATCACTGACCTTAATCTTCGGTTTCGGCACACCCCGGTCAACAATTGACTGAATCTCCTTAAACAAATCCGGGATGTTCAGTGCCACACCATTGCCAATAATACTCGTAGTGTGATTATAAAAAACTCCTGACGGCAAAATATGTAGTGCAAACTTGCCATAATCATTGACAATCGTGTGTCCGGCATTACTTCCGCCCTGAAAACGAACAATAATATCGGACTCTTCACCCAACATATCTGTAATTTTCCCTTTTCCCTCGTCGCCCCAATTGGCTCCCACAACTGCTGTTACCATAGCCATTCCTCCTTGCCATGCTTCTGATAGGGTTTTACCCTTTTTTTAAACATACTCTACCATTATACATGATATGAGACTTTACTTCAACTACTTTTTCTCCCTGTTTTTTATATTTACCCGTCAAATAAGAGATACGTTGTACTTATCATGATTTTTCGAATGTTTAAAAAATCTTATCAAAAAAACAAGTAAAATAATATCAAGCACAGCCAAGGCAAGTCCGACTATGGCAAGATTATCATTTATCGCAAGGAACTCTTCACTAAGAGAAAAGTCATAAATACCATGTAACATAAACGGAACAACAAATGCAATTATACGATACCTTTTTTTGTTTTCATAAAGCCCCTTTCCATAAAACCATCCCATCACAAAACCATATCCTGCATGTCCGATGGTGAAACCACGTATAAGCATGACAATAGGGCTTGCTCCTATTGCATATGGTATATCTTCGACAAGTCCAAAAGTTGTTCCAATAATAATCATAAAAGCCGTAACATCAGCCCATGTGAATGCATTGTACTTCTTTTTTAATACTGCCTTTAACATAAAATATTTTACCAGTTCTTCCGAAAAAGCAAGTACAACAAAAGTATAAATCAGTTTAATAAATATTGTATTCACACTGGTTAATACCGTCATCTGTAATATCCTGAGCGTCAGTGCAAACAAAGCAGAAATCCCTACGATTGGAAAAATGCTTATCACACCTTTTTTGGTGGTTTCGGTACACCCTTTCAAATATGACGTATCATCTTTTTTTCTATCTCTTAATTTTTTAATGATAAGCACTGAAGGAATAATGCTTAAAATAAATACTAGTATTGATATAATCATATTTACCTCTTTTCTATACTACATCCATGCTGCTTATAGGTTATATCCTTACTGATTGTGTGCTTTTTCATAATAGTTCTTTCAACCGCTTCTCCGGCCAATCCGTCGATGTATGGATGTTCAATATGCTCTGCGCTTCATTTGCCGCATTGTAATACCACATCGCCGCCTCAGCATGATCTCCCTTTGCCAGAAAATACTCCCCCAGTTCCCAGCACATCTCTGATGACCCCTCGCTGAGCAAATCTTTTAGCGACATTTTTAACATCGTATGACTATCATCCCGGAGTCTGGCAGCCCGGCAAACGATGCAAACAGCCTCTTTGACCTCATCCAGACTTCTCTCCGGATCCAGCGCAGTTCCCGTAAAAAACTCTTCCGCCTCGAGAAAATCCTCGTCATCCCCGGAAATATAGAGTTCCATCGCATACATATGGTGCAGACGCTTAGACAATCTCAACCCTTTCTTGATGTGCTTCTGAAAGGTAAAAAAATCTCTCTTACTGTGCTGATTTTCCGGAAAATGCCCAATCACAATATCGGAGTCATAAACAATCGGGTCCAGACGAACCATCTCGTGAATCGGCTCTGTCCACAGAAATTCCCGCAGACGCTTAAACAGTTTTGGGCGGTATTCCTCATCAAAATTGTAGGTAGTTCCCTTATTGAGCTGATTGCCATATTTCATCTGAACAATATCGATTTCCGGCAAGAGCACCTCTTTCAAATCCAAAAACTTCTGCCGATTCTCCGCATCTACAACTTCATCGGCATCCGCCACATAAATATAGTCTTTTGTCGCCTTAGAAAAGGAATAGTTTCTGGCAGCGGCAAAATCATCAATCCACTCAAAATCATATATTTTGTCCGTGTAGCGGGCAGCAATTTCTTTCGTCTTGTCTGAAGAACCCGTATCTACTATTACCAATTCCTCCACCAAATCCTGTATGCTGTCAAGACACCTCGCAAGAATCTTTTCCTCATTTTTCACAATCATGCAACAACTGATTTCTACCATAGTCTACCTCCGTTTTGTATAGGATTCCCCTTACCGCGCCACTCTGCAGTACCCAATAATCTGCATCTGTATCGTTCTCCTTCCTTGGTACTCATTGACCGACGGGTAATAAGTAAATGCAATGTCCAGATAATTTTCTTTTCCCTCATACATGCGAGCGAGCTCCCGTTCCCCCCACTCTTCAACCACAAACGCCTCGAATTCTTCTTTGCCACGGAACATCATGGCATCGCACTGACTCCCCTTGTCGTTTTGCACCGTTAATTTCAAAAACTGCCCTTCGCGCCCCAGCGCCCGTCCTCGCAGTATTTTAAAATGCTGCTCCGCAAAAACAGGTTTGGGATTTCCAACGCCAAATGGCTCCATCAGTGAAAACTCTTCCATCAGTTTCTCTGTGACAAAACCGATCGGCATCGGTGCGTCAATCATGACTACCGGTTGAAAATCCTCCTCTGTCAGCACAGAGTTCTCATTGAGACGTCGCTCTAATTCTTCAAGGTCAGACTCCTTTAATGTCATCCCGGCTGCCATCTTATGTCCTCCAAAGCGCACCATCAGATCTTTGCACTTCATCAGTTCACGAAACATATGATAACTTTCAATTGAGCGCCCGGAACCTTTGACCAGCCCCTCTTCTGTCCTCGTGAACACAATGACCGGATGATTATATTTTTCCTTGATTCGTCCGGCAATAATGCCAACCAGACTCTCGTGCACCTCCGCCACAAGAACAACGATGACATCCGGAAGCCCTGCTTCCCCCTTTCCCTCTACAATTTCTATGGCGCGTTCTGCCCCCCGCTCCGTCATATCTTTACGCGATTCATTGATTTCTTTCAATCGCTCCGCCTTACTCTTTGCCTGCTCCTCGTCCTCTTCCATCAAAAGATCAAAGGACTCCTTCACCGTAGCAATCCGCCCGGCAGAATTAAAACACGGACCGATAATAAATCCGATATGACCGGCTGTAATTTCTTTGTCCTGCAGCCCTTGAACTTCAATCAGCGCACGCAGTCCTTTGTTGGAAGTTTTCTCAAGGCATTTCAGCCCCTCCTTGACAAGAATCCGGTTCTCTTCTCTAAGTTCCATCACGTCTGCCACAGTTGCAATCGCCACATATTCTAAGAGCTCTTCTTTTTCTTCTGACGGAACCCCGCAGGCATCATACAGCGCACAGATGAGTTTGAATGCCACTCCTGCGCCGCACAGTCCGTCAAAAGGGTACGTCTCATCCTCTCTCTTTGGATCAACAACAGCATCCGCTTCCGGCATCCTCTCCTGTATCTCGTGGTGGTCGGTCACAATCACAGTCATTCCCAATTCTTTTGCAAAGGCAACCTCATCTATCGCAGCGATGCCATTGTCACAGGTGACCAAAATATCCCTTCTGTCAGCAACGGCCTCCTTGACAATTCTCTCATTCAGGCCGTACCCCTCCTGAACCCGGTCCGGCGTATATATTTTAGCATCCATTCCAATCCGGCGGAATGCCTTCCACAATATGTACCCGGAAAATATACCATCACAGTCAAAGTCGGAGGCAATCGCCACCTTCTTATTCTGCTTGGCCGACTCACTCAAAATCCGTACTGCTTTCTCCACATCTCTCATCATCATCGGATTGTGAAGATCCGTTAGCGAGCCATGTAAAAATTGCTCCATCTCCTCGACAGTCTCAAGCCCCCGGTTTACCATGCAGCGAACAATCAGAGGAGAGACCTTTAACTGATTCGCAAGGGAATTGAAATCTGCCTTTTTGGTGTGGAGTATCCATTTTTCTTTCACGTTTTCCTCCCATATTTCCTTCTTTTTGTATATCATAAGTGTATCACATCAACGCCCCTTTTTCCACCAGAAAGTTTATTTGACTTTATCCCCTTTACCCTTTACAATAAACTATAACACTCATGAAACACAAATCAGATTTTTTAGTTATGGAGGGTATACTTATGAAATGGATTCGTTTTACAATAGACACCCATGTGGATGCTGTTGATTTGCTCAGCTACATGTTAGACGAAATCGGTGTTGAAGGGATTGAGATTGAGGATCATCTTCCGCTCTCGGAAGAAGACAAAAAGAAAATGTTTGTGGATATTCTTCCTGACCCCGTTGAAAATGACAACACAGCAAAAGTACATTTTTACATGGAGCCGGAACAGTGCGACCCGGAAAAAGTCATGCTCCAGGTTCAGGATATTTTGCAGGAAATCAAGCAGTTTAACGAAATCGGCAAGGGAACCATATCACTTTCCGAGACAGAGGACAAAGACTGGATTAACAACTGGAAGACATTTTTTAAGCCGTTCCGCGCTGCAAAAGATATTGTCATCAAGCCAACCTGGGAAGATTATGAAAAGGAAAATGACAGCGATATTCTGATTGAGATTGACCCGGGCATCGCCTTTGGTACCGGCTCTCACGAGACAACCAAACTCTGTATTCAGGCGCTGGACTCCTATGTAAAAAAAGGAGATTCTGTTCTTGATGTAGGCTGTGGAAGCGGGATTCTCTCTATCGCTGCCCTGAAGCTCGGTGCCGGACATGCAACCGCCATTGATATTGACGAAGTAGCAGTCAAGGTGGCAGCCGAAAACATGGAAGTCAACCACCTGACTGAAGAGCAATTTGAGTTGTATGCCGGTGATTTGATCAGTGATTCTGCTCTAAAGGAAAAAGCAGGACAAGGACACGACATCGTGGTTGCCAACATCCTCGCCGATGTCATTATCCCGCTGACCGGTGTAATTCGCCCACATATCAAGGAAGGTGGATTGTACATCACCTCAGGAATTATTGATACAAAGGAAGAAGAGGTAAAAGAGACACTGCTTACCAATGGATTTGAGATTCTGGCAATTGAACACATGAAGGAATGGTGCTGCTTTATTGCAAAAAAATAAGTAGCAAAAAAAGAGCGAACATTCGATAATCCAATCGCATGTCCGCTCTTTTTTCATTCTACACTATCCGGATCTTTCGCCGCTGCCTGATAAGCACTCGTAACTGTCACAGCCACCACTGCCACAACAATTACAACCGCAATCAGCACGATACCTCCCAGAACTCCAAGTGCAATCATCGTTGTCTTGTCCATCACTATATCCTGCCTTTCAAAAAATTCACTCTCATTTGAAATATTATTATTATTTTATCACAAGCCGTACAATAAGTCAAAAGTGTATTTAACTTTTACATCGTCGCTTCGTATAGTACCTTATCGCCAATTTTCACTATGTCAATTCCCTGTTTTTTCTTTTTGTTAAAATTGAAGCTGAGCAAATATCCGGTAGAAAGCTGAAAATAATTCAAATAATCAATAATCTGCTCTTCTCCTTTTTGGTTATACCGCTCTCCGTGCCAAATCTTCAGTTCTATCACATATCTTTTACCAAGATAGTGAATTACAATATCCATTCTCTTTCGCGACCTTGTTTGTTCTTCTATGCTATATGTTCCGGTTCCATTAATAATAGGAGACAAGAACGTCAAAAATCTTTCCCGCCCTTCTTCTTCCACAAATTTTTCCGTCATATCTCCATGAATCATTGCCTGCGAATTAATAAAATGCTCCATAATTTTAGGCACGTCAAGTTCTCCATTTTTAATAAATATTGACTTTTCCGAAGCAGAAAACTGCCTTAATTCATCGAACTGATTTTCACCAATAAACTGTCGATATAATCGCATTTCAAAAATGCGATTGCTCACTGCTACTACATTGTGATTATTTTTTATAAATCCATACATTCTAAGTTGTTTTTGATGTTCATCATCCGGTAAAAAATCAACAGTATCCCCTCTAAGGAGAAGATTGCGAAGTTTTTGTCGCAATTCCAAATAATTCGTCAATTTTCCCATAAGCGAATCAAATAATGTATTGTCTTCTGAAAGAATAAGTTTAATTGCCTCGTTAAATCCAGTTTCTGACCACGCCTCCGTCAATGAATCAAATTTTTCCGGAACAAGCCTCTCATCCATCAACTGACATATACGACTAACAAGAAACGGATAGCCACTGGTATAATCATGTATCTTTTCCGCAATAGCCGGTATATTCATTTCTGTCTCATGATCTGCCGCATACTCCTTAAGCATCTCTTCAATCCCCTCTTTGGACAAACTCATATCAACAGAAAAATCTGCCGCAATGTTCCACGGACTATTTACCTTATGCTTATCCTCATCCCGAATTCTCCCCTTTACATATTTTACGTCCGTTACACCAGCAAGAATTACCGATTGAAACACAACATTACCATCTGTATCGCGAGATATATATCCATCTCGAAGTCCGGACAGAAAATCAAGAAACACCTGATTATTTGTCGCACTGTCAACTTCATCGATAATTAAAACAATACCCTTCTCTGATATAGAACACCATTCATCGAACAGTTCAAACAATTCTCCAAACTTCGCATTCACGGAACCTCCGGCAACATACTCTACAAACTTTTTCTCTATCTGCTGCGGCATATCAATAATCGTACTTTTTTTCCGTTTAACAAGTCTACAGAATGATTGAACAAAACTCTCTTCTGTAGAAAACCCTGAATTACCTATCCCTTGAAAATCCAAACTAAGCACAACATATTTATCTGAGAGATTTTTTCTGAGAGAAGTTAATGTTGTAGTCTTACCATATTGACGTGCCCTGTTAATCGTAAAATATAAGCCATCATCAACCATTTTTCTAATCCGCCTGACTTTGGGCTCTATATCAACCATATAATGTTTCTCAGGTACACACACGCCAGTAGTATTAAATCTCTTCATGTTGCAAAACCTCCATATACTTGCATACCATCTTGCGTATTATCTACCACTATTATACGATAAATTGATTTTTTTTCAACCTTATTTCTGTCTCATCTTCCCCCTCACAGCAAACAGTACAACGGCCACCAGCACTCCATAGGCAATTACGCAGATTGGGAGAAGCCTCGCCCACGACCACGCATAGATGACTGAGCCGTCCTGATTAATCAGATACTCAATTACATACCACGATAATCCCCACGAAAGAAGATATCCCATGATAATCGCGAGTGCGACATCTATGGTGTGCTCTAAAATTATCATTTTTTTCAACTGTCGCCTGCTCATCCCCACAACGGAGTACAGCCAGAGTTCTTTTTTTCTCACAACAATACTGGCATAGATGGTATTTATAATCTGAATCAACGCAATAAAACCGATAAAAAAACCGATAAATTTTATAACAAATGACACCCCGCGGGCATATTCCATGCTTTCCAATAAATCTCCCCACTCACTGTCATTAAATAATTCATCATAATATGACAATCCATGTTCTTCACAGTACTTTTTTATTTCATCGTCCGGCAGTTTGTTGTTTCTCACAATCCCAATCGACCACTCCCAACTAATATATCGAAATGCTTCCTCTCCCCCCTGCAATTCCAGCCTCTCGGCCTCAAGCCTTTCCCTTTCCTCCCGAATCGCAGTCTCCTGCGGAAATATAAGTTCTACCTCCTCTCCGCGAAGCGCTCCATTGAAAATATCATCCGATAAAATCCCGGCAATCGTATAGGTAACCTTATTACCAAGGGAATCCTTTTTGAATGTAATGGTATCTCCGACATGATAATCTGTACTCCGGATATCGGTTTCTACAAAGTCCGTCTCAAGTTCCTTGACATGATACCTCATGTCCAGCAAAAGCACCTGATTGCCGGCAACCATATCCGAATAATTAATATCTCCTTCCAAAAGATATTGTTTCAACTGTTCCATGTGTGATTCATCATAGGCAAAATACAGGCACTCTCCACCTGTCTGTTTTTTAAACCTCTTATCACATTTTCGCCGATATGAAGACTGCAGAATGGACTCTGCTTTTGTCACATCCTCAAAACTTCTGATTTCCTCACATATTTTATCTACTTCCCCACCCTCGCGGTCACCGTCCAACATAATTATCTCCTGATAGAGCTGCCTTCTTCCCTCCAGACGGTTCTCATAGGAAGCTTTCAGACTGTCAAACGCGGTCTGTGTTGTGACAAGCATAATCACACTAATTAGGACAGCCGCAAAATACGCCACTGAGCGCCCTCGATTTCGCTTCATGTTTTTTCTCGCGTACTCGCCCTCAACGCCAAAAATTTTACCATAAAATCCGGTTTTGGTGTAATTATACTTTTCTTTTAACGCCCCGCTTCTCCTGACAAGAACAATGTTCCGGTGAATCGCGTCTACCGGCGTCAGATGGGTCGCCTGTCTTGCCGGTTCAATCAGAGAAAACAGTATTGTCGCAATCGTAAAAAGAAAACAGTACAGCACCGCAGCCGGATAAAAGTGAAAGGCAAAAGGAATCTCAAACGGCAGTTCCCGATTTATCAACGACTCCAGAATTTTCAGAAACACGTATCCGACGCCGGTTCCCGGAACAACGGCGCCGATACCGAGAAGAATACCCTCGGACAAAAGAAGTTTGAACAACTGCTTTTTAGACATCCCCACACAGCGCAGCAAACCGTAATCCCTCATTCTCTCCATCACAGAAATCACGAGAGTATTTCTGAGAAACACAGCGGAAAAACAAGAAATAAATGCCCCAATCAGAGTAATCACCGCCCGAAAAAAATACAGAAACGGTTCATCTCCCTGATTTAAAAAGGTCTCGACATCAGTCATTGTCTCCACCTTAAGGCCACTTGTTTCAGAGAGCGTCCCCGCTGACCGGCGAAGGTTCGAGGTGTCCTTTAAATTGATATATACAATGTAGGTTCCGCCCTCCTGCATCTGTTCGGTGGTCACAAGACCTGCTGAACTATACGTTCCCCCCTCATCTTCAATTATCAGATTCTCCACCCCGGCCGATTGTTCTAATTTCTTTGCCGCCTCTATCTGTGCTCTAGTCACGCCCTGCTCGCTTTCATCCACTTCACCATCTGTAGTTCCCCCGCTATCCCCCTCTAAGTCATCCATCTCAAGCAAATAGCAGACTAACTGCGCCGGATGATAACTGCCGGTGATGCAATAGGCACTGTAAAGTTCATAATCCCAATAAGAATATGCCGCCGTAAAAATGGTAAAACAGAGAATATAGGCAACCATAATTCCCATTACAGAGTACATGGTGCGCGCCCGGTTTTTGGCAATGTACTTAAGAGACAACTGAAAAAAGTATTTCATATTCCGCATACGCCCCCCTCACGCGAAGTCTTTCTGATTTGCCGTGTCTATTGCGTGTTTCACGCGGACATCTGACTGTATTTTCCCGTCAGAAAGCGTGATAATCCGGTCTGCCATCGCCGCCAGTGTCTCATCGTGCGTCACCAGTATGAGCGTCTGGGAAAAATCATCCACCGATTTCTTGAGAAGTGCCATAATTTCCAGTCCGGTCTTCCGGTCCAGATTTCCGGTCGGCTCATCTGCCAGAATGACCGCCGGGTGATTGGCGAGAGCCCTCCCGATTGCCACTCTCTGCTTCTGCCCGCCGGAGAGTTCGTCCGGCATATGTTTTCTCCTGTCCCTGAGTCCGAGCATATTGAGAAGTGTCTCCATATACTCCGGAGACGGTTTCTTTCCGTCGAGTTTTACCGGCATCTCAATATTTTCCTCAACCGTCAGTACCGGAATCAGATTGTATTCCTGAAAAATAAACCCGCACTTTCTCCTACGGAAAATTGCGCGTCTCTCCTCCTTCATCTCTATAATATTTTCATCCTGCAAAAAAATCTCGCCGGATGTCGCATCGTCCACACCGCCAAGCATATGTAAGAGCGTGGACTTGCCGGAACCACTCGCCCCGACAACCGCCACAAACTCTCCCTTTTCAACAGAAAAATTCACACAGTCGAGCGCCACTACCTCATTGCCCTTTTTTCCGTAAATTTTCGTCAAATCCTTTACTTCTAAGTAACTCATATTTTCATTCCTTTCAGTAAAACTCCGTGCACGGATATGTCCAATCACACACTTATTTACATTTTCTCTCTTGTACTATCGTAGCAGACCTACCTTACAATTCAGTGAATCGAATCTTACGATTTTGTAAGATTGGATTACTATTCCATTATTTCAAAAACGTCGTCACAAATTTCGTATACGATTTCTCGCCCTGACTGCTGTACACTGTAAT
>CAMVIN010000065.1 GCA_947167565.1 uncultured Clostridia bacterium | reverse complement strand
ACTCATCTGATTCCATTTTTCTAAAAATTCTCCGTCTTCTCTCAGACGTTTTTCTCACCCCCGCCAGATTCCCATCTTCATGCTACCACGTTCTGATAAATCTGCTCTCCCGTAATCTCTCTCTCGGAACCGGTCACAGTTGTTCCGTCCAGTGTCACCCAGTACGGTGTCACAGAGAAAGTCGTTGTATTATCTTCTACGAAAGATTTCCCAATATTATAAATGAGTGCAGGCATAATATATTTTGCCGAATCACCGAAAACCACTCCCGCAGAGTACAGTGTGCCCTCCGCATCCACATTAGAGTACACCGTTGTCGAGGACAGTTTCTTTTTTACCGATGTACCATTTTTCGTATATGAAACATGAAATCCAACCTCATCATAATCCGTTCCATCCACCCCTACCATGAGACGAAGTTTATAGGTATCAGCTCCAAAAGTCACGGCACTATTATAAGAAGACACCGTTTCTCTCTCCACATAACAACTCTGCGCTTTCGTACTCAAAAGTATCCCGTCCACAAATTTCGCATAGGCAAATCCGGCTGTCTCCTCCTTGGAAAGCGCAGTCTCACAGTCCTCATCCTCAAACCAACCGGCAAATGCTTTTCCACTCACCGTCGGATATGTGTCATTTTCCTTAAAAAAGGAAATATCATATGTTCCGTTTTTCGTTACATGCACCGGACATTTTTGAAGTATTGTACCGGCACTGTTCTTCACAATGAGGAACGCAGTCCCCGCCTTTTTCGCAGTGACAGTGAGAGAATCGCTCTCAGTTGCCTTATCATAATACTTTGAGACAGTAAACACCGACACATCCGTTGAGTGGAAGGTGAGATAATCATCTGTCGATGATGGAGTTACAGAAAATATCGATAAATCGGCTGTATCTCCCTTTTCCACAGACAGTTCATGATCAGAAAGAGATACTTCTGTCAATGGGGTAGATACACTCTGGTTTTTAGTAAAAAACACAAGTGACATCGTTCCGTTTGTATCGTCAGAATAAACAGAACATTCCATAACACGATAAGAACCGTATAAGGAAATAGCCTGAAGATAATTTTCTATATTACTCTTCCACATCATCACAAAAAAATCATCATCTTTCGAGAGTGCGCACGCCGCCTTTGTCTGCTCCAACCATTTCGATGAATTATACTGATACAAATCCAATCCATAGTGATGATAATAACTCATCTCATTGTCATCCCCCCTAGTCGGAAGGCTGTACTGCCATTCCTCAGTTGTCGAATCATCCTCTACATGATTTTTATAAAAAAGCGAATGTTTCGGAGCAAAATAGTTATAAATAATAGGAACTGTACTACTACTTTTGTTATCATCCCATGTGACATCCATGTCATAGTAGGTATCACCGCCATCAAAGGACACAACATTCCATGCGTGACCGCCCCATTCACTGCCGGATAGTCCGTCACCTACAACATACACCTGTGGTATATCAAGTGAATTGAGAAGAAAAGCAAACGCTTTAGCGTAACCCTCGCACACGGCGCCATAACCACTGAAAACTCCGGCAATACTGTGAGCTTTTGTGGATGAATCCGGCTTTCCACTCACATAGGCATAGTCAATTGCATTGCAGATTTTATTGTGAATCAGCCTCACCTGTTCATAGACATCTGTTTCGCCGCTGACTGCATTTTTATAATCTGCCACTACTGTCTGAATTTTCGCATCCATCGCATCCCGGTCAGAATCTGAAGCGTATTCCTCTGCCACAGTAGGACAGATAGAAATTGGCACATCATTTAAAGCATAGTAATAATATAAATTATCAATCCAGTAAAACTCCGGATGGTCACCTTTTACACAGGTCCATACATTTGTTAATTCTTTTACAGTACTCAGATTATTTACTTCAATATCTTCCAACATATAACAATTGTATGTCGAATCATATGTCAGTGTCACATTCTCCGTGACAACAGCCTGCAGACCGGCAACAATCTTATCATATGCCGTTTTCTCACTTTCCGTCAAAAGGTCATAGGCATAAGTCCCCGCCCCCGCCGCAAGAAATTCCGGGTACTCCTGAGAAGACGCCGAGTTACGGATTTTACTGCTTCCCACGCCCCTTCCGTCCGATGTCTGAACTTCACTTTTTTCCCCATCTCCGGTGTCCATTTCATCCTCTGCCGGCATCAGTATACCAATAGACTCATTTACTCCGCCTATTGGAAGCTCCGGCTCCGCAATCTCGATTGCCTCGCTAAGCGCAGCCCCACTGCCATCTGCAGTTGTCTCTGCCCGGCTCTTCACCGCCGGACTCACACCGACAGACAGCCCCAAAATAAGTGCCGGTATCATAAGTATCGCAATCCACTTATTTTTACCTTCCTTGTAAATATCTCTTCTCATATGCGGTCCCTCGCTTTTCTATCATAATGATGTTGGGGTCATCTTTTGCCCCCAACTGATGTCACGAATTGCTTCACGGCTTCGCCGTTCCCGCAATTTTATCATATGATAAGTGGGCGCCAAAAAAACAGCGCCCACGTGTCTTCTTATATATTCATAAAACATCACTGGTTGCTCAATTCACAGAGCTCTTTCAATAATTTTGGTACCATCTCATCCATTGTCTCATCCGGGAACTGGCAAGTACCTACTGCCTTATGTCCACCGCCGCCATACTTAAGCATAAGGCTTCCGACATTGACATTCGATGTACGATTCAACACACTATAGCCGGTTGCTACGGAGCAGCCCTTGCCGCCTCTTCCGGATACAATCCACGCAGAAATGTTCTGCTCCGGATACATGCTGTAAATCATAAAACGGTTACCGGAATAAATCGGATCAACTCCTCGAAGATCAGAGATAATAACATTTCCCTCTACGCGGGTGTGGGCTTTTACCATCTCCTGAAACTTCTCACTCTGCTCGTTGTAAACTTCAATACGCTCTACCACATCAGGATTTGACAAAATTTCCTCTGTCGTCTGTGTGCGGCAGGCATCAATCAATTCTTCCATCAACTGATAATTAGAAATACGGAACTGACGCCAGCGGCCCAGTCCGGTACGCGGGTCCATGATATAACCAATCATAATCCATCCTGTCGGATGAAGAACCTCATCTATCGTGAGATTTGCGGAGTCAACTTTGTCAACAGCCTCCATCAAATCATCAAACTGCGGGAATCTCTCTTTGCCACCGTAGTATTCATAAATAATACGTGCGCAGGATGGTGTAATACGACTCTCTCCTTTGTATTTGCCCTCGAGCGCCTGTCTCTCCTGCTCACTGCTGTGGTGGTC
Source organism: uncultured Clostridia bacterium (assembly GCA_947167565.1). Lineage (GTDB taxonomy): Bacteria > Bacillota > Clostridia > Lachnospirales > Lachnospiraceae > Eubacterium_F. The sequence continues at coordinate 11,882 of CAMVIN010000065.1, read as the reverse complement.
AAACCATAATCCACATCCCTCAACAAATGGCACGTTGGCAAGACAATCATCTTCTGTGACCTCAACCAGACCGTCCTGCAAATCTTTTGGATGCGCAAATTTCCAGTGATCAATAATCCCGGCTTCTTTCAGAAGCGCTGCACACGCCAAACCATCAAAATCTGATCTTGTAATTAGTCTCATCATTTTCCCTCCATATTTAGTGTATATAAATATGTTACTATTATACACTAATTTAACTGATAATACAATCCCTTAAGTTGCATAAGTTCTTCATGAGTTCCCGATTCAGCAATGCCTTTATTCTGTATAAACAGGATTCTATCCGCATTGCGGATTGTAGAAAGGCGGTGTGCAACTATAAAGGAAGTCTTATCTTTCAAAATCACGTCGAGCGCCTGTTTGATGAGATTTTCCGTCTCTGTATCAATCGAACTTGTCGCCTCATCAAGAATAACGACCGAAGGATTTTTTAATATAATCCGCGCAAAAGAGATCAACTGTTTTTCTCCCGCAGACAACCCCTGTCCTCTCTCCTCGAGCATATGATTGTAACCCTCGTATAAATGAGAAATAAAATCATCAGCAAAAATTGTCTTTGCCGCTGCAATGCACTCTTCATCTGTGGCATCCAGTCTTCCGTACCGAATATTTTCCATAACTGTTCCACGGAAAATAAATGGATCCTGCATGAGCACACCTACTTCATCACGAAGGGAGTGAAGCGACGCATCCCGCACATCAACGCCGTCAATGGTAACGCTTCCATCCTGCACATCGTAAAATCTTGTCAGCATATTAATAATTGTTGTCTTTCCGGCTCCGGTCGGTCCCACAAGCGCAATCGTCTCACCCGGGTTCACATGTAAATCAAAATCCTCCAGAATATGCACATCATCTTCATAAGAAAAGGTGACATGGTTGAAATCAATTTTCCCTTTCACATTGTGAAGTTCCACTGCATTTTCTTTATCCTTAATATCCACCTCACAGTTTATCGTGTCAAACACCTGCTCTAAGTTTGAGCTGACCTGTGCGAGCTGCTGAATAATAAAGGCAATCTGTGTCAGCGGGCCACTGAACTGTGCCATATAACTGGTGAAAGTCACGACGATTCCGACGTTGAGCACACTGTTTCCCTGCAAAATCATATACAGACTGATTCCATACAGGCACAGGTACCCGAGATTCCAGAACACTTCCACAATCGGCGTGTTCAATTCAATGCGGCGCACAATTTTCATCCACTGCTTTAAGCTTAAATTGTGAACATATTTGTATGTCTCCATGCTGCTCTCCACATGGTTATAGTTCTTGACGATTTTCTCACCCATGATCGTCTCAATCATAAACGCCGTGCGATTGGAAATTTTTGCCCGGTGAGCGCCAAACAACTTATGAACGGCATAGCGCAGACTGAACACACAGACCATGAGCGGAATGACAATGGCAAATACAACTCCGGTCAACATCGGGCTCAGACTCAGCATGAAAAAGGTCACAATGACAATCTTGGCAATATATGTCAAAAGCAGCACCACAAAGTTTGTAAAAAAGTTCGCCAAATCATTGATATAATCCGTCACTCGGACGACGATTTTTCCGTCCGGTTTCGAATCAAAATAGTCAAAAGAGAGTTCCTGCAATTTATAAAAAATGTCTTTGCGGATGGTCGCAATAATTTTGTGTCCCATGGAACCCATCAATCTCTGGTGAATCAGTGTAACGGTTATCTCAATTGCTGCCAGCCCCGCCATCGCAAATATAATCCACGTCAACGTTGTATAATTCTCCGTCACGACAACATTGTCGATAATCTGCTTTAACAGAAGCGGTGAAATCAACGCAACACCGGATGATATAACCATAAGTACCAATACAAAAACTACAATCATTTTATAAGGAAGAATGTAGCGGAGAATCTTCGCCATCTGCTTCATGTCTATTTTCTTTTCGACAACTTCATCCTGAAAAAAAGTATTTCTCTTTGCCATAATTATCTCGCCGCCTCCATTTCCTCATCCGAATTACCAAAATCCACAACCGACTCTCTCTGCGCCTGCTGTGTCCGGTAAACATTTGCAAAATGTCCGTCCAGCGCCATCAATTCATCAAACGTTCCCCTCTCCGCAATTGCTCCATCGAGCAGGTACAAAATCTCATCGCAATCCACAACCGAAGTCATGCGGTGTGCAGAAATAATAAGTGTCTTGTCATTATAATTTTTCTTAATGTCGGCGAGAAGTTTTTTCTCTGTCTCCACATCGAGAGCTGAAGTGGAATCATCCAGAATGAGAACCGGTGCATTTTTGAGAAGTGCTCTCGCAATGGATACACGCTGCTTTTGTCCACCCGAAATACCAAGTCCTCTCTCTCCCACAATTGTCTCGTATCCATCCGGAAGTTTTTTTATAAAATCATCTGCCTGAGCATGTTTCGCCGCCGTGATAACTTCCTGTGGAACTTCTTTTCTTTCTTCTATATTACCACCTACCATTTCATCTTTTGCATACGCAATATTAGACTCAATCGTATTAGAAAAAAGAAATACATCCTGAAAAACATAGGCAAACTGGTCACGAAGAGATTTTAAATCATATCGCCGGATATTTTTTCCGTTTATCTTAACCTCACCATCCGACATATCGTGAATACGAATCAGGGATTCAAGCAGCGTACTTTTTCCACTTCCTGTTCCCCCGACAATCCCAACCTTTTTTCCATATGGAATGTCCAGCGTAATGTCATCCAATACTTTTTTATTTTGAAGTTTCATTGTGGCATGTGAAAATTCAATATGAGGCTTTTTATTTTTGTCAACTGCCTCATCACCGTCCGGAATCCGGCTGTGATCTTCCATAAAATGCATCATCTTGTAACCGGACACCACCTGCTGCTGCATCTGAAACATCATATTATTCATCGTTGTAATGTAGTTCATTATGCGCATAACATACTCGGTACAGGCAACCAGATACCCCAGTCTCATCTGCCCCTTCATGACGAGAACCGCACTGACAGCAATGCCACCGATATATGCAATCTGACGTATCGTGCTGAATACCGCCTCAAAATTTGCAGACAAATTAACCTGTTTAATGTATGACTCCCTCAGTGAATCATTGGAGGTATCAAACTTTTCTTTTTCCCGCTCTTCATTCGTAAAAGAACGAACAAGACGAACCGCCTCGATATTTTCCTGAACCGTCAGGTTCATATCCGAATTGCAGGCGCGGATATCGCGATAATTCATTCTCGCCCTGCGTTTAAAACTCCGCAGCGCATACACAAACACCGGAATGAGAAGTACCGGTATAATAAGAAGAAACGGATTTATCAGCGCCAGCAGTACAATCGCCGTAATCAGACCAAAGCTATTATCCAGAATATTAGGAATAATGCGGCAGAACATTTCTTTATACATAATGGTGTCCGAGTTAATTGTTGTGAGAAGCTCTCCTGTGTTGTACTCGGAAATCGTTGCGCTGTCAAGATCCATCAATTTCTGAAAGGTATCCATTCTCAGATCTGTCTCAAGCCCGAGGCCCAGCTTTTGATTCCACACATTTTTAGTATAAATAAGAAACAACCTTACAAGCAGAAGCCCGATAAACACCACGGCAAGATGCCAGAACAATGTCATTGTGTGAACTTCTCCATATTTTCCGCTGAGCAGAAAAGAGAAAATATTGTCATCTGCCGGCTCATTCGAACGAATAACATAATCCACAAACATAGACATGAGAAGCGGGAGCAGAAGATCTGCTCCCATTGCCGCAAAACTCATGAACTGTGTCGTAATTGCCCCACCCAGATATTTTTTCCAATATCGAAATCCAAATTTTAAGACGTCCATTGAAGTCCTCCAACAATATATTATCGGGTGAAACAGACGTGGCACATCTGTTTCACTCTTTGACTGCTAAAGTTGCCGGTGGTTTTGACAAAATTCCATAGACAGGAAGAATACTAATCAGCGAGTGAACCGCATACAGACCAAACACCAAAAGCACTGCTGCCCACCAAGGCATCGCCATATCAATTTCCAGTGACGGCACAGAACTGATAAACTTCATCACACCGCAGGTCGCCAGCACTGCAGGAAGTGATGTATAACTTGTCACCAGTACCATCTCCAGAATATATGCTCGCAAGATACTTCCCCTTGAAATGCCAATCAGGCGGTACACCGTCAGCTCCTCACTTCTCGAGGTCGCATTGGACTTCACGGTAAAGTACACCATAATCAGCGAAATAAAAGCAATTGCCACCGGAATCAGTGTCTTAGCATCCATATCTGTAGAATGTTTCTCTTTATATTCTTTAATTTCATCCTGTGACGGAATGGAGAGTGTCGGTGTAAATCCACCACCATAACCGGTTCCTTTATCCTCCAGAAGTTTGTAAGTTGCCTCCGGATTTTCACAGTAAATATAAGCTACCTTATTTTCATAAATAATTACGTTGCGCATCGCCTTGCATCCGCCATCGGACAGCACATAATCAAACCCCAGACCATCCGGGAATGTGCCCTTTACTTTAAAGGACTGGATTCCATCATCACCTAATGTAACCGTTTCCTTATCCTCCAAATGCGTATATAGCGTCTCACGCACCATAATCTCATCGTCCGCAAGCGAAATATTATCATAGGCTGAGGTGTCCACACCCTTTTCTTCCAAATCATCATTATTCTCAATCTCTGCGTGGAATTCCTCGATGTTTGCCACCTTGTATCCCTTGGCGTTAATTCCCATCAGGACATTCTGGCTCACATAGATACTCGGCTGTTGTGAGTCGCACACCCCGACAACCGTAAACTGTGTATCCACAGAAGAAATCGTAATCTTCATACCGAGATAGGATTCATCGGTCTCATGCAGGGATGCCACAGAAGTCTTCGTTCTCGCCAGTGTAGCAATAACACGCTTATCAATCACTACATCCGTCAGTTTTTCCGGTTTATGTCCGTAAAGAATCTGTTCCTGTTTCAGATGTTCCTTATTCACAAAAGAATAATTTTCTATCTGCTGTGTCAGATTATTTAACTGTTTATAACCGCTTCCTGTCAGATAAATACTCGCACTCGGAATAAAGAATGGCGTTCCGTTCTTATCATCAGAAAAAAATTCTTCGATAAAATCCATCACGCGCATGCGGTCATCCATAGAACGACGTGAGGCGGTATTTGTAAAAATCAACGACACATAGTGGGAGTCCGTCCCTACCACTTTTTCCTCATTGATGGTAAAGGAACTGAAAAACTGCGCCATCGTCACAGACAAAAGCACTGCCGACACAAGGAAAATCGTAATAATAAATGCCTGCTTTTTCCCCATCAACTGAATGTTTTCCAGCGCCATACGGAGCACTTCTCTGCCACCGAGGTGCGCAGAGCCGCGACTCTCCATTTTCTCCAAATCATAGGAAAAATTATCGACCTCATCCATATCCAGAGTCGGACGCTCTTCATCTAACATCTGAACACCATTCTCAATGCCTTCAATCAGAATATCGCAGTCCGTGTGGTTCTGAATATAAAGTTTTCCATCCTTCCACGCCAGACTCAGCTCAATTTTCTTCGGTGACGACAACTTGTCAGTATAAATATGAAAATCCGACAAATCTCCGGAGACATCCTGACGATCCAGCTCCCTCAGATAAATATTGGAGTCATCACTTCTCTCGTAAGTATCCAACGGCGTATTTGGCTCATCGCGAACCACTTTTCCATCGCAGACCTCAATAATTCTGTCCGCAAAAAACTTAGCAATTCTTTTCTCGTGAGTGACTAAAAGAACCAGACATTCCTTGGAAATGTTCTTTAAGATACTCATCGTCCGGAGCGTATTTTCCTCATCAAGATTTCCCGTCGGCTCATCCGCAAAAATCACATCCGGTGACTTCACAAGTGCGCGTGCGATGGAAACTCTCTGCTGCTGACCTCCGGACAGCTTGGAGACATTTTTCTTTTTGTATTTTTCAATACCGAGCATTTTCAGCACGTAGTCCACGCGCTCTTCCTTTTCCTCTTCCGTCAATTTGTAGCGGTTGAGTGCAATCTTGATATTATATCCTACTGTATAGTCTTTCAGCAGATAATAGTTCTGGAAAATATAATCAAAGTGGTCATTTCTTATCGGTTCCATGACTTTCGGATTATATTTTTTTACTTCTTTGTCATCAATAATAATCGAGCCGTCTGCAAAAGTATCCAGTCCACCAATCGTGTTGAGCAATGTCGTCTTTCCGGAACCGCTCTCACCGAGGATACAGACAAGTCCTGTCCGGTCTAACTCCAGACTGACATCATTCAGGACATGCTGCTCATTCTTTTTTCCCTTATTATAATATTTATGTAAATTCTTTACCTGAATCATGCGTTCAACCTCCCTTTCAACAAGCGGTTATAAAATACCACCGTCAACAAAATCAACAACGTGTTGTACAAAAGGAACAGCAGATACGCTAGTATGTTGTAGTACCACAACATTTCTTTGATAATGGAAAGTCCTGCAAACCGAAGAATCCACATCAATATTAATGTAATTACCACGGAGAAAATCATATAACTTCCCATCTCAAAATAACTGATTTTTTTGATAACCTGCATCTTCATTCCGATAAACTTCAAAACAAAGAAGTCCTTGATTCGGATTTTCATCAGAGAGCGCAGAATCAAAACTTCCGCCAAAAGGAGCATAACCAGACCTAATGCTGATATTCCGATAATCGTCAGTCTCTGGTCGACTCTCTCCCCATTGTAGTCAAGTACACTGATTCGATAACTGCTGATTGGCTCGTATCCCTTTAATTTGAGATTTCTCATTACAAAATCCAGTTTGGCGTAGTTTGCAATATAAACAGATGCCTGCATATTGCCCACCGTGTAATACTGGTCGAAAAAGTCCTGACTCACCTCGATAAAATCTCCCGTATAACCGTTCGTCTCCGGCAGAATATTCATCACATCCGTCGTTCTCTCTCCGATTAGATTTCCCTTATCATCCTGCGCCTGAGTCGTAAATTCAAACTGACCGGCTCCCGGTGCGTCATCTCCGATATTGGCAGACACTCTCGCATCCATGCCGTTTAAGTCTTCATTGACAATCGGCACCAGTTTTTTCTTGACACGATAATCACCAAAGGATTTGTCATACATGTAAAGAAGACGGAACACATCCGCATCAATGTGGGAAGACAACACCCGGCAAAGTCCGGTAGAAAAATAGACCTGGGTTGTCTGTTTTTTCAAAATTCCCACAACTTTCATCTTCATCATGCAGTACTGGTTGGCATCCCAGATATTTTTTGCCATAAAATAACAGAGTTTTTCTGTATTTAATTCACTCTCACTGCTCGCATATAAGACAATCTCATTCTGTGAAACCGGAAGTCTTCCCGCAGATAAGTCACTCTCCTTCAGGCAGTCACAGGACATCATAAAGCGTTTTTCATTGATAAACTCAACCTTCTTCATCTCATCGGAAGACGATGTTGTCTGACTGGAATTGTCCTGACCAAATCCACCCTGGTTATTTTCATCCTTCTTTCCGGACTTGCTCCTGTTTTCATCTGCCTTCTGCGCAGCATTTCGCTCTCTGGCACGGCGGCTTCTGGAGGCATCACCATAAATATATTTGTAATCCTGATTTTCTTCCAGATAAAAATTGATATCATTTGCCACATCATAAATATCCACCGTATCCACATACATCATAGAGGATATCGTGTCCCGGTCTTCCTGAGTAATTTCTTTTCCATCTGAGCGCTTCACGACAATGCGCTTCTGGTCTTCCCTCTGAAAAGCACTCTGTGAATAGTTTCTCGTCGGATAGTCATCCTGATGCTGAAACAGTTCACCGATGAACAGGAACGAAGCAATCGCAATAACCAGGAGAAAGGAGGAAAATAAAATAGCGCGCCCCTTCTGCATTTTCCGGTTCTTTTTTGCAAAATAGGAGGCAACTTTATTCTCCCACTTTTTATCCATAACGGAAGTCTTTTTTTTCTTTGCCGGAAGTTCCTGCTCCTCAGTACTCTCTGCAATTTCCTCCATCTTCTCCGAAATATCAGCATTTCGTTTATCCTCGTTAATCGGAACATCGGAAATAATCTGGCCATCGTGAACACGGATTTTTCTTGTGACATACGCTTCTGCCTGATCATAATTGTGTGTAACCATGATAACAAGACGGTCTTTAGATAATTCTGCCATCAAACTGATAATCTGCTGCCCGGTCTCACTGTCTAAGTTTCCGGTCGGCTCATCCGCCACGATAATTCCGGTATTTTTGGCCAGTGCTCTCGCAATGGAGAGACGCTGTTTCTGACCACTTGATAATTCAGAGGCACGATGTGTTGCATACTCGGATAATCCAACCTGTGTGAGATAATCCAATGCGGTTTTCTTTGCCGTCTCCTCATCTTCCCCCATCACAAGCAGAGCACTCATGACATTATCCAATGCCGTATAGTGCCCTACCAGACTGTAATCCTGAAATACATAACCGATTTTCGTCCTGCGGTAGTCCTCCCAGTCCTCATCATCATACTGGAATGTCGGTTCGCCATCGACAAACATCTCCCCTTCATCGAAGGTGTCCATCCCCCCGATAATGTTGAGAAGAGTTGACTTACCACTTCCGCTTTCACCGGTTATCGCCACGAATTCATTCTCATAAAAAGTAAGATTCACTTTTCTGAGAGCCTGCGTGACGGCAGTTTCCGAATAGTAGCTCTTACTAATCCCCTGCAGTTCAATTCTTACCTTGCTCACTTACGCTGCTCCTTCCTGAACAATTATTTGTATTTCAAATATTATTTCCATCAATTATCAATCAATCGGATACGGTTCCGCATTCAGAATTGGAAGTCCGTTTGCATCCCAGGTCACCTTGCGAAGATGTGCGCTTCGACATGGATCGTAAAGTGGGTCACCGTCGGAATAGTCACATTTTCCCTCGAAACATTCTTTTGGTCTTGAGTGATAAACAAAAATCGGATTTCCATTCTCATCTTCCGTGAAAGAATTGTGTCCCGGTCCGTACTCATCCACCAGATCTCCGGATTCCAGTGCCGGTGTCTCCTGTTTTGTCCAGGAACTTTTGTTCATCAAATCAGAATTTACATCTGCATACATATATCCAATACAGTATTCCGGCCCTGTCGCAGAAGCGGAGTACGCCACAATCACTTTTCCATCATGAATGATAACCGAAGGTCCCTCATTAACCGGGATATTCACACATTCCCAATAATATTCCGGTCTTGTCAAAAGCATCGCCTTTGTCGTTGTTTTCCACGGCTCTTCCGGATTCACCTCTGCCATATAGAGATTGGATGTCGATGGTTTCTGTGCCCAGATAACATAAGACTTGCCGTTGCACTCAAAGTATGTCATATCCAGAGAAAATCCTGTGAACGATAAGGTATCCCCGCTTGCCGCCTGAAATTTTCCCTTTTCTACCCAGTTATCATTATAGGGATCCTGTCCCTCACACATCAGAGCATGGCAGTTGATATCCCATACATTATTAGAACTTCCGCTCGCCGCATAGTACATATACCACTTGCCGCCAATATAGTGCATTTCCGGTGCCCAGATAAATCGGTGGGAAATACTGCTGTCTTTCTCATCCCAGATAACTTTTTCCTCTGCATCCTTCAATCCAGACAGTGTCTTAGAGCGGCGAAGAATAATTCTGTCGTATCCATCTTTGTCCGACTCCCCATACATCGGATAAGATGCTGTGAAATAATAATAGCCGTCTTTCGCCTTCGTAATAAACGGATCTGCTCTGTCCGCAATAAAAATTTCTGATTTTTCGCTCTTGGCTCCCATATCTGCTCCTTTTGTGTCCTGATAAATTTTTGCCACCTCGGCGTCTGTCTTTGCCGTACTGAATACCTGCACTTCACGGATAAATCCCGTAAAAGTAGCGTCCGGATAAGAAGATTTGCCAATATAGGCAACAATGTCGCTGCCAAAGTCACTGAATTTTTTCTGCAGTGTGCTTGTTCCGACTTTCTTACCATTACAATATCCCGTGATACTGTCTTTTGTAATGACTGTCACAAAATGATTCCACTCTGTTCCTGTAAGCGGACCGTCAACCCCTTTTCCATCCTCTGATGCACTAATACCAACCTCGGTGCTCCACGGAGCAGTCGCACTTGTACCATTGGTCATAACAGACTTCATCCGACCAGCCGGATTGCATGGATTCAGGAGCCAGTAGGATACCGGATAATTTTCTGTTGTCCCCACAAACATAGCACTCGTATTTGCCTTGCCGCTGTAATCCTTTGCCCAAATAGAAATTGTCAAAGTATCTTTTCCTGCAAAAACATCCTTTGGCAGTTCAATATATCCGTTTTTCTGAAGCAAAAGAGAATGATTCTCCTTCACCGTCGCATCCACGTTCACCAGCGTTGCGTCATTCCCATTGCCGGACTGATCCAGCAGAGTTTTCCCATCTGAACTTGTCTTCATAGTATAATGAAGTAACTCGGTTGTATTCTTATTCTGCGATGCATTTGTTGCTGCCGGTGTCGATGTTGCAGACGCACTTGATGTTTCACTTGACGTTGAAGTATTTTTTTGCACTTTAATCTTTACCTTTCTTGTATAGGTCTTCTTTGCCTTTGTCGAAATTTTAGCTTGAACCACAGCCGTTCCAGCCTTTTTCTTTGCTTTAATCTTAACATATTTCTTTGTCTTTTTGGAAATTTTTATGTATGATTTTCCCCTTGTGATTTTCCATTTCACCTTCTTAATCTTGCTCTTTGTCGTGTTCTTCACCTTAATTGTCTTTGTTTTCCCCACTTTAAGCTTAACGGTAGAAGCGCTGAGTTTCACCGTCTTCTTCTTTGCCGCCTGCACATCTGTCACAGAAAAAACAGACACAAACAAAAGAACTGCCAACAAAATTGCCGTGTGCCGTTTCCAAAATTGAACCATAAATACCTTCCTCCTGTCTGATAATCACAATAAAACATAATCCTTCTCCTTGATTATAGTAACAATATCTGTATAATTCCATGATAATAATTGTTATAAACTTGTCTTTTTCTGCTTTTTTTGGTATGATAGTTAAAAGACTGCAAAGGAGTGAAGAGGATTCTATGATTCACGTCAACTATGTCGGATTCCAATTTGTCAATATCGGCGGCTACGAAGCCAACCGTCCCAACGGCACCGGAGACTATCTTCTCCTTTATTTGCGCTGTTCTGCGGAAATCTGGATAGACGGTATTTTTCAGAAGATTCCGCCTGACACTTATTTTATTTTCAAAAAAGACACACCCCAGCTGTACCGCAAACTGGACGGCAACTTTATCAATGACTGGATGCATTTTGATTTTGATTCATATGACGAATATTTTGAAAAATTAAATATCCCGCTGAATACCCCTGTGTATTTGCCGAACAATTCTGAACTTGAGACGATGATATCTGAAATGGTTCTCGAATATTTCAGTGAGGGCAAAAATTCCGAGCAGTCCCTCTCGGAGAAAGCGGATTTGTTTTTTCACAAATTCAGTCATTCCTATCAGTTCTATCGCACGCACACATCCAGAGAGAACGATTACCTCATCAAATTTACAAAACTCCGTCAAAAGATTCAGAGTCGCCAGTACCGCCTGCTCAATGTAGAGGAGGCGGCTGCATCTATGAATCTCAGCGTATCACACTTTCAGCACCTTTACAAGAGATTTTTCGGAAACTCGATTTATAAAGATATTATACAGACACGTATTGAGTACGCAAAGAATCTTCTGGTGTCCACGAACTTCTCCATCGGCCAGATTGCCGTTATTTGTGACTATGACAACGTGGAACATTTTTCAAGAATATTTAAGAAATATACCGGGTGCTC
>CAMVIN010000064.1 GCA_947167565.1 uncultured Clostridia bacterium | reverse complement strand
AGAATACAAAGTATAGTAATGTCAAGAAACTTACACTTACTAAGAAGAAATACACCGTAAAGGTCGGGAAGACTACTAAGATTAAGGCAAAGGTAACACTTGTCAACAAGAACAAGAAGCACATTCCTAAGTCCCATGGTGTAACGTTCCGTTATAAGTCATCAGACAAAAGCATTGCAACTGTTGATAAGAACGGTAAGGTCAAAGGTATCAAGAAGGGGACATGTACCATTTATGTATATTCTATCAATGGTCTTATGAAGAAAGCAAAAGTTACGGTGAAGTAGATTAATAGATTCTCTTTTCGATCAGGTGTACTACCTGTTGAAGGAAAATACGTAAAGAATCTACTGCGTTGATTGGAGATGTCAGGTCGCCGGGTTTCAAATCTGTGTTCTGCATAAATATTTTGGGTTTATGAGGGGAACTCCGTCAGGTAGCGAGAAACTTTAACGCATAAGCGTTACCGGTTTCGAGCATCCTGACGGAGTTCTCTCGTTCTGCTAATTCCTAAAGACTTACTTCAACAGCTTATTGACGCAGACGCACAGGGCGCTGACAGAAGCCTTGATAATATCTTCATTGATTCCCACGCCCCAGTAAACATCTCCGTGGTGTGTGATGTTGACATAGGCGATAGCTTTTGATGAAGAGCCCTGAGTCAATGCGTGTTCCTCGTAATTGGTCAACTGGTAACTGATATGGAAATAATCTTTAATTGCACGGCTCACGGCATCTAGGCGACCATTTCCCTGTCCTTTAATGATCTTAATCTCATTGCCCTCTTTGATTTTGATTGTCACTTCAGCAGTGATTCCATCCCCTTGCTGATAGTGGCATTCAATAATCTCGAAATGAGGAGTTACGTTAATATAATTATCCTTAAAAATATCGTATACCCAGTCCGGTTTTAATTCCTTGTGTTCTTCATCGGACACGTGCTTCATCAGATAGCCGACTTCCTCGCGCATTTCCGGCGGAAGAGAAATGCCGAAATTCTGTTTTAAAATGTAGTTGACACCGCCCTTGCCTGACTGGCTGTTGATGCGGATGACATCGGAGTCATAGGTGCGGCCGACATCCTTCGGATCAACCGGGAGATATGGAACGCTCCACAGTTTCAAATCATTGTCTTCGCGCCACTGCATGCCCTTGGCGATGGCATCCTGATGGGAACCGGAGAATGCAGTAAAGACCAAATCTCCGCCATAAGGCTGACGGGCGTACACCTGCATTCTCGTGTACAATTCATAGCGTCTGCGGATTTCCGGCATGTTGGAGAAATCCAGTTTCGGATCCACACCGTGAGTAAACATATTCATCGCCAGTGTGACAATATCCACGTTACCGGTGCGCTCTCCATTGCCAAACAGAGTTCCCTCGATTCGGTCAGCACCGGCGAGCAATCCCAGTTCCGCATCGCTGACACCGCAACCACGGTCATTGTGCGGATGCAGGGAGATTGTCACAGCGTCGCGGTATTTTAAGTTTTTGTGAATGTATTCAATCTGTGTTGCAAAAACGTGCGGCAAGGACATTTCTACCGTAGCAGGGATGTTGATGATTGCCTTGTTGTCCGGTGTCGGCTGCCATACATCCAATACGGCGTTGCAGACCTCAACGGCGTAATCAACCTCAGTTCCCGTAAAACTCTCCGGACTGTACTCAAAGGAAAAATTACCGTCTGTCTGATCAGCAAGTTCTTTTAATAAAACGGCACCGTCAATGGCAATCTGCTTAATCTCTTCTTTACTCTTTTTAAATACCTGCTCACGCTGTGCCACAGATGTGGAATTGTACAGGTGGACGACTGCGTGAGGGGCACCCTTTACGGCTTCAAAGGTTTTCTTGATAATGTGCTCACGTGCCTGTGTCAGTACCTGTACTGTGACATCGTCAGGAATCATGTCACGCTCAATCAGCGCGCGCATAAATTCGTACTCGGTCTCCGAAGCGGCTGGGAATCCGACCTCGATTTCTTTGAAACCGATTTCCACTAACATCTCGAAGAAATTCAGTTTTTCTTCCAGGCTCATCGGCTCGATGAGTGCCTGATTGCCGTCTCTCAAATCGACAGAACACCAGATTGGTGGCTCTGTGATATACTCCTTCTTTACCCAGTCATAGGTTGGCTGTGGCGGCATAAAATAGCCGCGCTCATACTTATCATAATTCTTCATAACAAACCTCCTAAAAATATTGTATAAATGTGGACAAATGTTGTCTTGACACAAAAAAACTCCGCCTCCACAACCAGGCGGTTGTAGAGACGAAGGATATATTCCTACGCGGTACCACTCTACTTCATACATAAATGTATGCTCTCATCAGCACTAACATGCCTAACCCCTGTAACGGTGGGTATCCGTTCTGCTCTACTGAAATGTTCAAGCAGACAACTCCCGGGCGAGTTCGCTGTATTCGTCACATTGCCTTGCACCAACCGGCAACTCTCTGGAGTGAGTCGGACAGTTACTATTCCTGTTCCACGTCTTTTGTAATTCCCATCATAGCACACAGAAGGAAAATATGCAAATGTTTTTTTTCGTTAAGCGCGGACCGAGCCGGAAGGTGAGACATCGAACCGTTCGCGGACGCCCCGTCCGTCCCCCAAAGCATATCGTACGTGAGAGGGCGCAAGACGTCCGGTGGACGTCTGACCTGCGCGGACCGAGCCGGAAGGCGAGACATCGAACCGTTCGCGGACGCCCCGTCCGTCCCCCAAAGCATATCGTACGTGAGAGGGCGCAAGACGTCCGGTGGACGTCTGACCTGCGCGGACCGAGCCGGAAGGCGAGACATCGAACCGTTCGCGGACGACCCGTCCGCGAATAAAAAAATAACCGCCGCATTAAATGCGACGGTTATTTTTTTATCCACGTACGTGAGAGGATTCGAACCCCCGACACCTTGGTCCGTAGCCAAGTGCTCTATCCAGCTGAGCTACACGTACAACGCAAGACTTATAATAGCAAGATTTTCACCAAAAGTCAAGAACAAATTTAATTTTCTTTCAAAATTTTTTCTGAGTATTCTTTTATTGCGTGAAAACTCTCTTTACTGATTACATGCTCAATCCGGCACGCATCCTCTTCAGCAATAGAAGAAGGGACGCCGAGGGCGGTTAGACAAGCCGTGAGAAGTTTATGGCGCTCATAAATCATCTCAGCAATTTCTTTTCCTTTTTCTGTCAAGTAAATATATCCGGCATCGGTAACTGTGATCTGATCCTTTTCGCGCAGATTCTTCATTGCAACACTGACACTGGATTTTTTGAAACCAAGTTCTGTAGCAATATCGACAGAGCGGACAACCGGCAATTTCTGACTTAACACAAGAATTGTCTCTAAATAATTTTCTGCAGATTCATTTGATTTTGTATTCATAATATGTCGTTCCTTCCGTAGACAAGATTCTTAGGAATCTATGAACAGTTCCTTATCTATTTTAGTATACCATTTATTGCCTGTGAAGGCAAAGAAAAAACCATATTTTCTTGAAAAAATTTCTAAAATAATTTTTGTTTTCCTGTCTTGACAAGAAAAAAGGTGTATGATATATTGTAATTCGGTTAGCAGAGCCTAACCAAGGCAATTCAAAGCGAACGCTCGTTATGTCATGCAAACTCAAATTGTTTATAACGAACGCAAATTATACATATGAAACGGAAGCGTGTTGTGCTGAATGACGACACGAAAGACAGAATGGTATGAATTTAAATAATGATTAGGAAGCGAATACTATGATGGTTAAAAAAATGACTAAAAAAATGATTGCGTGGCTGTTAATTGCATTTTTTTCTGTTCTTGCAATTCCTGTGATTTCCGGGAACACAGTTTCTTATGCTGCGGGCGAATATTATGGGACTTGGAAAGAATACAAGGATAGCCTGGGGGCGGATGCTAACGTTACGTGGACTCAGGTGGCTGGGCAGATGGGTGTTGTACTTGACAAGGCGATAGAGAATTTTGAGGCCGGCAAGTATGAGGAGGCATATAACAACATCAATCAAAATGGTTATTACGGTTGGTATGAGACAACTGGTTTTGAAAGAAATGTGCAGGCGAAAATCTCGGGAGCGAGAGTATCACAGGTGGAACTTCAGTTTTCGACAACGAGAACTGTTGCGAGAAATCAGGGCACGTTAGATGAGTTCAAGTCAAAAGTAGAAGAACTTCGCACTATGCTGAATGAGGATGCTGCCAAATTAGATGGTGTATCCGGCACTGCGACTACTACAGAGAGAACAAAATATGACTATTATACATCGTGGAAAGAGTTCAGTGAGAAAGAGTCTCCGAAAGATGAGGCGAACGGCTGGACGTGGAATGAAATTGCGGATGCAATGACGGTTGTACTTGATAAAGCGATAGAGAATTTTGAGGCGGGCGACTTTGATGCGGCCTATAAAAATATTAACAACGAAGGCTACTACGGTTGGTACGAGACAACCGGTTTTGAAAGAAATGTGCAGGCTCGTATATCAGGTGCAAGAGTGTCTGAGGTTGAACTTCAATTTTCGACAACAAGAACTGTTGCCAGAGATGGAAAAGAAGGAAAAGCGACTCTGGATGAATTCAAAGAAAAAGTGGAAGAACTTCGGGCGATGCTGGATGCGGATGCTGATACGCTGGATGGTGTGACTGTTGACAGTGGTGCGACGCAGAGCAGCGGTGGAACATCGGCGGCGGTGGCTACATTCCTCGGATGTTTTGCGATTATTCTCCGCGAGGGACTGGAGGCGATTCTGGTAGTCGGCGCAATCATTGCGTATCTGATGAAGACGGGCAATACAGAACAAGAGAAAAAGAGACAGGTTCGTCCTGTATACATTGGTTCTATTCTTGGTATTGTGGCAAGCTTTATTGCTGCGTGGCTGCTCAGCCTTTTGAAACTTGCGGGCAGTGCCAATCAGGAGATTATCGAAGGTGTGACAGCACTGATTGCGGTAGTTGTTCTTTATTGGGTCAGCAATTGGATGGTTTCCAAGTCTGAGTCGGAAGCCTGGAGTGCTTACATTAAGAGCAAGGTAAAGAGTTCATCGGAAAAGGGAAGCATGTTTGCGTTGGCGTTTACTGCGTTTCTTGCGGTATTCCGCGAGGGTGCCGAGGTGATTCTTTTCTATCAGCCAATGCTTGCGGAGGATCATCCTTCCATGGTGTGGCTGGGGTTCGGCGTTGGCTGCGTGTGTCTCGTGTTTGTGTTCATTGCAATTCGTGTATTGAGCCTGAGACTGCCACTCAAGCCGTTTTTCCTTGGAACAAGTATTTTCATGTTTATCATGTCAATTTCGTTCCTTGGCTCTGGTATCAAAGAGTTGATTGAAGGAGGCTGGTTCTCGGCAACATCTTCGCCGGTGGTATCATGGATTCCGTACAATGACGTGCTTGGAGTATTAGGTGTCTATCCGATTGATCAGACGATATTCCCTCAGTTGTTGCTTCTTGTTGTCACAATTGTAGTATTTATTCTTCAACTGCGGAGAAATAAGAGAATCCGGGAAGAAGTTCAAAAAGAAGCAGCAGAGTAATAAATTGGATATGTAAAAGTACCCCTCTTTGCGGTTTTGCTATGCAATCTGCGGGAGAAGAGAAGCTTTTCATATAAATAAATCTTTAATTTCAATTTTATAAGGAGGAAAAGGTAATGAAATTAAGAAAAATTGCAGCAATGACAATGGCAGTTGCAATGACAGCATTTGCGCTTACAGCATGCGGAAGCAACAGCTCTACATCAACTGACAAAAACACAACAAGTCAGAAAGAAGAAGTGAAGACAGAGACAAAAGAGGATGCAGCAGCAGGCCCTGGTGATGATGCTGGTTTTGAGGAAATTCCGATTTTCGAAGATCAGAAGGCAGGCGACTTCTTGAATGTATCTGCTGTATACTTCCAGCCGGTACCGATGAGTAACGGTAATGAAGATACAAGCAAATTCAATATTCACCTTGAGGCAGACGTAGCAGCTCTTGAGAACAAAGTTGGTTTTGGTGCCGGCGACTGGGTTCCTTATATGACTGTTAAATATGAGATTACAAAGGCTTCTGACGGAAAGGTTGCTGCGGAAGGTACATTCATGGTAATGAGTGCTTCGGATGGCCCTCACTATGGAGCAAACGTAGCTCTTCCGGATGCAGACACTTATAACATCAAGTTCACATTCGGTAATCCGGAGGACAATGGTTACCTTGTTCATACAGATTCCGAGACAGGTCCTGGCGGAACATTCGATGACATCTTCAAAGATGGTGCTCTTGAAGTTACCTATGAGGGCTGGGAATATACACCACAGGAGTGGTAAAAAAAGATTATATCAATTATTTGGTTTACGTTTCGTTAAACAATGTGCCATGTTGGCTTGAGAAAGCCGGCATGGTATATTGTGCCTTTATGAAAAAGGTGTAAATACTATGGGAGGTGTGTCTATGCTGACATATCTGATTGAGACGACAGAGGCGCTGGTGGCAACGGCAATTCTCTTTGGCCTGCTTGCGGCGTATGCCGGAGTCATGTGTGAAAAAATAGGAAAAAAAATAGTTTTATTTGGAGCGATTGTGGGTACAATTGCATCAATTATTATGTCCTACATGAAGAATAGGACCAGTCTTGTAAATACCGGATACTGGAATCTGGGAATCTTTTCGATTACCCTGTTTGCGTTTGCTGTATTTCTGGTGTTTTCAATTAAAAAAATTCAACTGAAAACTAATCCGTGGGGAAAATATGTGGCGTGGAGTGCCATCTCGCTGCTCACAGCATCAGTTATCTTTTATTCTATGCCGGATATATGGGCGTATCCATATACGTTCCTTGGAACCGAAAATTCCATGTTTACTACGGAGTACTTATATAATTTAATTGGGTATTTTGCCGGATTGTTGTTGATGCTTCTGGTAGCGGTTGCAATCTGGCAGGGAGCCGTGAGATTGTCAGTTTTTTCTATGAATACATTGCTGAAACTGGCTTTACTTGTAAATGCGGTGAGACAATCGGCGGTTGGATTGCAGATTATGCTGGCTAAGAGAATTATAAAATCCAATCATACACTTTTTATGATTGCAAAATTTTCATCGAATAACAGCGATGTTTTTATATATGCGACAATCGTTGTTGCGGCAATAATTCCAATTATTCTCTGGGTTCAGAGTTTTCATGTTAATGAGCCGTATCGCAATCCGGCACAGAAACGCAAAATCCGTGCAAAATGGAGAAGAACGAGGCGCTGGGCGACGGCGGCGATTTTGTTTATGGTGCTCTCTGTTCTAAACATAACTGCGGTAAAAGCCTACGCCAACCGCGAAGTAGAGCTTTCTCCGGTGGAGGAGGCAGTTGTCGAAAACGGCAATGTATATGTGGACTTTGAACAGGTGTCGGATGGTCATCTGCACCGATTTGCCTATGTGACAGAGAGTGGAACACAAATACGATTTATTGTTATCCAGAAACCGAATGCCACATCGTATGGAATCGGACTGGATGCCTGCGATATCTGTGGAGAGACCGGATACTACGAAAAAGATGGTCAGGTTGTGTGCAAACTCTGCGATGTGGTTATGAATATCAGCACCATCGGATTTAAAGGGGGCTGCAATCCGATTGTTATTGACTATCAGATAAAAGATGGGAAAATTGTCGTGCCGATTGAAGGTTTGTTAGAATACGAAAAAGTTTTTGACAGATAAGGAGTTGAAACTATGTTTTTCAGGATGATAAGTGGAGCGCTTTTCAGACAGCGGAAAAAGATGCTGATGATTGCCTTTACCATCGCGCTCGGAACATCTTTGGCAACTGCTATGCTGAGTGTCATGATGGATGTCGGCGATAAGGTAAATCAGGAATTGAAGACCTATGGCGCGAATATAACAGTGGTTCCGAAGGATGCCTCGGTGATACAGAATCTCTACGATGTAGAGGGAGGAAATACAACAGGAACCTATTTAAAAGAAGATGAACTTGGTAAAATCAAGACGATTTTCTGGGCATTTAACATTGTGGATTATGCGCCGTTTTTAAATGTTACGGCAACAACAGAGGAAGGAAAAGAAGTTACAGTTACAGGGAGCTGGTTCAATCATCATATGGAACTTCCGACCGGTGAAACACTGGATGCGGGAATTGCAAGTCTTAGAAGCTGGTGGTCAGTGACCGATGGAAAATGGCTGGATGAGCAGGTGGAGAGTTCCACAGATTATGCCATGATAGGAAAGGATTTTGCTGCAGAACAGGGAGTAAAGGCCGGAGATTCGATTCATCTGAAAGGAAAGGCCGGAGAGAAGACGGTAACTGTTATAGGGGTTTTTGACGCAGGAGGCGATGAGGATGGACAGATGTTTGTGCCCCTTGACGTGGCGCAGGCTCTTGCGGGGCTGGACAATGCTGTTGACAGTATTGAGGTCAGCGCACTGACAACGCCCGATAATGAGTTATCTCAAAAGGCAGCAAAAGACCCGGAGTCTCTGACGGTCAAACAGTATGAGACCTGGTATTGTACCGCCTATGTCAGCTCTATCTGTTATCAGATTCAGGAGGTGATAACTGACTCGGTTGCCTCGGCAGTCCGACAAGTGGCAGATTCCGAAGGTGCAATTCTTGACAAGACAGAACTTCTCATGATTTTAATTACAATTCTCAGTATGATAGGAGCGGCACTTGGTATTTGTAACCTTGTGACGGCGAGTGTTATGGAGAGAAGCAGTGAGATTGGATTGATGAAAGCAGTAGGAGCTCAGGGAAGATCTATCACAGGATTGGTACTTACAGAAATTATGATTACTGCAATCGTCGGTGGTGTTGTTGGCTTTTTTGCAGGAATCGGTTTTGCACAGATTGTTGGAAAGTCTGTTTTTGCTTCAGCCATCACGATTCGTCCGATGGTAATTCCGATGGTGGCAGTCCTTGTTGTTCTTGTGACGCTTGCAGGAAGTATACCGGCGATTCGAATGTTGCTCAAACTTCATCCGTCAGAGGTATTACATGGCAGGTAAAAACGGGTAGTCAGGTAATACCGGGACAGAAAGGAATAGATACAATGAAAAAGAGGAAAATGTTTTTCCGGATGATAACGGCATCCCTGTTGAGACGCCGTTCCAGAATGATTGTTGCGCTCTTGGCAATTATGATCGGAGCGACAATATTATCCGGACTTGTAACAATATATTATGATGTGCCTAGACAGATGGGAGCTCAGTTTCGAAGTTATGGTGCAAACATGATTTTTACCTCCTCGAAAGAAGGAGGATTTACAAGAGATGATATTGATAAGGGGCTGGAAAATATTCCAGAGAGCGAAGTTGTAGGTGTTGCCCCCTATCACTATGAGACCGTCAGGCTTCTTGACCGCCCCTTGATTGCAGCGGCAACTGACATGGAGGGGGCACGGAAGACCAGTCCGTTTTGGTCTGTGAGTGGAGAATGGCCAAAGGAAAACGGAGAGATTATGGTGGGAAAAAATGTGGCATCTACCTTTAATTTAAAAGAAGGCGATATGCTTACACTGACCTATGCGCCGGAGAGTGATCAAGCGCAGCCGGCGTCCGGAGGAGCTGTATCGGCAGCAGCCGTGTCAGAGAGTGCGGCATCTGCGGATGAAGTCAGTAAAGAAAATCGAAAAGATTTTAAGGTGACCGGAATTCTTGATACCGGTGGTTCAGAAGAAGATTATGTATATGTTTCTCTCGATGATTTGTCGGAACTCTTGACGAAAGACTTGAAAATTGATATTTGTGAACTCAGTGTGTCGGCCACCTCAGGACAATTGGAGCAGTATGCAGATAAAATTAGTGATAACAAGACAGGCTTGAATGCCAAACTGGTGAAGCGTGTAACAGAGTCGGAGACGACGGTGCTAAGTAAATTACAGGCGTTGGTGCTTTTGGTAACAATTATTGTACTTGCGCTTACCATGATTTGTGTCGCTACGACAATGACTGCCGTGGTGGCAGAGCGGAGACAGGAAATCGGTTTGAGAAAAGCGTTGGGAGCATCCGATGGAAGTATCATAAAAGAGTTTATGGGTGAGGGGCTGATGTTAGGAGGAATTGGTGGTATATTAGGTGCGATTCTTGGATTTGTATTTGCCCAGGAAGTCAGCATAAATGTATTTAACAGTTCGATTTCCTTCCGCCCGTTGCTTTTGCCGATTACAATTCTTGCCTCAATCGTCGTGACGGGAATTGCGTGTCTTTTCCCAATAAAAAGTGCGACAAAGGTTGACCCGGCAGTGGTGCTGAAAGGCGAATAATAAGTGTTTGACAATTTTAACCAGGCATATTACAATATGGAGGATACTATGAGTTTATTAGAGTTAAAAAATGTTTCAAAAATATATGGCGATCTTCATGCACTTGACAATGTCAGTCTTAAAGTTGAGCAGGGAGAGTGGATTGCTATTATGGGACCGTCCGGTTCCGGTAAGAGTACGATGATGAATATCATCGGATGTATGGATAAACCGACGAAGGGCGAAGTGATTTTGGATGGAGTCGATATTGCGAAAGAAAATGCAAAGCGACTGACGGAAATCCGCCGCGATAAAATAGGACTTATTTTTCAGCAGTTCCACCTTGTCAGTTATCTGACTGCGTTGGAAAATGTTATGATGGCACAGTACTATCACAGTGTGCCGGATGAAAAAGAAGCTATGGAGGCGTTGGATCGCGTGGGACTTGCTGACAGAGCAGGCCACCTTCCGCGGCAGCTTTCCGGTGGTGAGCAGCAGCGTGTGTGTGTGGCAAGAGCCCTGATTAATTATCCCGAGATTATATTGGCAGATGAGCCAACCGGAAATCTGGATGAGGCAAATGAAGAAATTGTTGTAGACTTATTTCAGAAACTACACGAGGATGGAACGACACTTATTGTCGTAACCCATGATCCGGAGGTGGCAGAGGTGGCACAGCGAACTCTGGTTCTTCGCGATGGTCATCTTGACCACGAGAGAATCAATGAGAACTTTACCGGTCATATCAAATTGAGCGGGCGCGAGGAGTTCAGCAAAGAAATGAGAACTCTGAAATAGGAGGAAGGACAACGATGAGAAAGAATATATTTTTTTCGGTGACAGCACTGACAATTCTGTCCGCAGCGGTGCTTGCCGGCTGCGGTGGAACGGCTACCTATAAAGATGGAACTTATGAGGGGAAAAGTGAAGTTGTTGAATATGAAAATGAAGATGGTTCCGATGCGGGAAACGGATATGGTGTGGTGAAAATCACCGTTAAAGATCAGAAAATCAGTGAGTGTACATTTGAGACTTATGAGCCCGATGGAACCAAGAAGGATGAGAATTACGGAAAGAAAAATGGTTCCGTGGCAGAGCAGGATTATTATAATAAAGCGCAGAAGGCGGTAGCTGCCTGTGATGAATATGCAAAAATGCTTGTGCAGAATGGGTCACTTGACGGAATTGATGCGATTTCCGGTGCGACCAAGAATTATGAGCAGTTTCAGGATGCTGTCCGGAATGCGCTGGAGAGTGCAGAAGAATAAGGGAGGTGGCACATGAAGAAAATCGTCATTCACATTTTTTTTACAATAGGGATTTTATTCGTGTGTCTTGGAATTCCCATTCTTATGTCGGATGGCTTTTCATCGTGGATTCACGGGGGAGATACGGATGCGGTGAGCAGTGCGACATCGGTTGTTGAACAACCATCCGGTGCCTGCACGGTTTTCATTAACCGCTCGGCTCATCCGGATGAGGAGACGTTGGCAAAGTGGTGTGATTTTTTTGAGGGAAAAGAAATCCCGGTGCTGTTTGAAGATATCACTTGTGGTGTTATTTCAAATGATCAGATGGGACTTGAGATGGCGCAGAGTTTTCAGTCCAGATTGCCGGAACACCAGATGACGATAGCAAAAGAGGATGGCGTTTTGCTGCTGTCCAAAGCGGAATTCGGCAAATTTGATGTTTTATTGATATCAGATGAAATTGCCGGTGCGATGCGAGCAGATACTCTGTATTCTGACGAAGAAATCCAAGTTGTACATGTTACAAGGCGAGAGGAGGAAAAGGACACATGAGGAAGTGGAATGCAATTCTGAGTGGGTTGATTCTCGTCTTGTTTTTGTTTCATGCGATTGCCGGTTCTCTGGGACTGATGAGTATGAATTCCGGAGGCGGAATATTTTTGTCTGTTTTGCCTTGGATTCTCGTAGGATGCATTGCGTTACATACACTAATTGGCATTAAGTTGACAATAGATACTTTGCGCGCGTGCAGGAAATCCGGAGTATCTTATTTCAAGGAAAATAAACTTTTTTGGGCAAGACGAATCAGCGGATTCGCAATTTTTCTTTTGATGTTTTTTCATATTATTCTATTTAAAGGGCACAATGCCGGAGGCGCCTATCGGTTGAACTTTTTTGGCGCAGCGCAGTTGACTACCCAGATTCTTCTTGTGTTATCGATTGCTGTTCATGTACTGACGAATGTAAAGCCTTCTCTGATTGCCTTTGGCAGAAAGAGTTTAAAAAAATATGCACTGGATATCCTAATTGCTTTGTCAATTCTATTTATATTTATGGGAATTGCGTTTTTTATTTATTATTTGCGCTGGCAATAAGGTACTCTACGGAAAGGAAGTGCAGGGATGACAACAATCAATATTATTGGTGCCGGAATGGCTGGTTTGTCGGCGGCAATTTCATTGGCGGAACATGGGCAGAAATGCAACCTGATTTCGCTTCAGAACTCAGAGCGGGCACAGTCTGTCCTTGCGGAGGGCGGTATCAATGCGGCTCTTGACACGATGGGGGAGCAGGATACAACAGAGGAACATTTTCAAGATACGATGAGGGGGGGAGCTTACCTCGCAGATGCGGAGGCTGTCCGTGGCCTTACCGACCATGCGCCGGAGATTGTCCGGTGGCTCTGGGGATTGGGAGTGCCTTTTCACAGCGAGAACGAGAAACTGATTCTGCGCAATTTTGGCGGGCAGAAAAAGAAGAGGACGGCATATGCGAAAAGCAGCACTGGAAAGGCAATTGTTTCAGCTCTGATTGATGAGGTGAGAAAATATGAGGCAAAAGGACTTGTTATACGCTATCCGCACCATGAGTTTATCCGGCTTTTGACCGGTAAGCAGAGTGTAAAGGGCGTTCGGGTAAAAGATTTATATAGAGGACAAAAGATAGATTTTTATGGTCCGGTTATTCTGGCGAGTGGCGGATTGAATGGATTTTTTCCGGGACGAACAACGGGAACGACGGCGAACAGTGGCGATGTGACGGCAATCGCCGGAGCCCAGGGAGTGAAATTATCTAATCTTGAGATGATACAGTATCATCCGACAACAATAGGGATTTCCGGAAAACGCTGCCTGATTTCTGAGGCGGCAAGAGGAGAGGGCGGGAGGCTCTTTGTGAGAAAAAACGGTGTGCCCTGGTATTTTATGGAGGATAAGTATCCGGAATTGGGAAATCTCATGCCGAGAGACGTTGTCTCAAGGGAGATGTATTATGCGGTGAGACAGCCTGACTGTGATAGTCAGGTGTATCTGGATATGACGGAACTGGATTCCTCTATCTGGCAGAATAAGTTGTCGGATATGAGGCAGGAGATACTCGAGTATATGGCGATTGATCCGGCAAGGGAACCGGTGCCGGTTTCGCCGGGAATTCATTATTTTATGGGTGGTATCGAGGTGGATAAAAATCACAGAACAAATCTTGCATATCTTTATGCTGCCGGGGAGTGTACCAGTCAGTATCACGGTGCTAACCGACTGGGAGGCAATTCCATGCTGGGTGCAGTTTATGGCGGTCGTGTGGCAGCAGAGCAGAGTGTGAGAGAATTTCAAGAGTGGAATGACATAGAAAAGGAAGATAGTCCGGAAGATTCGGCCGATGAATATGAGGCACCGGTATCACGGGGATTTCACGAGCGTCTTGGAGAGATTCTCGTCGAGGGGATGGGGATTGTGAGAAGTGAAAAAGGCTTGCAACATGCGTTGACCCTGGTCGGGGATATGGAGGAAAATGCGGAGAATAAAAGAGAACTGGCAAGACTCCGTCTGGCGGAAAATATGATAGTGGCTGCCTTGAGGAGGACAGAGAGTCTGGGTGCCCACTATCGGGAAGATTGACAGGGGGAATAAAGTGTGAGAAAATGTTTTGATGTGCTGCGGACAGACGCTGACACGAAAAAGACGTACCGGCAGAAAATCCTGTATGATAAATTAGAAGAAAATGATACGGTTGCAACAGCGCTTCGAAGAATTAACGAGGAACCGGATTTACTGGATGTGGACGGAAATCCGGTAAAAGAAATTATCTGGGAGTGTAGCTGCCTGCAGAAAAAATGTGGTGCCTGTGCCATGCGGATTGACGGAAAACCGACGCTTGCCTGTTCGGTTAAACTGTCAGAGAAAAAAGAGACCATTGTTCTCGAACCGCTGAAAAAATTTCCGGTTGTCGCAGATTTAAAGGTGGACAGGAGTGTTCTTTATGAATATCTGGAGCAGATGGGAGTCTGGCTGGAGAACAGGGCAGAGGATATGGACAGCGAACAGGACTTTGTCTATGAGAGTTCCCGCTGCCTGCAGTGTGGATGCTGCCTGGAAATCTGTCCGAATTATTATGCAGGGGGGGATTTCACCGGAATGGCGGCGATGGTTCCGAATGCGAGAGTTATGGCGGGGGCGGATGTAGACCAGAGGGATTCGATGAAAAAGAAGTATCGCAGACGGATTTATGAGGGCTGTGGAAAATCTCTTGCCTGTCGGGAAATCTGTCCGGCGGGGATTGATATGGAACACCTACTCACACGTTCTAACGCCATGATGGTCTGGAAATTGTTCAACCGGAAAAAGAGTGAGTGACAGGATGAAGAAAAAAAGATGTTTGTTTTTGGCTGTGTTAGCTGTGGCTGTTGCCGTGTCTGCCCTACTGGGTTATTGGCAGTTTAGGGGAAGAAGGACAGTGGCGAAGACGACGGAACTTACCATTAAAAACCGTGAGGATACTGTCATCGCACTGAGAAATGGTTTTCGAAACCACGCAAAGCAGATTACAATTTCATTTGAGACAACCGGGGATGCGAATGGACAGATGGAGATTCTCGCGGAAGAATTAGTGGAAGAAGCTCTTGCGGAGACGGACAATCCGACGGAAGGTGACTATATCCGTTTTCAATATGGAGGATATCAAATTCGCTATTCACATGCTGAGAGCCGGAACGGATTTATAAATACCCTGAAAATAATTCCGGATTATTACACATACTATGTGCAGGAGGAACAGGTCTCTGCGTGGGTTGATGAGATTCTCAGGTCTTTTGACTTTGATAATAAAACTTCGGAATATCAAAGAATAAAAACAATATACCAATATGTATATGAGAATGTCTCCTATGACAAGGTACATACAGAA
>CAMVIN010000063.1 GCA_947167565.1 uncultured Clostridia bacterium | reverse complement strand
ACAGGGATTCATGGTGGCTTTCATCCGCAAATAAAGGAAAAGATGAATCTCGTATGATTTCTGAGAAAATTCGGTGCTCCGAGTGGTATCAGCAGGCAGATTTTGTATTATCTTATTCGGCTTTTCGCTCGGAGGTTGATACAGAACTTATCAATCAATGGATATTGGACGATGAGAAGGTGTTGTGTCTTCCCAAAACTTTTATCAAAGAGAAAAAAATCAGGTTTTACCGCGTGGACAAAATATCTGCACTGGTGTCTGGATACCAAGGAATACGTGAACCGTTAGAAGTTGAAAAAAAACTATTTTTGCCCGATCATATATCCGGAAATATTCTTATGCTCATGCCGGGTGTAGCATTTGATGCGGATAAAAACAGGATTGGGTATGGTGGCGGATTTTATGACCGTTATCTTGAGCAGTATGGAAATAAGATAAAGGATAAGGTGATGTTGGCGTTTTCTTGTCAGAGAGTTTCAAAAATTGATGTAGAATTGACCGATATTCAGCCGGATAGAGTTGTGACAGAGAGGTAACATATGAAGAGAACGGTTGGCTTTTTTAAATTGATAAAACTTTTTTTTCAATTAGTTTATCTTATGCTGCGTCATCACAGCAAACTGGACAATAATTTTGAAAATAATTATATGCACTGTCAAATGATATGCAAGAGTATATTAAATTCAGCGGGAGTGCACGCAACGATTATTGGAAGAGAAAAGATTTTGACGGATAAACCTTTTTTGCTTGTACCAAATCATCGTTGTTTTTTTGATGTTGTTCTTCTGATGGCAGTTATGGAACAGCCAATGAGTTTTGTCGCAGCAAAAGAACTGTGGTCGTATCCGGTTCTTCGGGACTATCTCTCAGCAATATGTTGTATTCCGTTGGATCGGTATGCCAAAAATCTTATAAGAATAAAAAATAATATTTCTGAGATTCAGAAGTCTTTGTCTGAGAGAAGTCTCGTGATGTTTCCCGAGGGGGAGTGCAGCTATGAACGAGAAGATATGAAACCATTTAAAAAAGGTGGTTTTATGGGAGTAACCGGAATGGATGTATATATTATTCCGGCGTATATAAAAATTGATAGTTTTCAGAGAATTGGACGAAAATGGATGATTCCACAGGGTAATGTGCAGATTTTTCTGGGAAATGCCTTTGAACCGGGCGAAATCGCTGACAAAAGAGCTAAAGCCGGCAAATTAGCAGCTTATGCTCAGAGAAGAGTAATCGAACTAAAGAGGGATGCTTGAATTCTTCATTTGTTTATGATATGATGGGAAGAATGATGGAATTGTTTGAGGAGTGATACAGAATGCCAATTAAAATCAAGGATTCTCTTCCGGCACAGAAGACGCTGGAGGATGAAAATATATTTGTTATGACAGAATATCGTGCGATGCATCAGGATATTCGTCCACTCAATGTATTGATATTAAATCTGATGCCGACCAAAATTGAGACAGAGACTCAGATTTTGAGAAAATTATCGAATACGCCGTTACAGGTTTCGGTGGAATTTTTGCAGACAGCCAGTTATACACCGACACATGTATCAGCGTCTCATTTAGATACTTTTTATACTGTTTTTGATGATATCAAGGACCGCAAATTCGACGGTATGATTTTTACGGGGGCGCCACTGGATTATGTGAAATTTGAGGATGTAGACTATTGGGAGGAAGTTTCTCACATTATGGAGTGGAGTAAGACACATGTACACTGCACACTGTATATGTGTTGGTCAGTCTACGCGGCCTTATACTATCATTATGGGATTCAGAGGACGGATTTGGAAGAAAAGTTATCCGGTGTCTATGAACACCGTGTGCTGAAGAAAAGTTCTCCGCTGTTTCGCGGGTTTGATGACATTTTTTACGCGCCACAGTCACGTGCTATGACTATTTTGCCGGAACAGATAGAGGCAATTCCTGAACTTGAACTTCTCGCTGTGTCGGATGTGGCGGGACCTACCATTATGAAGACGAGGGATAGCAGACAGTTTTACATGACCTGTCATCCGGAATATGATGCAGATACTCTCAGCAAGGAATATTTTCGGGATTTGGAGAAGGGGATGAATCCCCATGTTCCTGTTAATTATTTCCCGGAAGATGATCCCCAAAGAAAACCGGTTGTGAGATGGCGTTCGACCGGACAGCTGTTTTACAGTAATTGGCTTAATTACTACGTTTATCAAAGCACGCCTTATGATGTCAGGAAGATATCGGAAGATGATGCCTGAAACAGTGTGAATAGTTACACTTTTTTAAATAATGTACTGGCATGACAAAGTCCCCGGTAACGGTTACCGGGGACTTATATATTGTAAAAAAAGATTGTTCCGTACACGTATGCATGGCGGTTTACAACCGTTTCATGCTTTTGACCACAGATAGCAGTATGCCTGTGTTCTTGCGGCAAACATGCCATCTTTCAAAAGTTCTCGGACTTCTTCCTTTGTATACCAGCCAGCCTGAATCTCTTCAACATCAGAATTACTTTTCTGAAACTGTCCGTCGGCAATACCGACAAGGCAGATGTTGCTTTCATTGGAAAAGCCGACAGCACTGTAACTCAGTGAGAGAGTGTCTGATACCTCTATGAGGTCAAGGCCTGTCTCTTCTTTTAATTCTCTTTTGCCGCTCTCTACAGGAGACTCGCCGGGTTCTATCAATCCGGCAGGAAAATTGTAAATCCAGTCTCCGATGGCGAGACGGAATTCTTTATTTAAAAGAATCCGCTCGCCGGTTTTATCATGTAAAATCATGACAACGGCATCCGGCTCATGACTTCGGAGTTCTTCAAAGTTTTGAATGTCAGGATTTCTGCTAATCATCTCATAAACTTTTTCATTTCCTTCCGTAGTCTCATATGTGATATCATATCGGTGAATAAAATTGCCGTTATGAATCTTTTTAATTTCTCTACCTATCAATTTTCTTTCTCAACCTCTGCCATCTTCATTGCGCGAACCTTGGTAGAGAGTCCGAACAGATTAATGAAGCCCTCTGCATCGTGGTGGTCATACAGGTCACCTGTGGTGAAGGATGCAATGCTCTCATTGTAAAGGCTGTACGGTGAAGTTGTTCCTGCCTTAATGATGTTGCCCTTGTATAATTTGAATTTTACTTCGCCTGTCACATATTTCTGTGTGGACTCGATAAATGCCTGAACTGCCTCGCGGAGAGGAGAGAACCATTTTCCTTCATAGCAGATCTGTGCGAGACGATTGCCCATGTCAAGTTTCAAATCTGTGGTGTCGCGGTCCAGAATTAATTCCTCTAACTGCTGATGTGCTTCGTAGAGAATAGTTCCACCCGGAGTTTCATACACGCCACGGGATTTCATGCCGACAACGCGGTTTTCTACAATATCGACAATGCCAATACCATGCTTGCCGCCGAGACGGTTCAATTCGCGGATAATATCGGAAACTTTCATTTCTTTTCCGTTGACACTCTTTGGAACACCCTGCTCGAATGTCATGGTAACATATTCACCCTCATCCGGTGCTTTCTCCGGAGTAGTACCGAGAACGAGAAGATGGTCAAAGTTCGGCTCGTTTGCCGGATCTTCTAATTCCAGTCCTTCATGGCTGATGTGCCACAGGTTACGGTCGCGGCTGTAGCTGCTGTCAGCGGAGAATGGAAGATCGATACCATGCTGTCTGCAGTATTCAATCTCGGATTCGCGGGAATCAAGAGTCCATTTGTCGCTTCTCCATGCTGCAATAATCTTGAGGTCAGGAGCCAGTGCTTTAATTCCAAGCTCAAAACGAATCTGGTCATTTCCTTTTCCTGTTGCGCCGTGGCAGATAGCAGATGCACCCTCTTTGCGTGCAATCTCAACGAGACGTTTGGCAATGACAGGACGTGCCATGGATGTGCCGAGGAGATATTTGTTCTCATACACAGCGTGTGCCTGTACACAAGGAACAACATATTCATCACAGAATTCATCGATAACATCTTCAATGTAGAGTTTAGCTGCGCCACAGGAGAGTGCTCTCTCTTCGAGACCGTCCAGTTCATCTTCCTGTCCGCAGTCAATGCAGACACAGATTACTTCGTAGTCAAAATTTTCTTTTAACCATGGAATAATTGCTGTTGTGTCCAGACCACCGGAGTACGCTAAGATAACTTTTTCTTTCATAATATAAAACCTCCAAAAATAATAGTATGACAAATTTTGTCCGAAAATAATCGTCACTTCTTATAATATACAACAGATATGCATAATATGCAAGAGGAATTTGAGCGATTGAAGTTGATTTTTATCATTTTTTTAGGGGGGAAATATGTAAATAGTATTGCATATTTATAGGAAATGCGTTATAATGTAACAAGTTTTTTGAATTATGCGAATAAATATTCATAAAATGAATAAATATTCATAAAAGATGAATAATTTTTCGGAAAGGATGATAAAGATGATTAAGGCAGGAATTATCGGAGCAACCGGTTATGCCGGTCAGGAGCTGGTGCGTCTGTTGTTACAGCACAAGGAAGTGGAGATTGTCTGGTATGGCTCAAGAAGTTATGTGGATGAGGCATTCAGCTCTGTTTTTGGAAATGTATTTCAACTTGTAGAAAATGTCTGCAAGGGAGATGATTTGCATGAGCTTTCCAAGCAGGCAGATGTGATTTTTACAGCAACACCGCAGGGATATCTGGCAGGGGTTCTTGATGAAGAGATTTTGTCGAATGCGAAAGTGATTGATCTCAGTGCAGATTACCGGATTAAGGATGTTGCTACATACGAGAAGTGGTATGGAATGGAACACAAGAGTCCGCAGTTTATCGAAGAGGCGGTGTATGGGCTTTGTGAACTCAACCGTGAGAGTATTAAGGGGGCAAGACTGGTTGCGAATCCGGGCTGTTATCCTACATGTTCTACTTTGTCTATTTATCCGTTGGCAAAAGCGGGACTGATTGATATGGATACTTTGATTATTGATGCGAAGTCCGGTACATCCGGAGCGGGAAGAGGGGCGAAGGTTCCCAATCTCTATTGTGAAGTGAATGAAAATATTAAGGCTTACGGCGTTGCCAATCATCGACACACACCGGAAATTGAGGAGCAGTTGTCCTATGTATCAGGCGAGACGGTGACATTGAACTTTACACCACATCTGATTCCGATGAATCGAGGAATCTTGATTACTGCTTATGCCAAGTACAAGCCGGGAACGACAAAAGAGGAAATCAGAAAAGCATATGAAGATGCCTACAAGGATGAATATTTTGTGCGAGTTCTGAAGGATGGCGTGTGTCCGGAGACAAAATGGGTTGAGGGCAGCAATTTTGTAGATGTCAACGTGAAGGTTGATGAGAGAACAGGACGCGTTATTATGATGGGGGCAATGGATAATATTACAAAGGGTGCAGCCGGACAGGCCGTGCAAAACATGAATTTGCTGTTTGATTTGGAAGAGACGGAGGGACTACGGCTTGTGCCGATGGTGCCGTAGTGAAAAAACGGCTTTAATTTTTAAAAGGATGTGATTGAACGATGAAGATAATAGAGGGCGGCGTTACTGCCGCAAAGGGATATCAGGCATCGAGTGCGGCGGCTGGTATCAAATATGAGGGGCGCACAGATATGGCTCTTGTCTATACAGAGAAGCCGGCCGTTTGTGCAGGGACATTTACTACGAATGTCGTAAAGGCAGCTCCGGTGATTTGGGATAAGGAGATCGTAGAGCAGGGCGGACTCGTCCATGCGGTAGTGCTGAACAGCGGTATTGCCAATGCCTGTACCGGAGAAGCCGGAAGAGCCATGAATTATTACATGGCTGAAGTTGTAGCTGACCAATTTGATATTCAGCCCGGACAGGTGCTCACGGCATCTACCGGTGTGATTGGTATGCAGCTGGAGAAAGAACCGCTGGCAAAAGGAGCGGCGATTTTGAAAGAGAATCTTGCGGATTCCATTCAGGCAGGACTGGATGCGGCTAAGGCAATTATGACGACGGATACGGTGCCTAAACAGGCGGCGGTAAGTTTTGAAGTGAATGGTGTGACTGTGACAGTTGGCGGTATGAGCAAGGGCTCCGGCATGATTCACCCGAATATGGCGACCATGCTCAGCGTAACAACGACGGATGCCGTGATTTCTCATGAGGATTTGCAGGAACTCATCAGCGAAGTTGTAAAAGACAGTTTTAATATGATTAGTGTAGATCGTGACACCTCGACCAATGACACATATCTTGTTCTTGCTAACGGGGAATCCGGTGTGACAATTAAAAAGGGAACACCTGAATATGAGGAGTTTAGAGAGGCATTGAAATATGTTTCTGTCTCCCTTGCCAAGCAGATGGCGGCAGATGGAGAGGGATGTACAAAATTATTAGAGGTTCAGGTTGTTCACTGTGAGAATAAGGACAAGGCAGTTGTTCTCAGCAAATCTGTAATTACTTCCAATCTTGTCAAGACCGCGGTTTTTGGAAGTGACGCAAACTGGGGAAGAATTCTCTGTGCGCTTGGCTATGCAGGTGTGGACTTTGATCCGGAGAAAGTGGATTTGATTTTACAGGCAGAAGGAAAAGATGATATTATTCTTGTCAAAGACGGTATGGCGACCGGCTATAGCGAGGAAGAGGCGACAGAACTTCTCAGTCAGGAAAAGGTTGTTGTTATCTGTGATATGAATGAAGGAGAGGCAGAGGCAACGGCATGGGGCTGCGATCTCACGCACGAGTATGTAACAATCAACGGAGACTATCGGAGTTAGGATTTATAATAAGGAGTGACCAAAAAATGGAAGCACAATATTTAGATGACATTATGCTAAAGGCGGAGACGCTGATTGAGGCGTTGCCGTATATCCGCGATTTTAACGGAAAAAAGGTGGTTGTTAAATATGGTGGAAGTGCCATGCTGGATGAGAGTTTACAAGAGTCCCTGATTAAGGATGTGGCGCTGTTGAAACTTGTTGGCATGCAGCCGATTATTGTTCATGGTGGTGGCAAGGAGATCAGCAAATGGCTTGGCTATATGGGTAAGGAAAGCGAGTGGGTTGAGGGACTCCGCGTGACAGATGCCGAGACGATGGAAGTTGCGGAAATGGTACTTAGTAAGGTAAATAAACATCTGGTACAGATGATGCAAAAACTTGGTGTCCCTGCCGCCGGCATTAGCGGTAAGGACGGCGGAACAATGATTTGTGAAAAGAAGACCGTCAAGGGGAAAGACATTGGATTTGTCGGTGAAGTGGTGGACGTTAATTCAGAACTGATTGACACGCTTCTTGCCAATGATTTTGTGCCGATTATTGCACCAATCGGTATGGATGATAAGTATCAGGCATACAACATCAATGCGGATGATGCGGCAAGCGCAATTGCCAAGAGTATTAAAGCAGAAAAACTTGCATTCATGACAGATATTGAAGGTGTGTGCATGGATCCGGAAGACACCGATACGTTGATTTCTGTACTTCCTGTAGATGAGGCAAAATTCCTCATAGAGAACGGAACGATTACCGGGGGCATGATTCCGAAAATAAGGAACTGTGTTGATGCAGTAGAAAAGGGAGTGGGAAGAGTTCATATCCTTGATGGAAGACAGCCGCACTGTCTGTTGCTTGAGTTTTATACCAAAAAAGGTATCGGAACAGCGATTATCAGCAATCACGCAAATCTCTACGAACATGAAAAGGAAGTGAAATGAGATGAAGAATAAAATAGAAGAATCAGAAAAATATTTAATCCATTCCTATAACCGTTATCCGGTCATGCTGGATTATGGAGAGGGAGTATACTTATATGATGTAGAGGGAAAAAAGTATCTGGATTTTGGCGGTGGTATAGCCGTATGTGCGCTTGGCTACAGCGATGATGAATTTAAAAATGCGCTGAAAGAACAGATTGACAAGGGAATTCATTTTTCCAATTATTTTTATTCAGAGCCGCTTTTGAAGGCATCGAAGGGACTTGCCAAGGCGACGGGTATGGACAAGATTTTTATGGCAAACAGTGGTGGAGAGGCAAATGAGGGGGCTCTGAAACTTGCCCGTAAATATGCGATTATGAAAGGACATGAAAATCGCCACGAGATTATTTCCATGGAATGTGCTTTTCATGGAAGAAGTATGGGAGCACTTTCGGTGACCGGAACAAAAAAATATCGTGAGCCATTCGAGCCGATGCTGGCAGGTGTCAGCTTTGCCACATACAATGATCTTGACAGTGTGAAAGAGAAAATAACTGACAATACCTATGCGATTATTGTGGAGGCTGTTCAGGGTGAGGGTGGTATTTATCCGGCAAAACCTGAATTTCTTGAGGGAATCCGTGCTCTTTGCGATGAACATGATATTATGATGATCTGTGATGAGATTCAGTGTGGCATGGGGCGCTCCGGTGAGATGTTTGCCTATCAGCATTATGGTGTAAAGCCGGATATTGTGACAATGGCGAAGGGAATCGGAAATGGAATTGTTGTCGGTGCGATTGCAACAACAGAAGAAGTGGGCAAGGCGCTTGTGCCGGGAGATCACGGGACGACCTTTGGAGGAAATCCGCTCTCAGCAACGGCTGTGGCGAAAACACTTCAAATTTTTGAAGAGAAAAAAATTGTGAATCATGTCCGGGAGGTCGGAGATTATCTGGGACAGCGTCTTCAAGAGATTGTGGACAAAAAGAGTGTGGCAAAGGAGACTCGGGGACTCGGACTTATGCGAGGTCTGGAGTTGACGGAGCCGGCAGGACCATATGTGTTAAAAGCGCTTGAAAAAGGTGTAATTTTCATGAGTGCCGGAACAAATGTAATTCGATTTGTTCCACCTCTGATAATTGGCAAAAAACATGTGGATGAGATGATTTCAATTCTGGAAGATGTGCTTGATTAAGTGATGTGTTTTCGTATAGAATAGGACGCTCATTTTTGGAAACAATATCCCATAGAAAGGTGGTTGTGTTTATGCTATGGGGTATTGTTGTATCTGCAATTTCCGGTGCCATGATGAGTGTGCAGGGAGTATTTAACGCTGAAGTGACAAAACAGACAAGTGTGTGGCTGTCGGCAGCGTTTGTTCAGTTGACAGCACTTTTGGTCTGTGTCACTGCCTGGTTTGTGACAGGGCGGGATGGAATGGTGGGAAGTTTGTTTCAGGTGACACCGAAATACATGTTGCTTGGCGGTGTGATTGGTGCTTTTATTACTTATACCGTCATTGTTAGTATTAATATTCTGGAGCCGGCTCGTTCTGCCATGCTGATTGTTTCTACACAGCTTTTGGTTTCTTATCTTATAGAGCTGCTTGGAATGTTTGGTGTGGAAAAACAACCCTTTGAATGGAGAAAGGCTGTTGGAATTATAATTGTAATCGCTGGCTTTATTACTGTTAAATGGAAGTGACAAGATGGCGGGGAGAGTTTGCCGTGTTAAAAGGGGAGGTTATTTTGAATCGTAAAAATGAAATTAAACAAGAGTTTTATACAGGGGAACGTCCTCTGTTTCAAGGGAAAAATCTTATTATTAAAGATACTGTGTTTGGCGAGGGAGAATCACCGCTTAAGCACAGTGAGAATATTGAGCTGAAAAACACAAGTTTTCAGTGGAAATATCCGCTCTGGTACAGCAGGCATATTTCCGTACAGCAATGTTCGTTTATGGAGATGGCAAGGGCAGGAATCTGGTACACAGATGATATTAAGGTAGAGGACACTTTGATAGAAGCTCCAAAGGAGTTTCGCAGATGCCGTGGGGTAACGATAAAAAATGTTTCTATTCCCAATGCAGAGGAAACGCTCTGGAATTGCAGTGATGTTACCATGGAGCATGTAGTTGCAAAGGGCGATTATTTTGGCATGAACTGTGAAAATGTCAAAATTAATGATTTTTCTCTTTATGGTAACTATTGTTTTGACGGTGCCAAAAATGTTGAAGTGAGAAATGCCAGATTTCTATCTAAGGATTGTTTTTGGAATGCGGAAAATATTACAATAATAGATTCTTACATATGCGGAGAGTATCTTGCGTGGAATTCAAAAAATATTACACTGATTAATTGCACAATAGAAAGTCTTCAGGGAATGTGTTATATTGAGAATCTTGTCATGAAAAACTGCAAACTGATCAATACTACACTTGCTTTTGAGTATTCTACCGTGGATGCAGAGATTGTCGGGCGGATTGACAGTGTCATGAATCCGCAAGGAGGAACCATTCGTGCAGATGAGATTGGTGAGTTGATTCTCCAAAAAGAGCAGGTGGACGTGTCTGCGACAAAAATCATATGCAAAGGGGAACTGAATGATGGCAAAGTATGATTTTGATACTGTAGTGGACAGAAGGAAAACCGGTTCGCTTAAGTGGGACGTCAAAGAAAATGAACTGCCGATGTGGGTTGCAGACATGGATTTTCAGACGGCTCCTGAAGTGATTGAGGCGATGCAGGAGAGACTTAATCACGGTGTGTTTGGCTACTCCATTGTTCCGGAGGAGTGGGAGGCTTCCTATCAGAACTGGTGGAAAGAGCGCCATCATCTTGACATTGACAGGAACTGGCTTGTTTTTTGCACCGGTGTTGTGCCGGCGTTGTCAAGTTGTGTGAGAAAACTTACAACACCCGGAGAAAATGTTCTTGTACAGACTCCTGTATACAATATATTTTTTAATTCGATACGAAACAATGGAAGAAACATTCTCATAAGTCCGTTGATACTCAAGGGAGACACATATGAGATGGACTTTGTGGATTTGGAGGAGAAACTTGCAAATCCGCAGACAAGTCTTATGTTTTTGTGCAATCCACAGAATCCGTCCGGCCGTGTCTGGGACAGAGATACTCTGGCACGTTTGGGGGAACTCTGTGAGAAATATTCTGTGGTTGTCATCTCAGATGAGATACACTGCGACCTCACGGAACCGGGCGTGGAATATGTGCCATTTGCCGGTGTGTCAGAGTGCTGCCGGCGAAACAGTGTGACCTGTATTTCTGCATCAAAAGCTTTTAATATGGCAGGACTACAGAGTGCAGCGGTTATGATTCCGAATCCAACGCTCAGACATAAGGTGTGGCGCGCTCTCAATACAGATGAGGTGGCAGAGCCGAATACTTTTGCGGTTACATCCACGGTGGCTGCCTTTGAGCAGGGAGGCAATTGGCTGGATGCACTGAGAGTGTATCTGGCAGAAAATCGAGAGTTTGTACGGAATTTTTTGCAGAGAGAGATACCGGAACTGCGATTGATTGGTGGTCGTGCGACGTATTTACTCTGGCTGGATGCGAGAACGCTTGCCGGTCGCCTGTCAGCGGGGACAGAAAAGAATCTGGCAGAATGTATCCGTGAACAGACAGGACTTTATCTGTCAGATGGCTCGGAATATGGAAGTGAGGGGTTTCTCCGCATGAACATTGCCTGTCCGAAATCTGTGCTGAATGAGGGGCTGGAGAGACTGAAACGAGCGGTGAATATGTTGTAACAAATAGCAGCGACGATGACAAAATAATTGTGCTGTTACATAATCATTATAAGAGGGAGGAAAGCAAATGCAGAAGATGGAAGAAAAGTTACATGAAATCGGAATTGTCCCGGTTGTTGTGCTGGAGGATGAGAAGCTGGCAGTTCCTTTAGCGAAGGCGTTGATTGAGGGAGGACTTCCTTGTGCTGAAGTAACATTTCGCACCAGTGCGGCGGCGGGGGCCATTCGAAGGATGACAGAGGAGTGCCCGGAGATTCTGGTGGGAGCCGGAACGGTTCTCACGCCGGAGCAGGTGGACCGGGCAGTAGAGGCCGGAGCAAGGTTTATTGTCAGTCCCGGACTCAATCCGGAAGTGGTAAAACATTGTCAGAAAATAAGTGTCCCAGTGATTCCGGGATGTTGTACGCCGACAGAGGTAGAGGCGGCGATGCGGCTGGGGCTGACATCGGTTAAGTTTTTTCCGGCAGAACCGGCGGGCGGCATTCAGATGATTAAAGCAATGTCTGCCCCGTATCAGAATGTAAAATTTATGCCGACCGGTGGGCTGAACAAAGATAATGTAGAAGCATATTTACAGGAGAAATGCATTCTTGCCTGTGGCGGAAGCTGGATGGTAAAGGGTGATTTGCTGCGTGAGGGAAGATGGGACGAGATTAAGAAGATGACGATTGAGGCGGCAGAACTGGTCAAAAAATATCGGTTCTAAAAGAAAAAGATTTGTTGTAAATTAGTAAAAGAATGATAAAATTGGAGGAAAGCAATATGGAATTTAATATGGACATTTTCAGTCAGTTTGATAAGAAATGGGCGCTGCTCACAGCAGGGACAAAAGATAAGTTTAATACGATGACAATTAGCTGGGGCGGTATGGGAACACTCTGGGGAAAACCGGTTGTGACATCTTATGTCAGAACTTCCCGCTATACACATGATTTTATGGATGATAATGATTATTTTACAGTAAGTTTTTATCCGGAAGAGTATAAAAAGATTCTTGGTGTACTGGGGTCAAAATCCGGCAGAGACATGGATAAGATGAATGAATCCGGTCTGACTGCTGAGGAAGCTTTCGAGTCAGTTACTTTTAAAGAAGCGGAAGTTACTCTCGTGTGTAAAAAACTTTTCAGACAAAAGTTGGATGAGAATAATATGCCGAAAGAAGTAGTTGACCAGTTTTACGCCGATGATGCTTCTCACGATATGTATATTGGTGAGGTTGTAGAGATTATTAAGTAATTACAATAATACAAAAGCGCGCTTATCCGGTTATTGATAGGCGCGCTCTTAATATACATAGGAAACGTCTTTTATTCGGCTGTTTCCAGCAATTTTTCCAGACTGACCATTCGCACACAGACAGTAAAGAGTTCTGCAGCGATTTTTAAATCGTCAATTGGCGGGTAGGTCGGTGCTACACGGATATTGGAATCTTTTGGATCCTTATGATATGGCCAGGTAGCTCCTGCTTCCGTCATCTTGACACCGGCTTTTTTTGCGCGGTGAACAATTTCATTGGCACAGCCGTCCATGGATTCAAAACTGATAAAATACCCACCCATCGGCTTTGTCCATTCACCAATATTCAGACCGCCAAGATTCTGTTCAAAGATATTGAGAACTGCTTCGAACTTTGGACGAATGACATCAGCATGCTTTTTCATGTGATCCACCATGCCGGATATGTCTCCGAAGAAACGGACATGGCGAAGCTGATTTACCTTATCATGTCCAATCGTCTGG
Source organism: uncultured Clostridia bacterium (assembly GCA_947167565.1). Taxonomy (GTDB): domain Bacteria; phylum Bacillota; class Clostridia; order Lachnospirales; family Lachnospiraceae; genus Eubacterium_F. The sequence goes on along the minus strand of CAMVIN010000063.1, from coordinate 2,285 downwards.
TGGGATAACTGTTTTAAAATATCTTCCATGTTGTTTGGGGAAGTGGCGAGGGATGCAATACCACTTCCGGGGAAAGTGATTTTGGAGGTAGATGCAAATTTGTATACCAAATCCGGGTTGCCGGCTTTTTTACATTCTGCAAGGATTTCAGGTATGTAAGCCTGATCATGGTCATACAGGTGATGAATACCATAGGCGTTATCCCAGAAAATACGGAAGTCCGGTGCGGCAGGTTTGAGTCTTGCAAAGCGATACACGACTTCCTGAGAGTAGGAATAACCCTGTGGGTTGGAATACTTTGGTACACACCAGATTCCCTTGATGGCATCGTCTTTTGAGACAAGGTCTTCAACCATATCCATATCCGGACCGTCCGGATTCATTGGAACCGGAATCATCTCAATTCCAAAATATTCTGTAATACTAAAATGACGGTCATATCCCGGCGACGGACAGAGAAATTTTACTTTGTCCAATTTGCACCATGGGGTGTTGCCTAAAATACCATGTGTCATAGCACGAGATACGGTGTCATACATAACATTCAGAGAAGAGTTTCCGTAGATAATAATGTTGTCCGGATTGTTCTCCATCATGTCACCAATCAGAACTTTCGCCTCTTCAATTCCGTCAATCACCCCGTAATTCCGGCAGTCAGTGCCGTCTTCGCAACTGAGGTCAACGGTGGAATTCAGCGCATCCATCATTCCCATGGAAAGATCCAGCTGTTCGCGACATGGCTTACCACGGCTCATGTCTAAATGAAGATCCATTTTCTGATATTCATCATAAGTAAGTTTCAGGGCTTCTAACTCGGTTTCAAGCTCCTGTTTGTTCATTTCTGTATATGCTTTCAATGATACACGCTCCCTTCAAAAAATATGTCAATTCCATTATAGTACACAGGCAGGCTTTTTGTCAAAACTTTTGCTGAATACGTATTGATTTTTCGTCATAATTTGATAAAATGAGAATATATTATAGAAGAGAAAGGAAAATGACATGAGAAGAAGAGGAAAAAATTCTATGAAAAAAGTAAATATTAATGCCCTATTGGCTTTTTTCGTTATTTTTATTGGACTGTTTGCTTTTGCTGTTTGGATTGTTCCTGCAAAAGCGGGGAATGGAGATAATCAGAAAAATGTTGAAAAAATGTCATCAAAGACAAATTCTTCATCCGAAGTCACGGGAGTCTGGATTTCATATGGAGACTTTGAGCCTTTGGGATTATCTCAAAAGTCGGAGAAAGACTTTCGTGCTAATGCTGTTAAATTTCTGACGGATGTTAAGGCATACGGCGTCAATACCATATATTTTCATGCGAGGGCTTTTGACGACGCAACTTGGAAAAGTTCGACTTTTCATGCATCGGCTAATCTTGTGTCAAAGGATAAGGCTGCAGGAATTGCGGAAGATATTTATACCTATGATCCGATGGGGGTGTTTTTAGAGGAAACACATAAAGCCGGAATGACGTTTCATGCATGGATGAATCCATATCGTGTTACACACGATTATTTCTATGATCCGGCGAAGACTTCCAGCCAGGACAGGATTTTAAAAGCGGTGGACGAATTGCTTACCTATGATATTGATGGCATACATTTTGATGATTATTTTTACCATGCCGGCAAGGGATACTGCACAGTGGAGAATCCGGATGATTCATATGAAATCACTATATCGGCGAAGGAAAAAAGAAAATATGTGAATCAGATTGTTCTGGCAGTACATAAAAAGGCGGCTGAAAAGGGTAAACTTTTCGGCATCAGTCCACAGGGGAATTATGAGAATGATATGAACTCCGGTGCCGACATCGACACTTGGCTTTCTGATACTGAAAACCGGTATATTGATTATGTTATACCGCAGATTTACTGGTCGAATCAGTGGGGAAGTGATGGAAAGACAACAATGTTTACAGATCGTTTGGATTTATTCCTTGCAAAGAAAACAAATAATGTAAAATTCTATGTCGGCCTCGCACTTTATAAGACCGGTAAGGGGGGCGAGGGAGATACGATTGGCTGGACAGGAAAGAGTACGAATCTTGTTGAGCAGATTCAAGAACTTCAGAAGAAAAAGGCAGACGGCTATGTCTATTTTTCTGCACAAGATTTTTATGATTCTCATGCAAAGAATGAGCTTGCAGCTATAAAAAGTTATATAAGTGGGACAAGTAATACCGTGGCAACGCAGTCATCGGTGTCAAAAAGTACTCAGACGGCAAAGAAAAAAATAAAAATCAAATGGGTAAAGGCGAAGCGGGGGAAAAAGAAAATTAC
>CAMVIN010000062.1 GCA_947167565.1 uncultured Clostridia bacterium | reverse complement strand
TTTTACCCTGTCTGGCAAGACCGATTCCCAGATTCAGCGAAACGGTTGTTTTTCCGACTCCGCCTTTCTGGTTTCCTACCGAAATCACTTTACCCATAATATTTACTAACTCCTTTCTTAAATTTCACATTTCAGGCACAAAAAAAAGCAGCACTAAATTAGTCTTGATTCACTCAATCTAATTCAGTCCTGCTTTTTTACTTTATTAAATTCACTCCTTTCCCAATCCTATGTACTTAAAAATCAATTCTTCCCACAACCGTCCCCCCGTAAGGCTTGTGTAAAAATCACCAAATTTCACGTAAAACGGTATACTCAATGTTACAATAATGTCAATTTCTTTTTCTGAGGGTAAAACCGGCGCCATTTTCACCCCTTTTCCGCAAAAAATATTGAATTATTTTTGCGAAATTTTAGGACTAAATCAGTCGGAAACCACGTGTTTTGGGCTTTCTTCTAATCTGTCACCATTATAACTCCGGAACCTGTCGCTTTCATCGTATATTCCTCCATTTACTTTCTATCATTTTGTATTTCATATTGTGATAGTAGTATTTGTAAACAAAGGAATTTTATGCGTCAATTTTTCATTGTCGCTTCCTTCTCCAACTGGTAATAGGTTACACAAATTTTATTCTTATAAATATAAATCGGCCTCATCTTTGTCCCATCCTTATTGGTTCGATTGATGAAGTCACCTTTTCTCTCATAGGTTCCCTCTGACTCTTTTTCCATATCAGAACCATCAATAGATGCGTCATTTTTCATAATTGACTGATAAAAATTTCCTGATTCAGAAAACTCTAATCGAACTTCACTCTCACCTTCCGCCTTATTGATAAAGGTCTTGTCAAATGTCTTACCCTCCGGTACCTCGCCCTCAAAGAGAGCGGTTTCTGATACCAGATATTCCTCATCGAAAAGCAACGTATTTTTTTTGTCATTTCGATTGACAGTCCTGATTCCCTCTTCTGTTCGCTCAAATGTACCGTGGTCAATCTCACTGCGTTCGCCTCCGGCCACCAGATACTCTTTGTAGGTACTGTTCTTCTCATTCAATTCAAGAGAAAAAACACTTCCCTTATAATCTTTACTTTTTCCAGATGATTCACTCTTATAAACCGTGAGATAGCGCTCATCCACTTCTTCATCTGCGGCCGAACCACTGACTGCAGAATCACTCGCCGCAGCCGTCGCCACCGGCTCTGAGGCTTCTTTCTTTGGCATTTTTTCTCTGATAACAACCGCCACCATGACAAGAACTCCCACTGCAAAAATAACAAGAACAATTCCTGTCAACTGATCCATCAGACTTCGCTTTTTTCTTTTTTGTTTCATTGTAAACCTCCACTTAATACTCAGTCATAAACCACAAAAACATCTCATAATTTCTCTTATAGATTGACTTGTACTCAGAATGCGGAAGCGGACACGCCACCGTTCCTGTCTCTATTGTGACACTTACTTTTCTTTTTTTGTACACAACCCAGTCTGCCATTCCCCCTGCCGCTGAGGTGCTTCCGCTCTTTGGCATAAGCGGATATTTGTTAAAAGAATTAATTTTCGAAGCAAGCTCGTGAATATTTTCATATAATTGTCCTTCTACATCGAAATCCCAGTACAGGATACTTCCTGTAGAATGAAGATTCAGCACCGCATCCGGATTCACCTCATTGACTAACTTCATAAGTATTTTAGTCTCTTTTTCACTGGCTGCTTTTTTACCATTGTACGCCATATAATCCGGTTTTCTCACTTCACTCTTGGTAAATCCGGCCGGGAAATTGTTGTTAAGATTGACACCTCTCGCATTCGCCTTCCAGACATCAGAATGTCCTGCCTTTTTACAAATTTTCCTCAACTTTTTATTGCGAATCGCAGAAAATCCATACTGGGAAATAGACACACCATCCGGATTGTCCATTGGAACAACATACAGACACGTATTCTGAAAACGCTTCCTGTAATTGCGGTATCCTCTCAGCAAATCCTCTGTCTGCCTCATTAGAATCTGTGTGTTCAGCCACTCTCTGGCATGAATCGAGGAATTGATAATCAGACGGTGCGAAGCACTTTTTCTTCCAATTCGAAGACACCAAATCGTTCTCTTGTCATACGACTCTCCGATACTGGTCAATTCCACCCGGCTTCCGTATTTTGACTTCAACAAATGTAAATCTTTGGTCATATCATCATAGTCATAGAGTTCGTCTTTAGCACTGACAATCCACGGCTCCTTCATTACAACCACTTTAATTGTCAACTGATTCTTAACCGAATCTCTTACCCTGACCGTAATCGTTGCTTTCCCTTTTTTGAGAGCTGTCAAACGCCCTTTCTTATTCACTTTTGCTGCTTTTTTATTGCCTACAGTAAATTTTAATTTTGACTTTCCGTAGTTAAATTTCAGCTGCTCTATATAGTTTTCATATATACGAATTGTTTTCCTGTTTTCACATCTTAGTTTTTTCTTAAACCGAATATAAATATACTGTTCTTTTTTAGTTGTTTTTGACGTCGCTTTTATCAGTGTATAAACTTCTTTGTCCTTTTCTCTGTACCGACATTTCACCTTACCGGAAGATGTTACCGTCACATATTTCTTTTTGACTTCCTTTTTGCTCCCTCCACCATACACCTCAAATTTCGTTTTTTGGGACATTTTCAAAATTATCGTATCTGTCACATAAGAAGTAAGCCGATACACCTTTTTCCCTTTTATCTTGTGATAATGAATACCTTTTAATTTGCCTTTTTTATATCTCACTTTCAATGCTGAATTTTTCCCTTTGGGAGAAATCATAACATAACTCTTTGGCTTCGGCGTAGGTGTCGCTGTCACCGTTGGCTTCGGTGTTACGGTCGGTGTGACAGCAGGCTCCTCTGTGGAAATCGCTGTCGATGTTTCCGCCGGCATCACAGTAGGCGTCACGGACGTCTCCTCAGATTCTCCCGGCGTCATAGTCGGTGTCGCTATCGGCGTCGTCACCGGTATGTCCGGATTTTCCGGGTTTTCCGAATTCTCTGCGTCCATCGCTTTTACCATAATGCCCGTGTAAAAATCAGGACAAAGTTCTCCCAAAAAAAGTGCCGCGACCAGACATAACACTCCTATTGTTCTGAATTTTTTAAATTTCATGTCTATTCCCCCTGCTATAATCGCTGATGCGAACTCCCATTTCCTTATAAAATGAGGTACCCTGAAAAGAGTACCCCATAATCATAATTCATTTATATGAACAAATCATGTCCTTATGCCAATTTCCCTTTAGCAACTTCTACCAACTGTGCAAAACCTTCCGGATCGCTGATTGCCATCTCGGAGAGCATCTTGCGGTTTACGTTGATATCTGCAAGTTTCAGTCCATACATAAACTTGCTGTAAGAAAGTCCATTGATTCTTGCTGCTGCATTGATACGTGCAATCCAGAGCTGTCTGAACTGTCTCTTTCTCTGCTTTCTACCTTTATAAGACTCTTCCAAAGCGCGCATAACAGACTGCTTTGCAACGCGGTACTGCTTACTTCTTGCACCTCTGTAGCCCTTTGCCAGTTTTAACACTCTTTTATGTTTTTTCTTTGCGTTCATTCCGCCTTTAATTCTAGCCATTTGTCATTTCCCTCCTTCGCGCCATTAGCAGTATGGCATAATCTTCTTCATTGTCTTAACATTCGTCTCATCTACAAGAGTAGACTTTCTCAAATTTCTCTTTCTCTTGGTTGTCTTCTTTGTCAAAATGTGGCTGTGATTTGCCTTATTTCTCTTCAACTTACCGCTACCGGTTACTTTGAAACGCTTTGCAGCGGCTCTTTTTGTTTTCATTTTCTGCTTTGCCATAATTCTATTCCTCCGTTATTATTTCGTGGCTGATAAAAACATTACCATACTTCTTCCTTCCATCTTGGCAGGTTTATCGACATTGGAAATGTCCTCTAACTGCTCATAAAAAGAATTCAAAATCTCACGCCCAACATCTTTGTGCGCCATCTCACGTCCGCGAAAACGCAGGGAGACTTTAATCTTATTTCCTTTTTGCAAAAACTTTCGAGCCTGATTTACCTTCGTATTCAAATCGTTGGTATCAATGTTCGGGGACAAGCGAATCTCTTTTGTCTCGATTGTTTTCTGTTTCTTCTTCGCTTCCTTTGCCCTGCGTGCCTGCTCATAACGGTACTTGCCGTAATCGACAATCTTGCACACAGGAGGCTTGGCATTCGGTGAAATCTTCACCAAATCTAATCCGGCATCCTTTGCCTTGAAATATGCTTCTTTCGATGACATAACGCCAATCTGTTCACCATCCGGGCCGATTACACGAACTTCTTTGTCGCGAATCTGCTCATTGATCATTAAATCGCTTATTGTTCCTTACCTCCTACATAAATAAAAAAAGTAGATAACTGCTTTTAAAAGCCGGCTATCCACAAAAAATCCCTCAATCGTAAGGTTGTTCTTATTTCATAAAAGGGTTGAACCACTGACGCGCAATGTCTTCCATGCGGCAGGGTGAGAGTGGATAACTCTGCTTTTTAACACCTTTTGCATGATAACATAGTCAGGAGTGGACTGTCAAGTGTTTTTTTGATTTCTACGCCCTTTTCTTTTTCCTTTATGTGTGTTAGAATATTACCCATGATAGCACAAAAATTTATTGGGGACAAGTCATTTTACCGGCGAGTCATGGTTATTGCTGTTCCGATTATGGTTCAGAATGCCATCACAAATTTTGTGAGCATGTTAGACAATGTTATGGTCGGGCAGATTGGCACTGCCGAGATGTCGGGAGTCTCCATTGTAAACCAGTTGATATTTGTATATTTTCTCTGTATTTTCGGCGGTCTGTCGGGCGCCGGTATTTTTACTGCGCAATATTATGGGAACGGAGATGAAGAAGGCATCCGTCACACCTTCCGCTATAAACTCTGGATGGGTATTATTCTGACGCTGATCGCCATGTTTTTGCTAAAATGTTTTGGCACACAATTTATTTCTCTCTACCTAAATGACGGAAATAATTCCGGAGACATTGCGGCGACTCTGACAAACGGACTGAATTATTTACATATTATTCTCTTTGGTCTTCCTGCTTTTATGATGGTTCAGGTCTACTCGGGAACTCTGCGCGACTGCGGAAAAACAATAGTTCCCATGTTTGCCGGCATCTGCGGCGTTCTGGTCGATCTGGTTCTTGACTAGATTCTGATTATCGGAAAATTCGGACTGCCGGCTCTCGGTGTAGCAGGAGCGGCAATCGCCACTGTGATTGCACGCTATGTTGAATTTAGCATCGTTGCCATCTGGTGTCATACACATGCGAGTGAACTCCCTTATATCAAGGGAATCTATCACACGCTTATTGTGCCTTCGCCTCTTGCAAAACAATATTTTTTGAAGGGTTTTCCACTGTTAATCAATGAATCACTCTGGGCCGCCGGCATGGCAACACTTACCCAGTGTTATTCCATGCGCGGAATAACTGTTGTGGCTGCCCTGAATATTTCGAATACTCTGAACAATGTTCTAAACGTCTTTTTCATTGCGTTAGGGGATGCAGTAGCGATTATAGTCGGACAACTTTTAGGTGCGGGAAAAATGAAAGAAGCAAAGGATACCGACAACAAACTTATTGCCTTTGGTGTGGCAGCGGGAGTGCTTGCCGCTCTTCTGCTTCTCATCGGCTCATCCTTTTTTCCAAAATTGTATAACACTTCCGATGAGGTAAAACGCCTTGCCGTTTTATTCATCTTCGCACAGGCCGCTTTTACCCCGCAGATTGCCCTCTTGCACACAACATATTTCACCCTTCGCTCCGGGGGCAAAACTATTGTTACCTTTTTATTTGACAGTGTATTTCTCTGGATACTCAGTGCACCGCTTGCCTATGTGTTGAGCCGCTTTACCGGAGTCCATGTCCTGACTATTTTTATCGCGGTAAATCTGGCAGATTTGATTAAATGTGCCATTGGCATCTGGCTTGTACACAAGAATGTCTGGATGAATGATTTGTCCCGGACAGAGGCAAAAGGAGGTGCCTGATGAACCGTACAGATTATGTGTTTTACTATATTGGCTGGGGAATTATCGGATTGATGATTCTGATTGGAATTCTCCAGTTCTTTCATATTTTCACGCTGACGGACATCGGACTGCCCTGTACGTTTCGCATGGTGACCGGACACTACTGCCCCGGCTGCGGCGGAACCCATGCCGTCTGCTCTCTCGCCCGCGGTCATCTGTTAAAAAGTTTTTCAGAGCACGCTGCCGTCCCGGTCGCCGGACTTCTCATTATCCTTTATGTCGTTTGGAACTCACTTATCACTCTGTGGAATCGCATCATTGATAAAAAAAGAAAAGGCGGCGTGAAACTTCCTGCTCTGCATTTTCACACCGCCTATATTTACGTTGTTCTCGCCATTATCCTGATTCAATGGATGGTCAAACTGCTCTTTTTCTGAAAATTCATCATCCCAGATATACATCATTTCCGGACTGATAGTATGGCGAAATATCAATTTTGAAAAATTGCTGAATCCAGTCTTTTATCTGCTGCTCATTATTCGGATCAATGTCCTGTGCGGCACGGAGATTTTCCAAGGTGAAACTATCCCAGTTCATCATCATAACAAACATAATCAGCGTCATGACATTGAAAACAATTCCTATAATTCCCAAAATAACTCCCACCAGTCCCATGATACGGACATTTTTATCTTTTCCGGCAATCAGAGCAATGAGTCCGAACACTGTTCCGATGACAGAGCCGATAATGAAGAGTCCCATAAAAGAACAGCAGAGAATGGAAACCGTACCTAATATCAAAGAAAAAACAGCCAATACTTTGTGCTTTTTCTTTTCCTTCTCAGTATCATCTTCTTTCGCAGTATCCACTTCCTTCATAGTTTCATATTCTTCCACGAAAACCGCCCCCTTATATCATACTGCCAAACGACTCAATCGCTCCAAGACTTTCTTTTGCCTGTCCCGCATAAAACAGAATCATAAAAATTGCAATTGAAACAGCTAACACCATTCCGACGCCTCCGATAACAATACCGGCAATAGCAGCATCTTTCTGATTGGGATTATCCGAACGATATCCGACAATTCCCATGATGACCGCCGCTGCACCAATAATCAGTGAACCCCACCAAAGACAGCAGCACAGTATTGATAAAATTGACAGAATCAATGACCATATCGCCATCCAGTTCGTTCTCTTATCCTGCATAAAGCCCCTCCCTTTTTATTTTGCTTCTTTATTGTCGCTCTCAACTTCCACCTTGCGGATTTCTTTTGTGCGAATCTCCGCGCAAATATCATTTACAAAATCGGCGAGATCTTTCTGGCCCTCATCACCTTTATACCGGCTGCGTACAGAAATCTTTTTCTCTTCCTGCTCCTGCTGTCCGACAATAATCATATAAGGTATCTTTTTCAAACGGGACTCGCGAATCTTATAACCAATCTTTTCGGAACGCTCGTCTACCGTACAACGGATTCCGTTCTCTTTCAATTCCTTCTCAACTTCGTGTGCGTAATCCAGATATTTCTCAGAAATCGGCAACACGCGAACCTGCTCCGGCGCCAGCCATGTCGGGAATGCGCCGGCGTATTTCTCAATGAGCCATGCCAGCGTCCTCTCGTAGCAGCCCATCGAAGTTCTGTGAATAATATACGGGCGCGCTTTCTCGCCATTCTCATCAATATAATACATGTCAAACTGCTCGGCAATCAGGGCATCCCACTGAATGGTAATCATCGTGTCCTCTTTGCCGTAAACATTTTTCGCATTGATATCTACTTTCGGTCCGTAAAACGCAGCCTCTCCCACGTCCTCTGTAAACGGAATATTCAAATCCTGCAAAATCTGGCGAATTGCGCCCTCTGTCTCGTCCCAGACTTCCGGTGAACCGATATATTTTTCTGTATTTTCCGGATCCCACTTTGAGAGGTGATAAGTCACATCTTCCTCTACGCCGAGAACCTGCAGACAGTGCTGGGCAAGTGCAATACAATCTTTAAATTCCTGTACCATCTGATCCGGTCTCACAATAAGATGTCCTTCGGAAATCGTGAACTGACGAACACGGGTGAGTCCGTGCATCTCACCGGAATCCTCATTTCTAAACAGCGTAGATGTCTCACCGTAGCGGCACGGCAGGTCACGGTAGGATTTCTGGCTTGCCTTATACGCATAATACTGGAATGGGCAGGTCATCGGACGAAGGGCATAGACTTCTTTGTCTTTCTCTTCATCTCCGAGTACAAACATCCCCTCTTTGTAATGATCCCAGTGACCGGAAATCTTGTACAGATCGGACTTCGCCATAAAAGGAGTCTTTGTTCGCATATACCCGCGCTTTTCTTCTTCATCCTCAATCCAGCGCTGCATCGTGCGGATAATAATTTCTCCCTTCGGAAGAATCAGCGGAAGTCCCTGTCCAATCACGTCTACCGTTGTAAACAATTCCAGCTCGCGGCCAAGCTTGTTGTGGTCGCGCTTTTTGATATCTTCCAAATGCTCCAGATACGCATCCAGATCTGCTTTCTTTGTATAGGCAGTTCCGTAAATACGAGTGAGCATTTTATTTTTCTCGTTTCCTCTCCAGTACGCGCCGGATGATGAAATGAGTTTCACTGCCTTGAGCGGCTTGGTGCTCATCAGGTGCGGGCCTGCACAGAGGTCAATAAATTCTCCCTGCTGATAAAAAGAAATCTCAGCCTCCTCCGGAAGGTCACGAATGAGCTCTACCTTATACGGCTCCTCTCTCTCCTCCATCAGCTTGATTGCCTCTTCTCTCGGCAGTGTAAACCGCTCAAGGGAAGCTCCTTCTTTGATTACTTTTTTAATTTCTTTTTCGATTTTGTCCAACGCCTCGCGGTCTAACGACGGCATATCAAAATCATAGTAAAATCCCTCTTCAATCGACGGGCCAATGGCACATTTTGCCTCCGGATACAGACGCTTGATTGCCTGCGCCAGTACATGGGATGCGGTATGACGGTATGCTGCCTTCCCCTCCGGACTGTCAAAGGTCAATATATTCAACTCATGTTCCCCGTCTACCACGGTTCTCAAATCTACAACCTCTCCGTCTAACTCAGCGACACATGCCACCCGGGCAAGTCCCTCGCTGATATCTTTTGCAATGTCGATAATCGGCATTGCCTGTTCGTACTCCTTGCTGGAGCCATCCTTCAAAATCACTTTCATACTTTGCACCTTCCTTACAAAAAATATATTACAATAAAAAAATCCCATCCCCTCTTAACGGCTTAAAAAGGGACGAGACGATAAATTCAATATTCTCGCGGTTCCACCCTTGTTGACGGCATGTTCTCTGACTTCTATAACAGAAAAACTTATATCGCCGTCCGGCTTCATTCAGATGATAACGGTGTCATACCGGACCTTATTGGGGTCACTCCGAGGTGGTGTTCAGATCCTTCACAAGAAAGCACTTTCAGCACGCGGTGCTTCTCTCTGTCATGTTCCACATCCTACTCTTCTCTTCAACATGTTATTGTCATTATAGTATTTGAAAAATGAAAAGTCAAGGGGAATTTTTTATACTCCATACTATATTAACAATACAAGTCAAAAAACCTCACCAATCTCCCTGACATGTTTCACACCGATGAGCTTGACTTTGCTCACATCGAGGTTACCGGATTTGATGATGGACTGCCTGTTACTCTCCGGCAGAACGCAGGTGTCATAACCGCTCTTGATTGCCTCGGCGACACGGTTCTCTGCCTGTGAAACAGCGCGCACTTCACCGACCAGGCCAACTTCGCCAAAAAGCATCGTACCCGATGCCAGACTGCGGCCGTTATGACTGGACAACAGTGCAGCCACCAGCGCGAGGTCAAGCGCCGGTTCAACCACACGCATGCCGCCGGCGACATTGACATAAGCATCACAGTCTCCGAGACGGATGCCCAGTCTCTTTTCCAACACAGCCATCAACAGATTGACGCGGTTAAAATCGGTTCCGACCGCCGTTCTCCTCGGCATAGGAAAACTGGTCTGACAGACAAGCGCCTGAACCTCAATTAAAAACGGCCGGCTTCCCTCCATCGTGCACGCCACAACAGATCCCGCCTCATTTTCGAGCCGGCCCTGCAGCATAAATTCGGACGGATCCGGAACTTCTACGAGGCCACGGTTGCGCATCTCAAAGACTCCAATCTCATTCGTTGAGCCAAAACGATTCTTCACGCCACGCAGAATCCGATACATTGCCGTCTTATCTCCCTCAAAATAGAGGACCGTATCCACCATGTGCTCTAACATGCGAGGGCCCGCCACATTTCCCTCTTTGGTCACATGGCCAACGATAAACACGGTAATATTTTTGCTCTTTGCCAACTGAAGCAGCGTTCCCGTAATCTCCCGCACCTGACTGACACTTCCCGGCGCAGCATCGACAGTCTCTTCAAAGACCGTCTGAATTGAGTCCACAATGAGAACTTTCGGCTGAATCTGCTCGACCGCCTGCAAAATCGTTCCCATACACGTCTCTGCATACAAATACATCTCATTGGAAAAGGTTCCGATTCTCTCCGCCCGCATCTTAATCTGCCTTGCCGACTCTTCCCCCGATACATAAAGAACACGCATGTTCTGCTCAGAAAGAAGCCGGCACACCTGCAGGAGCAGAGTAGATTTGCCGATTCCCGGGTCACCGCCCACTAAAATAAGAGAGCCCGGTACAATGCCGCCTCCGAGTACCCGGTCCATCTCTGACATACCGGTTCTGTGACGGCAACTCTCCTGACTCTCAATTTCGTTGAGACGCGCTGGAGGATTCTCCCGCAGTACCGCTCCCTTAGATACCGTACTGCGCTTTCCTCTCACGCCACCTGCCGACGGCGCCTCAACCAATGTATTCCACTCATGGCAGCCGGGACACTGCCCCTGCCACTTGGAAACTTCATATCCACATTCTTTACAATAAAACAATGTCTTTTCTTTTGCCATAATCCCCTACTGCCTACTATATCCTAACACTTTGTAATCTTAACGCTTGCCTTGCTTCCCTCATCTAATTCAAGACTGGCACTCAGTTTTCCGCCTACATTGGTCTTAATCTTGCCTGCCGATGTTCCATTGACTGACAATTCATATTCCGCAGATGGCTCCATCTCTACCGTGAAACTCAAATCTCCCGGTGCCTCAACGTCAAACTCAATCGCATCATTTCCACCTTTAAAGTTCGTAACGGTAGAACCAGGTACAGATTCATAAACCAAAGCTCCGTTTTTTTCCAATTTGGTAATTTCTTTAAATGTCTTAATCTTATAGGACGCTCCCTCAAACTGAAATCCATCCTTCTTTGTTTTGGAATCCAAAAGATAATTTCCAAAATCTAAAGTTCCTGCTTCATTTTTTGTAATCAGTTCTTCCACAACACCCATCTTTTTATCCTCCTTTGTTGTCATCACGGTGTTTTACACTATCTACAGTATACAATACTACTGCTTTTTTTTCTACCCTTTTTTCACAAAACTTTATAAAAAACTACGAATGATGTCGCTGAACAATTACCGTTTTACCGCTCTCACCACTCTCGAGTCTGACATCCACATCATCGCCCATTTTTATCTCTCCCGCAAGAACCGCCTGTGCGATCACATCCTCTACTTCGGTCTGAAGAGCGCGGCGAATCGGACGTGCTCCGAAGTCTTTGTCAAATCCTTTATCTGCGACATATTCAATGACTTCTTTGGAAAAATCAAGTTGAATTGACATCTGGTCACTTACCCGCTTGACAAAACTTTTCACTAAGATTCCCGCAATGTCCCTAATATTCTCCTTACTCAAGGCATGGAACACAATCATCTCATCAACGCGGTTAAGGAACTCTGGCTTGAAAATGTGCTTTACTTCCTCCATTACGCCTTCTTTCATCTTCTTGTGATTGTCCTCCTCACTCATCGTCTGACCGAATCCAAGAGTCTTTGGCGAAATAATACGGTTGGCACCGGCATTGGATGTCATGATAATAATTGTATTTTTAAAGTCTATTTTTTTGCCGTGAGCATCTGTAATATGCCCGTCTTCCAATACCTGAAGCAGCATATTAAAAACGTCCGGATGCGCCTTTTCAATCTCATCAAATAACAGAACGGAATATGGTTTCTGCCGTACTTTCTCGCTGAGCTGTCCCCCCTCTTCATAGCCGACATACCCCGGAGGAGAACCTATCATTTTGGACACACTCTGCTTTTCCATATACTCTGACATATCAACCCGAATCATATCCTTTTCCGAGCCAAATACCGCTTCAGCGAGAGCCTTGCTGAGCTCTGTCTTGCCGACACCGGTAGGACCAAGGAACAAAAAGGAGCCAATCGGACGTTTCGGATCCTTCAGTCCCACACGACCTCTCCTGACTGCCCGTACCACGGCCTGAACCGCCTCATCCTGACCGACAATCCGTTCGTGAAGAATCGAATCAAGATTCTTTAACCGCTCGGCCTCTTCCTCTGCCAGACGCTTGACCGGAATATGAGTCCATTTTGCCACGATTTCCGCAATGTGACTCTCTGTAATCGTACGGTCTGCCTTCTTCTCTTTCTTCGCCCATTTTTTTCGTTCTTTTTCTATCTTGTCTGCCACTGCTCTCTCATCTTCCCGGATACTGAACACCAAATCCATATCTCCGGCGATAAGCGCCTTTTCCCGCTGGTCATACAATTCACTCTCGCGCTGCTCAAGTTCAAGAAGAACATCACTCTTGCTGACAATACTTTTCAGCCGAAATCTCGCAGCCGCCTCATCAATAAGGTCAATTGCCTTATCCGGCAAAAACCGGTCATTGATATATCTCACCGAAAGACGAACTGCCGCCTCAAGTGCCTCGTCACTAATCGTAACCTGATGATAATCCTCGTATCTCTGCCGCAACCCCTTCAACATATTCAGAGTCTGCGCACTCGTCGGCTCTTCAACCACAACCGGCTGGAACCGTCTCTCCAACGCAGCATCTTTCTCCAAGTGTTTGCGGTATTCCTCCCTTGTAGTTGCACCGATTACCTGAAGTTCTCCTCTTGCCAATGCAGGTTTCAAAATATTGGACGCATTGATCGCACCCTCCGCGCCGCCGGCACCAATTACTGTATGAAGCTCATCAATGAAGAGGAGAATATTTCCACTCCTCATTGTCTCACGGATAAGTCCCTTCATTCTCTCTTCAAACTCGCCGCGGTATTTGGAGCCGGATACCATTCCGGCAAGGTCTACTGTAATGACCTGTTTGCCAAGCATCGTCTCCGGCACACTTCCCTCTTCAATTCGCGCCGCAAGCCCTTCCGCAATCGCTGTCTTACCCACTCCCGGCTCACCTACCAGGCAAGGATTATTCTTCGTTCTCCGGCTCAGAATCTCAATCACACTACTGATTTCCTCTTCTCTGTCAAGGACAGGATCAATCTTCCCCTCCTGTGCCATCTGATTCAAATTCTTGCCGTACTGGTCTAACATCGGTGTCGCCGACTTCCTCTTTCTGTTCGTGGAACGACTGGCAAGCAGCTCATTTTTCGCCACAGATAAATCTGCTCCGATTGTTGTAATAATATCAATATAAATTTTCTGAATATTAGCCTCCGCAGCAAGAAGGACATGATATGCCACACAGTTGATATCCTTTAAAATGGCAAGCAGCAAATGCTCCGTTCCGATTTTCTCAGAGTCAAGTTTCGCAGCCTCCTCATCTCCCTTTACAATCAGCTCCTCTAACTTCGGAGACATCTCTCCTCCCGAAGCATCTTCTAACAGAGCAACATCCCCTGTTCCGCAGTAATTTTCCACTTCAAAACGAACAGCATCTTTATCCATACCGTTTTCCTTTAAAACGGCAGATGCAATCCCCGGGGCGGCACTCAGACCAAACAGCAGGTGTTCTGAGCCCACAATTGGATTCTCCAGCTTAGCCGCATACTTGGCCGCTTTATTTATTGCTTTCTCAGCATTCGTTGTAAATTGTCTCTTCATCTTGGCCTCCTATATTTTAGAAGTATTTCCCCTCTAAATAATGATAAAAAAACTACTCTGTTTTGTCAACCATAAAACAAAAAACAGGCAGAGCCACCATGACGTAACTCTACCTGTTCTTCCTGCTCCTATATATTTTATCCGCAAATCCAATATTCCCCGGATTTAAATTTTTCCCTTTTTGCGATTTCCACTTAGATTATCATATATCCGTTCTCTTGCTTTATTATCCTGGAAAAAAAATATATCCTCCATCTTTTTCAAGTATTCTTTTGAGGTTTTTCCCTTATGTCGAATCAATTTTTTCAATGAACGAATTGCATCCTCAGCACGCACGGTAAATTCGCCAAAACCATCCTCTTGGGATGGACTTGTCTCCCAATAATCGCTCATTCCAGACTTGTATTCTTCATAATCCGGAAAAAAATATAAAATCGCACGCTTCAGATACACAAAATCAAACACATAACTGGAAAAATCGGTAATAAAAATCATATAGTCCTCATCTTTTACAGAGTTTTCGGCAATTCTGACAATTTCACCATCTAAATGATAATTCTTCGCATATCTCATTAAAATGGGATGTAACTTAAAATCAAGTATATACCCTTTCCTTTTCAAAAAACAGAGTAGGGATTTGTCTGTCAAAAAAGCCTGAGTTTCCAAGTAAAATCGAGACTTCAAAAACCTGTCCTCACAAGTAACCCACTCCTTCTGCACCACATCCACAAGATATTTTCTCCACGATGGCGCAAAAAGAATTTTCTTTTGGGGCTCGACATTTGCATCCAAAAAATCAAATCGCGGCATACAATATGGCAATATATACTGCTTCGTAAAACAGTGCGTTTTCAAATATACCTCTTTTTCCTTTTTGGCTGTAACCACTACTTTATCAACCTGCATCCTGTCCAAGGAATATTTCCATGGTATATTCGCATGATATACCGCATGTTGTAAATATACCAGAGACGGCATTGTTGAAACATCCAATAACTTTGCATAATCATCACTGGAAAAAGGTAAATAATTATGCTTTTCTATATATGGCGCAATAACACAAGTGGCAAGACAATACAGCAATTTATGCTCATCACTCCCAAATTGTATTACATGTGAAAGTTGCTTTTCCGAAAACAGTTCTCTGCAGCTCTCTAAATCATTATTTAATATATAATAGCGCTCCCTACCATCTTCTTTAGAGAAATCATGAACAAACTGGTAATATCCATTATCCTTATATACACCTTTGCAATCATAATATAACCAGATTCGCCTTCTGGCTTTTCTGCATTCCAATATTTTTTTCCTAAACGCTTTTACTTCCTTTATCTCCATTTGCTATAATAATACCAGTATCTTTATTAAATAAAACTGTATAAAAATTATTATTCATATGATCTCCAAAATTATCATTTTTTCTTCTAAGAGATTCTAAATCTCTTTTTTTTAAATCATCATCATT